>CAYVQL010000163.1:0-24064 GCA_964454135.1 uncultured Enterobacterales bacterium | reverse complement strand
GCGCACTTGAATGGGGTTCAAGTGGTCGCTGGTTCGAATCCAGTCGCCCCGACCATCAATCCCCGGCTCTCAAGAGTCGGGGATTTTTCTTGGGTACGTGGCACAAGTATCGCTCGCTACGCGCGATCCGGACGCCCCGACCAAAGTCCCCCGGCTCTCAAGAGTCGGGGGTTTTTCTTGAGTACGTGGCACAAGTATCGCTCGCTACGCGCGATCCGGACGCCCCGACCAAAGTCCCCCGCTCCCTGGTAGCGGGATATCCTCAGCGGCCTCCCCCCGACCGCAGGAGCCGCAGAATGTCCATCGCGCAAGAACGGCTCGAAGCGGAGCGCGTGCGCTTCACCCATCCTTTCGCCTTCTTGAGCGCCGACAGCCGGGGTAGGCGGCATCCAGAGGTCCCCGACACCATCCGCACGCCCTTCGAGCGTGACGGGCATCGCATCCTGCACGCCAAGCCCTTTCGCAGGCTGCGCAACAAGACCCAGGTCTTCTTCTCGCCCGAGAACGACCACATCACCACGCGCATGGACCACTCCCTGTACGTGGCCACCATCTCGCGCACCATCTGCCGCGCGCTGCGCCTCAACGACGACCTGGCCTACGCCATCGCCCTGGGGCACGACCTGGGACACGCCCCCTTCGGCCACTCGGGCGAGAAGGTGCTCGAGGAGCTGCTCAACCGCCGCCGGGCCGCCGAGGCCCAGCTGGAGTACACCCACGAGGCCCAGAGCCTGCGCGTGGTGGACCAGCTCTCGGCGGTGAGCGGGCGGGACTTCCCAGGGCTGAACCTCTGCTACGAGATCCGCGATGGCATCCGCTGCCACTGCGGCGAGAGCACCGAGCAGCACATCTCCCCCCGCCCCGCCAGCGACGAGCGCGACCCGGCCGACCTGTCCGGCCGCGGCACCCTGCCCATCACGGTCGAAGGCTGCGTGGTCCGCATGGCCGATCGCATCGCCTACCTGGGCCGCGACTACGAGGACGCCCAGACCGCGCTGGGGGACCACCTGCCCACGCTGCCCAGGGACGTGATGGAAGTCCTGGGGCAAGACAATCGGGAGATCATCAACACGCTGGTGCAAGATGTCATCGCCTGCAACCAGCAGCGGCCCGGGGAAGTGGGCTTCTCGGAGCGCGTGCACGAGGCCGCGCTGCTGTTGCGGGATTTCAACTACCAGCACATCTACTACGATCAGCGGCTCGAGGAATACCGGGAGAAGGCGGACTCCATCCTGGAGTGCATCTTCGAGGTGATGCATCGACACCTGCTCGAAGAGCCTCCCGAGCGCTGGGGCGAGACGGCGCCCAGCAGCCCGCTGCACATGGCCAAGCTGGCCCGCTTCGTGTCCGGCGCCGGATACGCGCAGATGCCCGAGGCACCGCGCGTGGTGGTGGACTTCATCTCCATGATGACCGATGGCTACGCCTTCAAGGTCTTCGAGAGCATCGTGCTGCCCCAGCCGCTCGTCTGAGGCCGCGAGGCTAGGAAGAGCTCTCGGCCCAGATGCCGATCCCCATCACGGAACGATCCAGGCCGATCTCCGTATGGGGGCGAATGATCTCGGTCTTCTCACGCTCTGGCAGCTCTCTCCAGAGGCGCCCCACGCCAGTGGTCTGACGCTGGGCTCCCGTGATGTCGTGCAACGCCAGGAAGCGATGTGGGAAGCGCCGGTTGATCTCGAAGTCCCTGCGCACGGCGTGGTAGGCGTGGTTGGCGTCCAGCAAGACCAGGTCGATGGGGCCCAAGGCCTCTCTCCAGCGCAAGAAGCCCTGCGACTCGGAGTCGCCGTGGTAGAAATCAGCCTCGGGGGGCAGGTGGATCCGGAGGCCGTTCTCTTTGGCCCAGCCGTGGTCGCAGGCCGCCACGCGCTCGAAGCGGAAGATGCGCTGCAGGGCGCAGAGCAGGCGCCCGGTCCAGAGGCCGATCTCCAGGTAGGAGCGGATGCGCTGCGCCTCGATGAACTCGCAGAGCGCCACGAGCTCCTCCCGGTTCTGCAGGATGCAGTCGTCCAGGACGGCGCCGGACTCGAAGCGCTCCTGGGTGATCCGGTCCCAGCACTTGTCGCTGGCAAGCTCCGACCTGAAATCCCTCACGGGTCGATCTCCATCTGCAGGCGCAGGGCGCTGTGTCCCGGGCTCCACGCGCCGTCCGCGCCGCGCACGACCAGGGGCGCGCAGGTCACGGTCTCGCCTTCCCAGGCGCAGGTGTACAGGGCGATGGTCGGCGCCCGGCCCTGTCGAAACAGCACCTCTCGGCGACAGAGGACACGCATGCCCGCGTCCCTCACCGCCAGCGGGGGGCGCGGATCGGCGGCGGCATGAGAGAAGCAGAAGCGGCCGCCGGGCGCCAGGTGCGCCGCGGCCCGGCGGCAGAAGTCGCGGATATCGCCATGCAGCTCCAGGCGGGCGGCCGCCCGCTGCGGGTGTGGGGAAGCCACGCCGCGATGCGGAGGGATGTAGGGAGGATTGGCGGTCACCAACTCGAAGACGCCGGCATCGCGCAGCAGGCCATCTGCGCGCAGGTCACCGTTGATGATGCGTACTCGACGCTGCAGCCCGTTGAAGGCCACCGTCTTGCGGGCCAACTCCGCGCTGACCGCCTGCACCTCCACACTCGTCAGCTGGGCGCTGGGAGAGAGCCTGCGCAGCACCAGCAGGCCGATGGAGCCCACACCGCAGCCCAGATCCAGCACGCGCTCGGCCCCCGGCTGGGCGCGCCAGGCGGTCCAGGCCGTGAGCAGGTCGTCGGTGGCAAAGCGGTGGCCCCGTCGCAGCTGGAAGATCCGCCAGTTGCCGGCGAGACGGTCCAGGGTCTCTCCGGGCTCGGGTCGAGGCTGGTCGCTTGCCATTCTCCTACAAGCCTAACCCTCGGAACCTGGCTGGGCAGAGCCCCTGCGGCGGCGTTGGTCTGACTGGAACCGAGGCCCGCGACAGAACAGGACAGCCTCAGTCTTCCCCTCTACCCGAACCCGCACCCCCTTCCCTCACCCCTCTCCCCTCTCCACGACGCATCCCGGCAGCCACCTAGGCCAAGGCCTCTGCGTCTTCGCCTCTTTGCGCCTTTGCGTTAGCTTTTCCCCCCCAAGGAACCCAGGCAAGCCGCACTGCTTCGGGTTAGCAAAGGGCGGTTCGGCCCGCCCGAACGCCCAGGAGCGCCCATGAGGTCCTTCCCCAGCGCCGGATTCTACGGGATCATCAGCGATCCGCAGGTGGGCCATGTCTCCATGGCGGCCGCCATGGTTCGGCTGGGCCTGCGCTGCATACAGCTGCGGATGAAAGATGTCCCGCGCCGCGAGCTCCTGAACGAGGCCCGCGCAGTCCGCAGCGTCATACCCGGGGATCGACTGTTCATCGTCAATGACGATCCCTTCGTGGCGCAACAGGTGGGGGCGGATGGCGTCCACCTGGGTCAAGGGGACGCGTCCTACGCAGAAGCGCGACGGCTCCTGGGCGCCAGGGCGATCATCGGCCTGTCCACGCACAACTCGGAGCAGGTCCTTGCCGCCTGCGCCCTGCGGCCGGACTACATCGGGGTGGGGCCCGTCTTTCCCACGAAGAGCAAGGCGGACGCGGAACGCGCCCTAGGCCTGGCGACCATGGGAAGGATGATCGCATTGGCGGACGTTCCGGCCGTGGCCATCGGTGGCATCCGGACCGGAAACCTCGCTGCCGTCCTCGCAGCCGGAGCACGCATCGTCTGTGCCATGGGCGAGGTGAACAGCGCCCCGAACCCGGACTCCGTGCTGCAGCGCTTCGTCGTGTGCGCGGAGGGATCCCCTGCACGAGGCCCCTTGGCGGACTCTCCGGAAGGGGAGTGGATGCGGTCCGAAAGCGCAAGAGCCCGTCCTGCGCGCAACCACTCCGACTGAGCTGGCGTGCAAAGGAGCTCTTAGGGTATATTGATAAATTACCCAATTCGTGGGGAGGACTCTGGAGAGTTCTCGTCCACAACTTGGGGTGGGTCTGCTGAAAACTTTGGTGGAAGCTGTGAAACAGGGCGCGTTACGTCCGCGTGTCGTTTGCGCGCGACCTGCCGCTGCAGGGACTGCTCCGCCGTGGGGCACTCCTATACCCTTGAATCCGCGTCCCGCATTCTCTACCATCGGTCCACGTCAGCCAATGGACCCCCAATCCCATCATGCGAGGTGCTGTAGTGGCAGAATCCGGGAGAATCAACCAACTGCTCGATGAGATCGAGGCGGAACGAGCAAAAGGCCGCCTCTACCGTCGTGCCTTGACAGCAGGCGTACTGCTGATGTTCCTGCTCTTCTTCGGAAACCTGTACTTCAAGGTCACGGGTTTCGACACCGATACCTTCATGGTGTCGTTGCAGATGCAGGCCCAGAAGACCGTCTGGCCCACCTATGCACGTGAGATGAAGGCCATCGGGGACGACGCAGTGCCTGCCATCTCCGGCGCACTGCAGAAGGAAGCCGGGGAGTTGCTGCCTCGCCTCTCCACTCGTCTGCAGGCTGAGGCTGAGGTCTTCCAGAAGAATCTGGGCGAGTACATGAAGACTGCGCTCGACCGGGAGTTCCTGGCTGCGGCCGAAGCCGGAAAGAACGGCATGAAGGAGAAGTTCCCGCGCTTCGCCGAGGATCCGGAAGCCTACGAGGCGCTGATGGTGCGCTTGCAGGCTGCCGCGCGTCTCTGGGCGCAGGGTGAGCTCGACACCACCTTCCAGCAGCACGTCAAGCTGTTGCAGTCCATCAACGAAACCGTGCAGAAACTCCAGGCCCAGGCCTCGGAAGACCGCGAGGAGACCGGTGACCGCTCCATGGAGGACGTGCTCTTCCTGATGAGCGAGATCTTCAACTCCCGCGTCGCGGAAGGAGGCTAGCACCATGGCGAACCAAGAAATGCAAGGCATCGTCACGCGCCTCGAGTCCGACCTGGGCCAGGAGCAGAAGAACAACAAGAACACGATGATCATCGCGGGGGCCATCGTCGTGATCGTCGGCCTATACTTGATCTGGCTGTCTGTGCAGATGGGCAAGGTTCTGGATCCCGAGGATCTGGCCGAGGTCGCTGCTGGAGCGGCGGTGGACGCAGCACCGCAGGTGAGCGCTCATGTACGTGAGCTGGTGGTGGAAGGCGCGCCGAACATCGCCCGGGCGGCCTCCTCGGCTGCCGAGGACATGATCCCCACCTACCGCGCGGTTCTCGAAGACGAGATGAACCCTGTCATCGACGAGGTCTGCCAGGTCGTGGCTACGACGGCTGTGGCCAAGATGGCCGAGTCTGGCGGTTCTCGAGAGTCTTCCGAGGGCGAGGCCATGCAGGAAGCGGCCGATGCCGTCGTCGCCAGGCTGGACGCCGTGCTGGGCGAGGCCATGGACACCCCCATGGAGGAGTCGGAACAGACCCCCCGCCAGATGATCGAGGCTTCTCTCGACAAGCTGAAGGTGGTGGACCGCGGCCTGAGGCGCATCGCCAACGGCGGCGGAGACAAGGCGGAGCGCGAGCTCGTCTTCGCCTGGATCAACGTGCTGCAGCAGTACGGTGAGACGCAGGATCTGGCCGCTGCCGAGGAGTACAAGGAGGCGGGTGAGGCGCCCAGCGCACCTTCGCCCTAGTCCCCTCATCTGAGAAGAGACGACAAGGGCCAGGTCTTCGGACCTGGCCCTTTTTGCGTGCTGCGCCGCGGATGGCCTTCGTTCGCCCGGGCGGGCCTAGGGGTAGAAGCCGCTGTAGGCGGTCAGCTCACGCGTCTCGAGCAGTTGTCCGTACGTATCGACCTCTTCGGAGTAGACCAGCCCCACGCGCTCGGCGAAGTACATCGTGACCGTCACATCGCGGTCGAAGCTGCTCATGCCGAACATCTTCATCATCCAGCCCATGGAGCTGATGTCGGTGGTGACGTAGTCGTTCTCGATGACGAGCACGTCGAAGCTGCCGGCCGCCACCTTGATGGTGTCGGTGCCCACGACGCTGTATCCACCCTCGGCCTCCCAGAGAATGCCCATCGTCATGTCAGAGGCGGTGTAGTCATATGACCACGTCTCGCCAGCCGCCATGGAGGCCTCGTCCAGCAGTAGAGGCCGGTCCGCGCTGTAGTTCACGGCCAGGGCGGTCATGCCCATGGAGGTGGCGTCGAAGCCGCTCATCGTGACGCCGGTGGCATCGCAGGTCCAGTACTCGTCCACGGTGGTGACCGAGCCGGCGGTGTCGGTCCAGTCGCGGCTGACCGTGGCCTCTCCGGTCTTGGCGTCCCATGCCGTGATGGTGACCACCTCGGCGTAGTTCACGCCATCGCGCATCATGTCGTAGTCGCGCGTGGCCGAGAGGCCGTTGGACAGCGGCGCGTAGAGGTTGCAGTAGGCGTCTTCGTCGGTCTCGCCGTCGCAGTCGTTGTCCACGCCGTCCACGCTGCCCTCGGAAGCGCCCGGGTAGACACTGGCGTCCTCGTCGTCGCAGTCGGGCTCGTCGGTCTTGTCCGCGTAGTCTTCGGGCAGGTAGCCGTCGCCGTCGCAGTCGTAGTCGTCGTCCTCCGCGCAGTTGGCGTCGAGGCCGTCGTAGCAGGCGTCCTCGACACCGGGGTTGATGCTGGCGTCGGCATCGTCGCAATCATCACCGCCGTACTCCGTACTGGCATACCCGTCTTCGTCGCAGTCGTTGTCGTCGAAATCGTCGCAGTCGGTGTCTACGCCGTCGTAGCAGACATCCTTGGCTCCCGGATGCACCGCGGCATCGGCATCGTCGCAGTCATTGCCACCGTGGTCGGCCGACGTGTAGCCGTCGCCATCGCAGTCGTACTCATCGCCGCCGTCGCAAGCCGAGTCGATGTCGTCGTAGCAGGCGTCCTCGGCTCCGGGGTAGGCGGTGGCGTCCGTATCGTCGCAGTCGTCGCCATCGCACTGCTCCCCGTCGTAGCTGTCGCCGTCGCAGTCGCATTCATCGAAGCCATCGCAGTCGTAGTCGGCACCATCGCCGCAGTCGTCAGCTGCGCCAGGGTGAATCTCGGGATCCAGGTCGTCGCAGTCGTCCCCTCCTACCTCTGGACATTGGTAGCCATCGCCATCCTGGTCGTTCAGGTCGCCCAGGATGCAGTCGTTGTCGATGCCGTCGCAGGGGATCTCCTCGGCCATGGGGTAGACGTTGGGGTCGCTGTCGTCGCAGTCGCCCTCTTCTTCCAGCCAGCCGTCTCCATCGGCATCGCCTTCCGAGTAGGCGCTGTCGGCGCCCTTGTTGTTGCAGGCCAGGCAGCTGAAAGCCAGGATAAGCGGTAGCAAGCGCATGGTGGGTTTCCTTTTTCGAGCTGACGATTTCGAGACGGGAATAGCGCGTGACATGGAATGGGGCCAGGCCTGCGCGGCAGGCGCGACCGACCGCGCCCCTAGTCGAGCACCTCAGTTCTCCAGCCCTCTCCTTCGACCCTTTCGATGAGGCTCGTGGGCCAGTAGCGCGTGTCCAGCAGCAGGGTGGTGACGTCGTCCTGCTGGTTGAGGTTGCTGACCTGTAGCCGCACGGCGGCGCCGTCCTCCATCCCGCGGACGATGTCCAGGAAGGAGTTCAGGTCATTGACCGGCTCGTCGTTCACGGCACGCACCAGGGTGGAGGCGCGCAGGCCGAAGGCCGCGGCCGGACCTCCATACCAGTACCACGAGACGTAGAGCCCGCTGGCCTGCACGCCGTAGTCCATGCCCACCGCCCAATGGGGCTCGTGAAAGAGCGCACCGGCGAAGGAGACCACGCGCGAGATGCCGTCCCCGTCCAGGATCAGAGGCTCGACCTCGATCTCCTCCAGCGTGCCGTCGCGCAGCCGCAGCACCTGGACCGGACCCTCCAGGTCCCGCAACAGGGACTCCAGCTGTCGAGGTCGCGTCAGGGGTTGGCCCCGCAGAGAGAGGATCACGTCGCCGCCCTGCAGGCTCTCGAAGGAAGGGGCCTCCGGATGGCTGCGTACCACGGTCAGGGCCTGTCGCCGCTCCGGATCCGCGGCGGCCAGGCGATCGATCCACGCGCTCGGCGCACCGCGATCACGCGCGTCCGCCAGGCTGATGGGGGCCACGTCCAGGCCCAGATCCGCCAGGCGTGGCTTCTGCCTTTCGCGCAAGGGCTGGACCACGTCCCAGAGCAGGTCGACGGGCAGACCCAGGAAGTGCCCGCTGGAGTCGCCGTCGACGTTGAAGGTCCACAGCGCTACCACGCGTCCCTGCTCATCCGCCAGCACACCGCCGATGGAAGAGGCCGAATCCGCCAGCTTGTAGACCTCGGTGTTGCTCTCGCGGAAGGAAGGCGGTGAGCTGGTGCCGCTGGACACCGCATCCACGCGCGAGATCGTGGTCTGCTGGGAGACCACGCGCATGGCCGATGTCAGGCCGACCTGGTGCACGGTGTCGCCCGCGTCCATGCTGGCACCGGGCAGCAGCTGGGCGGTGCGAACCGGAATGCTGCCCAGCGCGGTCGGATCGTAGCGCAGCACGGCCAGGTTGTGGCGGGGGTGCAGGTAGACCACTTCGGCGGGGATGCGGGTGGAACCGGCGAAGGTCAGGACCACATCGCCCAAGGCCACGGGCACCGTGCCACGGTCCGTGTAGACCAGACCCTGCTCGGCGTCCACGACCAGGCCTGCGCCGATATAGGTCCAGCCCTCCACGCCCTCGCTGCGGTAGGGGATGGTGAAGCGCACGTGGCAGAGCGAGGGCGCCAGGATGGACGCCACCGGGTCGCGTACCTGCTCGAAGCTGTCGCTGGGTTTCTCAGCGGCGGGGGCCTGCTCGGCTGTCGTGGTGGGCTCGGGCAGCAGCTGCCGGCAATCCCAGATGCCAGAGCTGTCATCGCGGATGCAGCTGCGCATGGGGGACCACCTGTGGTCGATGGTGAGGGTGGCCAGCTGTTCCTGTCTCGGGTGATCCAGATCCACGTAGCGCGTCCGCACGCGCTGGCCGTCGGACAGCGATCCCAGGACCGCTGCCAGGTCCTCCAGAGTCCGGATGGGCTGGTCATCGATGGACAGCAGCAGCGATTCCCGGGGGATGCGCGCGCGTCGGAAGGCGTAGCCGGCCTCTACCAGCATGACCCCGCGGGCCGGGACGTGGTGATTGCGCGCCACCTGCAGCGAGGTTTCTTGCAGAATCGCCTGGGAGAACTCCACGAAGCGGGATGGGCTCAGCTGGTGCAGGTCGTCCACCTGCAGCTCGATGTCGAGGTGCCTCCCTCCGCGCTCGATGGAGAGCTGGACGCTCTGTCCGACCCTGGCGTCCAGGCGGTCCTCCATGACGTCGAAATCGACGGCCAGGCGATCGTCGATGGTCACGATGATGTCGCCAGGCTGGAGGTTCTCATCCGCCGGTCCGCCGGGGATGACCTCGCGGACCACCAGCATGCCGGTGATGTCCTCCCGGCTGCTGCGCATCAGGGCCTCGCTGGCAGGGGTCAGGCCCAACCGGCGCAGCTCTTCGAAGGGCTCGTGCCGGTAGATGGCCTGCATGGTTCCCCGGGGCACGGGTTGGCCATTGCGGATGCAGTCCAGCACGCGCGCCGCCCGCTGCAAGGGGAGGTAGAAAGACGAAGCGGCAGAATGGCTGCCGCCGGCATTGAGCGCCACAACCGAGCCGGTGATGTCCACCACCGGCGAACCGGAAGAGCCCCCGGAAGTGGAGGTGGCGGCCTGGTAGTAGAAGGTGTTGAAGTCGTTGTAGGAGGCCCTTCCGTAGTTGGGGGCCGGACGATCCAGGCGCGCCAGGGTGCCATCGAGGATGGAGAGCTTCTCACCAGCGTCATTGCCCACTACGCGGATCTCGGTTCCGACGGTGGCGTTGCCAGGAGCCAACGGCAGCTCCTCGATCTCCATGTAGTGCACCTGCTGCGGGTCGAAGCGGAAGAAGCCGAAGTCGTGGATCGGGTCGCGGTAGATGGCGTGCAGCTCCACCTCTTCGTTGTTGTGGGTGATGCCGCGCGCACGAACCGGGCCCACGTGGACCATGTGCCGGTTGGTGAGTACCAGGCCGCGCTCTTTGTCCACGATGAAGCCGGTCCCCAGGCTGGAAGAGGCGGAGTCGGTGTCGAGGGAGCGGGTGACGGAGACTTCGATGGCCAGCACGGCGTGCGAGACACGCTCGAGGGTCTCAGGCCAGCTGGCTTTGCGGGCACGTCGGGCCTGGGCCTCGAACGGGGCCAGCAGGTAGAGCGCGAGCGCGATGAAAAACGGCAAGCCCATGCGGAGCGTGGGCTGCTCGAGGATGGAGAGAGGAGTCCCGTGGGGCCTGCGGCGGACGACGAATGGGGAGCTGATCATTCCCGAAACATAGCCCGTCCCGCGTGGGGCAGGGCCTTGCCTGCCCGCGAGGGTGGCACCGGCGAAGCGTCAGCCGTATTCAGTGCCTGGTCAGACTGGAGATGGCGTCGATGGCCGCACCACGCACCTCGGGATCCACGTCCTCCAACCTGCGGCGCAGGAAGGGGAGGGAACGGCGGGCGCGCAGGTCCGTGAGGGACCGACAGGCCTCGGCGCGCACGCGGGGGGAGGGATCCTCCAAGGCGCTCTCCACGGTGGGCAGGGCCTCTTGGCTCTCGGTGAAGCCGAGCAGCTGGACCAGCAGGTAGCGCACGTCCTGGGACAGTCCGCCTGCACAGTAGCCCTCGACCAGGTCGGGGACCGCCTGCTCCCTGTCGAACAGGATGGAATCAAAAGCCTTGTCGATCTGCCGTGGGTCTGGATCGGCCAGTCGACGAAAGAGATCTGCGTATCGGGACCGCATGAACCGTCTCGCTCTCCCGGGGAGGGAGTATGGGGTTGGTGGAGGAGAGGGGGGGATGGTTGGCCTGGCGGCGGGGATGCGGGTGCCGGGCCGGGGGTTGCGGGACTGATCGCGCTTGCGGGCGCAAGCGTCTACCCACGTTTCTATCATAGCACGCTTCGTGTCCCCCCACCTGGGTCCGGAAGCGGGTTATGGGTGCGGCCTCGGTGATCAAGTGAAATTCCTGCTCTGCAATGACGATGGCATCTTCGCTCCAGGCCTGCGCGCGCTGGAGCGAGCGTTCTCCGAGCTGGGGCAATGCTGGGTTGTGGCTCCTTCCCGGGAGCGGTCCGCCACGGGGCACGCCCTGACCCTGCACCGTCCGCTACGGGCGAGACAGGTGGGAGAACGCAGGTATTCGGTGGATGGAAATCCGGCCGACTGCGTCTACATGGGCCTGCAGCGTTACTGTCCCGAGCCGGATCTGGTGATCTGCGGCATCAACCGGGGCGCCAACGTGGCCTACGACGTCTACTACTCCGGCACCGTGGGAGCGGCGCGGGAGGCGGCCATCTGGGGCCTGCCTGCGCTTTCGGTCAGCCTCTTTGTCGACTGGAGCACTCCCATCGACGAGCATTGCTGGGCCTCCGCGGGGCAACTGGCAAGAGAGCTGGCCGGGGACCTGCTGCGCAACCCGCTACCGCCCGAGATCTTGCTCAACCTGAACGTGCCCGACCTGCCCCTGTCGCGGATCAAGGGCCTGCGCAGCGCGCGCCTGGGGCGGCGCTATTGGAGTCGCAGCGTAGACGAGCGGCGCGACACCAAGGGGCGACCCTACTTCTGGATCGGTGGTGAGCACGTCGGTTTTGGTGACATCGCGGGTAGCGATGGCCCGGCGGTCGTCGAGGGCTGGGCCACGGTCACGCCCCTGCGCCTGGACACCACCGAGGAGCCACTGCTCGAATCCATCTCGAAATGGCCCTCTGTCCGTACCCCGCGGTTCGGTCGGGCCGACGAGGAAGAAAGATGAACACGATGCTCAAGCACGCGCTCTGGATGGTGCTGCTGACCTTTCTGCCCACGCTGGAGCTGCGCGCCTCCATCCCCTACGGCTACTACTTCCTGTCGGCGGATGGTCAGCTGCACTGGGCGCTGGTCGCCCTGCTCTGCATCGGCGCCAACATCCTGCTGGCGCCTCTGGTCTGGGTCTTTGTCCACCACGTGATGGGATTCTTCCTGCGCGTGGGCTTCATCGCTCGCATCTACGACTGGGCTGTCCGGCGCGCGCAGCGCAAGGTGGAGCCCTATGTGAAGCGCTGGGGCACCCTGGGGCTGGCGCTCTTCATCGGCGTGCCGCTGCCGGGGTCGGGCGTCTACTCAGGCTGCCTGGGCGCCTACCTGCTGGGCTTCCGCTTCCGCGACTATATGTGGGCGTCGGTCCTGGGGGTGCTGATAGCGGGCACCGTGGTCACCGCCCTGGTCGTCAGCGGCACCGAGGCCTTCTTCTTCTTCAAGGACCCCGCCCACTTGGGAGGTTAGGCTTCAACAGGTCCGGATCGGTCCGGAACCGGCTTTCCATTCACCCCAGCGAGAGTGCGACATGTCCGACCTTGTCGAGAGCCTGAAGGAAACCATCCGCGATATCCCCGATTTCCCCAAGCCGGGCATCCTGTTCAAGGACATCACCCCCGTCCTGGCCGATCCCGAGCTCTTGGGCGCGATCATCGATCACTTCGCCAAGCGCTACGCGGATGCCAGGATCGATGCTGTGGTCGGCATGGAGAGCCGAGGATTCATCTTCGGAGCCCCCCTGGCCCTGGCGCTGAACGCCGCCTTCGTGCCCGCGCGCAAGCCCGGCAAGCTGCCCTACAAGAGCGTGGGCTACGAGTACGAGCTGGAGTACGGCACCAACCGCCTCGAGATGCACGTGGATGCCTTCGAGCCCGGGCAGCGGGTGCTGGTGATCGACGATCTGCTGGCCACGGGAGGCACCGCAGCCGCCACCTGCAAGCTGGTCAGGCAGCTGGGAGGCGAGGTGGTGGCCTGTTGCTTCGTGGTCGAGCTTGGCTTCCTCGACGGCAAGGCCAAGATGGAGGACGTGGCGGCGGACAGCCTGGTTATCTTCTAGCGCAAGATATCCGTCAACGAGCGCAGGCGGCGATCCGCGGCCAAGCCGCATCCAGGGCGCTGCGCAGGTCCTGCAAGCTGCCGTCGTTCTCGATGATCACATCGGCGAAGCCCCGCTTCTCGGCCGCGGGCATCTGCGTCTGCAGCCAGGCGCGTGCCTGCTCGGCGGGGATGCCGCGCTGGCTCTGCAGGCGCTGCAGCTGGGTCTGGGGGCTGCAGATGACCAGCAGCACCAGGTCGTAGCTGTCCGCGCGGCCCGACTCCACCAGCAACGAGGCCTCCACCACGGCCAGGGACGCGCCGGCTCGCTCCTCGGACCGGAACCAGTCGTCGATGAAGGCCGAGATGAGCGGGTGGGTGATGGACTCCAGGTCGCGCCGCGCCTGGGCGTCCCCCAGCACCAAGCGTCCCAGGGCCTGGCGATCCAGCCGGCCCGTGGGGTCGAGCACGGCTGGCCCGAAGCGCGCGACGATGGCTTCCAGGGCCGGCTGGCCGGGTCGCACGATCTGGCGTGAGACCTGGTCGGCGTCCAGGGTGGGCAGGCCGTAGGTCCGCTGCAGCATGGCGGCCACCAGGGACTTGCCGCTGCCGATGTTCCCTGTGAGGCCGATGCGCTTCAATCCGCCTCCTGGATACGCAGCAGGGCACGCTCCACGTGTCGTCGCAGGCGTCGGGAGGGCGCTCGCTGTGGATCCAGCAATGCCGCCAAGGGCTCCTGGGCCCGCTCCACCTCCAGCAGCCCCAGGATGTCGGCGCAGTGCAGCGCCACGTTGTCGAATGCCAGGGCCTGGATGCAAGGCTCGCTCACCATGGCGTCAAAATCGTCCAGGATGCCCAACGCCTCGTCATGAAGCAGCGATCCCGGCCTGGCGCGTTCTGCAACACGCAGGGCTTCCTTGACGCGGGAGCGCAGCACGCGGGCGGCGTAGAGCCGATCGCTGCGATCCAAGCCCTCGAGATCGCGCACGTAGCGCTCAGTGGAGGTGTCGGGGGGACGGGGCGCGTGGGCGTTCCGTGCTCCGGATGCCAGCAGTAAGGGGACCGTGACCAGCAGGAGGAGCGCAAGCCGGGCGCAGGAGCTCCCGGTCGCTGGAGGAGCTCCGCGGAGATTTTCAGGCATCGAATTTTTCGATGTAGCGGAAGATGGTGCGCGGATCGACGCCCAGATCGCGGGCGGTGCGAGCCTTGTTCCAGTTGTTGAGCTCCAGCACCTCGCGCACATAGCCCATCTTGAACTCCTCTTCGGCCTCGGCCAGGGGCTTGATCTGACGCCGATCGCCCGCCTTGATGTTCAGGTCGTCGGAGTTCAGCAATGCGCGGTCGCTCATGATCACGGCGCGCTTGACCCGGTTCTCGAGCTGCCGGACGTTGCCCGGCCAGAAGTAGCCCTTCAGAGACTGGATGCACTCGTTGGTGAATCCACGGGCGCGAGCGCTGTAGCGCTCGGCGTACTTGTTCATGAAGAAACGGCCCAGCAGCAGGATGTCGTCTCCGCGCTCCCGCAGGGGAGGCAGCTGGATGGTGACCTCGTTCAGGCGGTAGTACAGGTCTTCGCGGAAACGTCCAGCCTTGATCTCGTCGTCCAGCAGCTTGTTGGTGGCCGCGACGACGCGGATGTCGATGGGCCGCGGGCGCAGCTCGCCGATACGCTCGATCACGCGCTCCTGAAGCACGCGCAAGAGCTTGACCTGCAGGTTCATGGGCATCTCGCAGATCTCGTCGAGGAAGAGGGTGCCCCCCTCGGCGGCCTCGAACTTGCCCATCTTGTCCCCGACCGCTCCCGTGAATGAGCCCTTCTTGTGGCCGAAGAGCTCGCTCTCGAGAAGGTTCTCGGGGATGGCGCCGCAGTTGATGGAGATGAATGGCTTGCGGCTGCGGTCGCTCAAGCGGTGCAGTTCGTGGGCCACCAGCTCCTTGCCGGTACCCGTCTCGCCCAGGATCAGGGCCGAGAGGTCCGTGGGCGCCACCCGGCGCACCATCTTGAAGACTGCCTGGATGGGCGAACAGCTGCCGATCATCTCGCCCTGACCTGATTTGCGCAGCTGGTTGCGCAGGTTGCGGTTGCTGGTCTTCAGCTCGTCGAGCATCAGGGCTGTGTGCACCAGCAGCGAAGCCTGGCTGGCGAAGACCTGCAGCAGGGACAGGTCGCGGGCGGTGAAGAGGTCGGTGACGCTGTCGTTGCCCAGGTAGATCGCGCCCAACAGGTCGTTGCGGTAGATCAGGGGCACGCACATCACGCTGGAGAGCCTCAAGTCCACCACGCTCTTGGCCCGGCGGAACTTGCGGTCGTTCATGGCGTCGCTGACGATCAGCGGCGCGCGGGAACGCACGACCTGGTCCACGATGCTGTCGCTGATGCGCGCGGCGTCGATGCGCTCGTTGCCGACGTTGTGGCTGGCTGCCAGGTGGCGCTGGCCGTCTTGCATCACGATGACGAAGCCCTTCTCGGCACGTGTCAGGGTCACCACGGAGCGCAACAGCTTGCGGAAGACGGCCTCCGGAGAGGTGTCTTTCATCAGCGATTGGGAGAAATCCACCATCTGCTGCAGGGTGTCGAGGGAGGCGGGTGACTCCTCGGGCTCGGCCTTGGGCACAGAGCCTTCCTGCAGAATAAGCTCGAAGCGGCCCACCAGCAGGCAGTCGCCGTAGGACAGATCGGCGGATCGCACGCGGTGACCGTTGAGGTAGAGCTCATTGCCGCGGTCCAGGACGGAGACCGTGTAGCTCTTGCCCTTCTGGATCAGGTTGGCATGGGTAGGGGATACGGAGCCGTCCTGGAGCACCACGTCGTTCCCCTTGCGGCGACCGATGCTGATGAGCGGCTTGCGCAGTGCGATATCCACAGCCGTGCGCTGGATGGTGTCGAGAACGTGCAGGTAGGCCATGCAGACTCCGGGACGAAGCGCTCTGTATATCCCGTATGAGCCCCCCCATGGTCCGCCAAGCTCTTTGGCTCAGAACTCCAGGCTGCAGCCCATGGAGCCTGGCGACCCATGGATGCGCAGCCGGGCTTCGACAGGGTAGGCCCGCTGCTCGCGGCGCCAGCTCACCGCCGCGTCGATGATGCCGACCAACCAAAGGCCGTAGAAGCCACCCGCCATGATGCGGTTGGCCAGCCTGCGGTCCGTCAGCGCTTGCTCGTCGGCTTCGGAGTCGGCATCGTGGTCACCGTAGAGCTTGATGGCGGTGACGAGGCTGCCGGTCATCAGGGCCGCCTCGCCGCTGGAGAGCAGCAGGCCCTTGGCGATGTGGCGCTGGCGGAACTGGTGGATGCCGAAGGGCGCCAGAGCCAGGGGAGGCAGGCTCTGGGGCGAGGGCAGGGGCTCCGGTTCGGGCTGCTGGTCTTCGTCGAAGCCCAGGTCTCTGATGGCGCCCCGGAGGGTCTCGTAGAAATCCACCACGTCGGGCGGATGTTCATAAGGGTCCAGCCTGTAGTCGGGCTCGTGCTCCAGGATGGCGCGGAACGCAGCCACGGCCTCCTCGGGGCGGTCCAGCACGAAGAGGACCTCCCCCAGGTAGACCCGGGCTTGCACCAGCAGCTCGCGGTCCTCGACGCCCTCGTCGTTCAGCAGGGCTATCAGCGTGGTGCGCGCCAGCTCGAGCTCACCTGAACGGTAGTGCCTGATGGCAGTGGCGAGTTCCTCGCTTCCCGCCTCCTCCTGGGCGAAACCAAGAGCCGGGATCAGCAGGAGTGCTATGGCCATCATCCAACGCATGCCACCGGAGGTTAGCCCTCGTTGCCCTACGGGTCAAACGTTTGCGGACGAGTTAGAGGAGCCAGGATTGTTCCATGCAGGAACGGCTTGCAAAGCGACGATGGCTGAACGAGAGCGCCCCATGGGAAAGCTGCGGAACCGAGAACACTTCCAGCTGCTGGCAGCATTCGAGGACATGCTCGGCACGGTTCCAGACAGTGAGATAGCGAGCGTGGCTGGCGTGCCCGAGGCCACCGTGGCACGCTACCGGACCTGGCTTGCGGACCGCGAGACCCGCGACGAGCTGGGCGCTGTCGCGCGGGATTCCTACGGGCGGAACGACGACGGCGCCGCGCTGCCGGCGGGCACGGTGATGCTCGACCAGCAAGCCTGCCGCAAGTGGCACGCGACCAGGCGCCGCCCCCTCTTCGCCTATCGCATGCACCTGTCTGACCGGCAGCTGCTCGTGCTGGCCCACGACATGATCGAAGCGACGGCCATCGTCAGGCGCGTGAACGAGGGCTTCATCGAGCGCATCGACAACCTGGGCCTGGCGCTCTAGAAGCGTGGCTTGGGTTCGGTTCGCGGCGCCGCCGGCACTCCTGGCCAGCCTGCTGGGCTGCACGGCTGAGGACTCGCCGGCAGATACCGGTGAAGTTCCTGTCTGGGCGGATCAACCCTGGGCGGCCGCGCACACGCTCCCTCCCCAGCGCGGCCTGATCTGGGAGATGGACCAGGACTTCGCATTGGAGTGGGTCACGGTCCCTTCGCTGCTGGTCAGCGAGGACGGCTACCGGCTCTTCGCCACGGACATGGAGAACTGGGGCAAGATATCGACGGCTCGCTCGGAAGACGGCCTGGTGTGGAGCGGGCTCGAGGAGCTGCTGGCTGGGAGCGACCTGGACGAGGCCTGCGGAGAGTACCTGGTGGACGCGGCCGTGGTCTACCTGGATGATGGGGGCTTTCGCTTGCTGGCGGAAGCCCTGGACGACATCAAGCGGCGCCTGTGCTCGGCATCCTCCGACGATGGGCATGTCTGGGTGGCTGAAGAGGGCGTTCGTTGGAGCGGCACCGACCAGGACGCCGACCAGACCTCGGTTCCGGAGGTGCTCCGTCAGCGCGACGGCAGCTGGCTGCTGTACTACCTGGGCGATTTGGGCTCGACCCTGGGCAAAGGAGACGGGGTCCGCGTGGCCCAGTCCTGGGATGGCTGGGAGTGGAGCCCGCTGGTGCAGGAAAACGTGCTCGATCGGCACGACACCGATCCCTTCCCGGTGCACCTGGAGGGAGGAGGCGTTCGCGTCTACCACACGCATCCCGTCAACATGGGCCGCCTGGCCTACAGCGAGACCGGCGATGGCATCAACTTCGGCGAGGCCACCTACCTGCAGGGGCTGGGGGAGGGCGACGAGCCCGCAGAGGAGCGCTGGATGGACCCGGTGGTGCTGCGCCTGCCCGACGACCGCATCGTGATGTACATGACGCGCATGATACTGAAGGGCGAGGAGATCGCCTGGTGCGCCCTGGGGAGGGCCTGGGCCACGGACTGAAGCGCCGCCGTCTCACTCATATCGACACAGAGGCGGGCCTCAGTCCTGCCCGCCTTCCTTGTTGGCCAGGTCCTGCACGGCCTGCCGGCGGGCCTCCAGTTTTTCCTGGCCCAGGGCCAGGTCGAGCACCCCTTCCATGCGCGAGCAGAAGCTGAAGCTCATCTCGTTCTTGATCTCTTCCGGCACCTCGTGCAGGTCCTTGCGGTTTTTTTCGGGCAGCAGGATGCGCTCGATGCCGGCCCTGTGGGCGGCCAGCACCTTTTCCTTGACGCCGCCCACCGGCAACACGGCACCTCGCAGCGTGACCTCGCCTGTCATGGCCAGGGTGGGATCCACCGGTACGTCGGTGAGCAGGCTGGTGATGGCGGTCATCATGGTGATGCCCGCCGAGGGGCCGTCCTTGGGGATGGAGCCCGAGGGGACGTGCACGTGAATGTCGATGCCGTCGAAGATGTCCTCATCGATGCCCAGGTGGTCGGCGGACGCGCGAATGAAGCTGCGGGCTACGCCCACCGATTCTTTCATCACGTCGCCCAGCTGCCCGGACAGGTGCATATTGCCCTTGCCCTTGAACTTGGTGGCCTCGATGAAGAGGATGTCGCCGCCGGCGGCGGTCCAGGCCAGGCCCGTGGCGACGCCTGCTACGGCGGTGCGCTCCGCCACCTCCTGGAAGTACTTGATGGGGCCGCGGATCTCCTCCACCTTCTCGGGCGTGATGATGGTCTTGCCCTGCTGCTCCTTCGCTGCCACCAGCCTGGCGATCCAGCGGGCGCAGGCCGCCAGCTCGCGCTTCATGTTCCGCACGCCGGCCTCGCGGGTGTAGGCCGAGATGATGTGCTTGACGCCCTCTTCGCTGAACTCCAGGTGCTCCGGGCTCAGGCCGTGGTCCTCGAGCACCTCGGGGATCAAGAAGTCGAAGGCGATGCGCACCTTGTCTTCCTGGGTGTAGCCGGAGATGTCGATCACCTCCATGCGATCCTGCAGGGCGGGGGGGACCGGCTGGATCAGGTTGGCCGTGGCGATGAACAGCACGCGCGACAGGTCGAAGGGCACGTCCAGGTAGTGATCCATGAAGGAGTGGTTCTGCTCGGGATCGAGCACCTCGAGCAGAGCGCTGGAGGGATCGCCCCGGTAGTCCATGCCCAGCTTGTCGATCTCGTCGAGCACGAAGATGGGGTTGTTGGTGCCTGCCTTCTTGATGTTCTTGATGATCTTGCCGGGCAGCGATCCGATGTAGGTGCGCCGGTGGCCGCGGATCTCGGCCTCGTCGCGCACGCCGCCCAGGCTGACGCGCACCATCTTGCGCCCCAGGGCGCGGGCCACCGAGGTGGCCAGCGAGGTCTTGCCTACGCCAGGCGGGCCCACCAGGCAGAGGATGGGGCCCTTCATGTCCTCTTTGAGCTGCAGTACCGCCAGGTATTCTACGATGCGCTGCTTGACTTTTTCGAGGTCGTAGTGGTCCTCGTCCAGGATGCACTCGGCCTGGGTGATGTCGTGGTGGTCGGTGGTGGACTTGGACCAGGGCAGCTCTATGAGCCAGTCCAGGTAGGTGCGGCTGACCGTGTACTCGGCCGCGCCGGGGTTCATGCGGCTCATGCGCTTGAGCTCTTTGTAGGCCACCTTCTCCACGTCCTTGGGCATCTTGGCGGACTTGATCTGCTGCTCCAGCTCTTCGAACTCTTCTTGCCGCTCGTCCACCTCGCCCAGCTCTTTCTGGATGGCCTTCATCTGCTCGCGCAGGAAGTACTCCCGCTGGGCCTTGTCCATCTCGCCCTTGACCTCGGTCTGGATCTTGTTGGAGAGCTCCAGGACCTGGATCTCCTTGTTGAGCAGGTCGATTACGCGCTCGATCCTGGCGCGCGTGTCGAGGATCTCCAGCAACTCCTGCTTCTCGGCCACGCTGATGGTGAGGTTCGAGGCGACGATGTCGGCCAGGATGCCGGGGTTGTCGATAGAGCGCACCAGGAAACCCGCCTCGGAGGGGATCTGGGGCGAGAGGTCGATGATCTTCTGGGAGAGTTCGCGCAGGTTGACCAGCAGCTCGTCCAGATCCGGATCGTGCTCGGTGGATTCCTCGAAGACATCGGCTTCGATGCGCAAGTAGGGCGCGGTGGATTCCCAGCTGCGCACACGGATGCGGGCCAGCCCCTGGATGATCACGTTGAG
This sequence comes from uncultured Enterobacterales bacterium, assembly GCA_964454135.1. Taxonomy (GTDB): domain Bacteria; phylum Myxococcota_A; class UBA796; order UBA796; family JAFGLY01; genus CAYVQL01. The sequence goes on along the minus strand of CAYVQL010000163.1, from coordinate 3,844 downwards.
CTTGTTGCCGGGCATCTTGACCGACTTGAGCACCTTGACCACCGTTCCCATACGGAAGAGATCATCGGGGGAGGGATCGTCGTTCTCGGCCTCTTTCTGGGAGAGGATGCCGAGCAGCTTGTCCTTGGCGAGGGCCTTTTCAACCGCCGCCAGGGACTTGTCGCGACCGACGTTGATGGGAAAGGCGAGCACGGGGAAGATGACCGTGTTGCGTATGGCCAGGACAGGCAGGTCCAGCGTGCTCGGCAGGCCGGCGGATGGGTCAAGGCGGGGGCGTTCGGAGGCCATGGTTGCTCCGGGAAGCGGGAACCGAGGGTCCAGGGATGTGGATTGGCAGGTCCGGGGACTGCCGACGAGTAGGAAGCTATCCCCACGGCATGCAGGGTCAAGCGTCAGCGCGACAGGCCATGATCGTAGTTGCCTTCGTCCAGCCAGGCACGCAGGATCTCATCGCGGTGGGCACCCAGAGCAGGAGCGCCGGCAGCGGCGCCCCGCGGCAGCGCGTCGATGGCGTAGGGCTGGGCCACGGTGCGCACTGCCGCGCCCCCCGTGGGGTGGGCATGCCGCAGCAGGGTCGCCGAGTCCAGCGCCTGCGCGATCGTGGCGATGGGACCGCAAGGGATGCCGCGGCGCGCCAGCAGGTCTTGCCAGCGCGCTGCGCTGCGCCTGGCCAAGATCGGCTCCAGCAGGGCATCCAATTCCTGGCGATGCCGTACCCGTCCTTCGTTGGTGCGGAAGCGCTCGTCCCCGTTCCATTCGGCGGCGAGCAGGTCCGTGAAGCGGTGCCACAGGGCGTCGTTGCCCAGGCACAGGTTCAAGTAGCCGTCGCGCACGGCGTAGGTGCGAAAAGGGTGGATGTTGGGGTGGGCGTTGGCCAGGCGCTGCGCCTCGCTCCCGGCGTTGAGCCAGGACGAGGCCACGTTGGTGAGCAGGGCCAGCTGCCCATCCAGCATGGGCACGTCGATGAAGGCCCCCTGACCGCTGCGCTCGCGGCGTAGCAGCGCCGCCAGCACAGCCTGCGCGGCATTGCCGCCAGCCACCAGGTCGGCGATGGAGACCCCGGACTTGACCGGCATGCCGCCGGGCTCGCCGGAGATGGAGGGAATGCCCCCCAGGCCCTGCATCACCAGGTCGTAGCCCGGCTGCGGGCCCGCAGCCTGGCCGAAGGCGCTGATGGAGCAGTAGACCAGGCGCGGATTCGCCCTGCGCAGCTCGACAGCGCCCAGCCCCAGGCGCGCCATCACACCGGGTCGGAAGTTCTCCACCAGCACGTCGGCTGCGGCGGCCAGGCGGCGGGCCAGCTCCAGCTCCCCGGGCTGCCGCAGGTCGAGCGCGATGCTGCGCTTGCCCCGGTTGACGCTGAGGAAGTAGGCGCTGACGCCGTCCACGAAAGGAGGGCCGAAGCCGCGGGAGTCGTCGCCCTTGCCGGGGCGCTCCACCTTGACGACGTCCGCTCCCAGGTCGGCCAGCATCATGGTGGCGTAGGGACCAGCCAGGACGCGGGTGAAATCCAGTACGCGGACGCCGTGCAGAGGGAGATCGGATGCCACTGGTGGGATTCCTCGAGGATGGGCGGGTATGTCAGTATCGCCGGCTGCGCCGACGATGCCATCAGCGGTCAGCGGTCAGCCGTCAGCTATGTAATGCCCCGGCAGGGCGGGTCGTCTTCACCTGCTTGTTTCGTAGTCCGGAACAGCGTCCGTTGTCCGGATGCAGCGAGCTGAAGGCTGACAGTTGAGGGCTGGCAGCTCGTGGGCCGCTCCGCGGCCGACGAACAGGGACATGTCAGGGGCTCTCGGCGCCCGGGTTGTGGTCGCGCTGGCCCCAGCCGCTGCCGGACAGGCGACCCTGTTCCCTGAGCAGGGCTTCGTAGGCCGGAGCCTGCTCTTCTCCCCAGCTGCGCGCGCTCAGCGTTCGCTCGCTGGGGAGCAGGTCAGGCGGGGGCTCGGCGCCGTCTGCCAGGTCCCAGACCACGAGGGGGCCTTCTACGGCCACGGGCGGCCCCAGGACCTCGCTGATGCGCGCTGTGGCGGCGAAGGGCAGCTGGGCCAGGACCTGGGGGTCAAAGGCATCCGCCCTGCTGGAGGACTGCACGCGCCGGCGGCTCTCGGCGTCGACCAGGTCGCGGTGCAGCACCACCCAGCGGAAGCCCTCGGCCTGCAGGGCGCTGCGGCTTCTCTCGGAGCTGGGAGTCCTGGCGCGCTCGGGGCTGCGGCTACAGCGGCGCAGGAAGCGGATCAGGTCGTTTTTCAGCCGCTTGTCGAAGCCCTCTGGCCAGAGCAGAGGGGCGTTCTCGCCCATGCCCCCGAACATGGGCTGGCCGTGTACGGTCTGCCAGATGATGGAGGTCTGGTTGATGCCAAAGGGCAGGTGGACCAGGCCGCCACCCTGCTGGCCGATCCAGCGGAAGACCTGGGGGGGCTCCACGGAACGGGTCACGAAGGGCCAGCAGCGCTGGCGGTGCTGTTCCAGCAGGTTGAAGCCGATCAGCAGCAGCGCCACGGCCAGGGGACCCCAGCGGGCCAGGCGTGGGCGACCGGAGCGGGCGAGCGCCGCGAAGATCGGCAGCAGCACGGCGCCCAGCTGCAGCGAGATCAGCAGAAAGGCGAGTACGCTGCAGCGGTAGGGGAACCAGAGGCGATCCAGGAAGGGCACCAGGTGGTAGGCCAACAGGTAGGGGTGCATGGTCAGCGAGCTGCCGTCGGCCATGGGTAGGGTGGGGCCGATGGAGAAGAAGAGCACCAGCGCGCAAGCGCCCAGCCAGCGCAGACGGTCGCGCCCGGCCAGCAGCGCCAGCAGCAGCGCGCCGATCCAGGTCCAGTAGCCCAGCAGGGGGGCGCCCCAGCGCTCCATCAACCAGTAGCCGTGCAGCTGGGCGGACACGTTGTTCTGCAGGCTCGCGGGCAGGTCCAGCAGGCCTCCCTCGCCGGTGTCCAGGCCGGGCACGCGCCCGCTTTGGGCCCCAAGGAGCATCGGCAGCAGGAAGGGCGCTACCAGCAGCAGGGCCGCGGCGCAGGCCAGGGCGTAGCGCCGCAGCAGGGCCAGCCGGCGTGGGGTGCGCCACAGGGCCCAGGCAGCCAGCCAGAGAAAGAGCAGGGCCATGAAGTGGCCCATGAACCAGTAGGTGATGGCCTGCAGCGCGGTGAAGAGGCCGGCCAGCAGCGCGTCCCGGTGGCGGGCGCCAGGGGATTCCAGTGCCAGGAAGCGGTCCAGGGCCAGGGGCAGGAACCAGAGGAAGGCCTGGGTGGCCCGGCCGCAGGTGACCTCGAAGAGGATGTAGGAGCAGCTCTGCCACAGCGCCGTGGCGACGAAGGCGGCCAGCGTGGCCCGGGGACCCAGCAGGCGCTGAAACCGTGCGCCCCCGGTGCCGGCGCCACCAGCAAAGCGGCGGGCCAGGGGACGAAAGGCCAGGGCGTTGCCGAAGAGCACTAGCGCCAAGAAGACAGGGTGGTAGCGCGGGAAGCCGAAGAGGAGCTGGAAGGGGATCGAGAGGGCGGCGTCGACGAAGTTGTTGCCGGTATGCGCGAAGATGTCCTTGCCCAGGGGGTGGAAGAACAAGTCGGTGAAGCCGGGATCCTGCAGATTGAGCAGGCAGTGCTTGATCCACCAGTAGAACCAGAGGGTGCCGTACAGGTCCACCCCGTCGCCCACGGCCGCGACTCCGCTGCGCAGGGCGGGCCAGACTCCGGCCAGGGCCACCAACGCGTAGCAGCAGAGCTCGACGCGGCGGGGCAGGGTGGGGGAGGCGGTGGCTGGTGGCAGAGACATGGGCGCAAGGGAGAGGTATCGCGGGAGGGGGGACTCAGGACAGGGAGCAGCTGGACATGTGGTGGGGATTCGGGGG
>CAYVQL010000162.1:13010-24198 GCA_964454135.1 uncultured Enterobacterales bacterium | reverse complement strand
GGGGGGGGGGGGGGGGGGGGGGGGGGGGGGGGGGGGGCGGGCGCGCCCCCCCCCCGCGGGGGGGGGGGGGAGAGAGAAGGCGCGCCCTCCTGCGCCGGATGTGGCGCCGCAGCACGATGTGGTCCAGCAGGGGCGCGAACACGTTCATCAGCAGGATGGCCACCAGCAGGCCGTCCGGGTAGGCCGGGTTGAGCACCCGCACCACGATGACCAGGGCGCCGATGAGGAAGCCGTAGGCCAGCTGGGCGGGCCGGGTGTGGGGCGCGGTGACGGGATCCGTGGCCATGAAGGCGGCGGCGAAGGCGAAGCCGCCCGTGACCAGGTGCCAGTGCATGGGCACCGCGAAGAGGGGATTGCTGTCGGAGCCCGCCAGGTTCAGCAGGCCGGTGACCAGGGCGGCGCCCAGCACGACCGAGAGCATGATGCGCCAGGAGGCCACCCCCGTGGCCAGCAGCAGGCCGGCCCCCAGCAAGACCGCCAGGGTGGATGTCTCGCCCAGGGAGCCTGGGATGAGACCCAGGAAGGCCTGCCACCAGCCCACCTGCTGCAGCGCGGCCAAGCCCCCCTCCGCCGCGGCGGCCATGGGCGTGGCCCCGCTGACGCCATCCACGGCCACCCAGCACTCGCTCCCGGTGATCCGGACCGGGTAGGCGAAGAAGAGGAAGGCGCGGCCGGTCAGCGCCGGGTTGAAGACGTTCATGCCCACGCCGCCGAAGACCTCCTTGCCCAGCACGATGCCGAAAGAGATGCCCAGCGCGACCTGCCACAGGGGGATGGTGGGCGGCAAGATCAGCGGAAACAGCATGCCCGTCACCAGGAAGGCCTCATTGACTTCCTGGCGCCGGAGCACCACGAAGAGGAACTCCCAAGCGCCCCCCACGGCGAAGGTGACCGCCAGGATGGGCAGATACCAGATGGCACCGCCCAGCAGGCAGTCGAAGAGGCTGTCGGGCGAGTGGCCGGCGCCCAGCCGCAGCAGCAGCAGCTCGCGCCAGCCCGGCAGGGGCTCGGCGCCCGCGGCCAGGGCCAGGTTGGTCTGCAGACCCGTGTTGTACAGGGCCATGGCCGCTGCGGGCAGCAGAGCCAGCACCACGGTCATCATGATGCGCTTCAGGTCCGCGCCGTCGCGCACATGGGGTGCGCCCGGTGTCACGATGCTGGGCGTGTAAAGGAAGGTGTCGAAGGCGTCCCACAGCGGACGCAGGCGCTCCAGGGGAGCGCCCGGGGCGAAGCGCCGCGCTTGTCGATCGAGCCAGGGTCGCAGCATCAACCCTCCTTTTCCAGCTGCCGCAGCAGCTGGCGCAGGGCTGCGCCATAGTCGTTCTTGGAGGGGCAGACGTGGCAGAGCAGTGCCAGATCCTCTTCCACCAGCTCCAGGCACCCCAGGTCCTCGGCCAGCTCGCCGTCTCCGGACAGCAGCGCCCGCAGCAGCGCAACGGGCGGGATGTCAAAGGGCCAGACCCGCTCGTAGGCCTCGCAGGGCACCAGGTTGCGCAGCTCGCCGTGCTGGGCCGTGCTCATGCTGCGCGGGCGGCGTGGCAGCAGCGAGGACAGAAAGAGCTTGTGGACCGACTGCTGCCTCAGGCCGGGCGCCATCCAGCCGAAGAACGGGCGCTCGCGCCCCTCTCGCAGCACCGAGACCTGCTGGTGATAGCGCCCCAGGTAGCCCTCCTGGGTGCCCATGGCGCTGCGGCCGTCCAGGGCCGAGCCCGAGATGATCCGGTTCTCGCCCTGGCGCAGCTCGCCCGCGCAGAGCTCGTCCAGGCTGGCTCCCAGGCGCGTGGCCAGCAGGCGCGGCTGGCGCGCCTGGGGACCGGCCAGCGAGACCACGCGCTCCACGGGCGCATGACCAGTGCGCAGCAGCTGGCCCAGGGCCAGCACGTCCTGGCAGCCGATGTGCCAGACTGTGCGCCCCCTGTCCGCCGGGGCGATGCGATGGATGTGCAGTCCGACGGTGCCCGCCGGGTGCGGGCCGGCGAAGCTGTGGCGTGTGACGCCTTCCATGGGCTCCAACGCGGGCGCCCCTTCAGGCAGGCAGAGGTGCAGGGGTGCGCCATCGGCCAGCAGGACCAGGGCGCGCAGACCCCGGACGAAGCGCGCTTCCCCGCCAGAGAGCAGGGCCTCCAGCGCCGGAGCGTGGGGCCGGCTGTCCGCAGCGGTGACGAAGAGGGCCCGGGGGGAATCGCTGGGCCGGGCCACACCGCCCCAGGGTCGGCCGCGCAGGGCCGTCCACAGGCCGCTCTGAAGCAGCAGCCCGCGCAGCTGATCGGCCGAGACCGGTTCCAGCGGCCGCGGATCCTCTCCACGGTCCGACTCGACATCGTCCAGGGCGATCACCACGGAGCGCAGGGCGCGCCGCTGACCGCGGTGAATGGACGCCACGCGCCCGGAGCCGGGAGAGACGAAGCGCACGCCCTGGTTGGCCCGGTCCTCGAAGAGCGTCTCGCCCTGTCGCACCCGCTGGCCCTCGCTCACGCGCAAGCGCGGCTTGAGCCCGGGGTAGTCGGTCGCCAGCAGGGCCAGGTGGCGAACCGCGGGGCCGATCGTCACGGTCCGCTCGGGGGCGCCTGCCAATGGCAGCTCGAGGCCACGCTTGATGCGGTGCAGCTTGGAAGGCGCTCTCGGCATGGAACTCGCGCTCGGGATCAGTAGTGGTCGTGCCCCAGGTCCACCTTGCCCGCGAAGGCGCGGTAGGCCCAGAACGTGTAGCCGAGCACCAGGGGCAGCACCAACACCGTCAGCAGCAACATCACCTTCAGCGTCAGCTCGGAAGATGAGGCGTTCATGAGTGTCAAGCTGCGTTCCGGCTCCCCCAACGCGGGCACCAGGGCCGGAAAGAGGCCTGCACCGCAGGTGAGCATCAATACCACGATGGACGTCGAGGAAGATGCGAAGGCCAGGCCGGCCCGCCCGCGGGCGTTGAAGAGAAGTCCAGCGCCCATGGCCACGGGAGCGAGCACCGGCAGCGCCCAGAGCACGAAGAGCTTCTCGTAGTTCTCCAGCAGCTGCGGCTGGGTGAAGATCGTGGCCGCCGTGGCCGCGAAGTACAGCGCCAGGTAGGCCACGCCTGCGCCCCTGGCCCAGCTTCGCGCCCTGGATTCCAGCTCTCCCGGCGCCTTGAGAACGATGTAGAGCGCTCCGTGGAAGGCCAGCATGGCCAGACCCAGCAGGCCTATCAGCAGTGCGTATGGATTCAACAGATCGAGGAAGCTGCCCGCGTAGTTGGTGTCCGCGTCCAGAGGGATGCCGCGCAGGATGTTGCCCAGGGCCACGGCCAGCAACAGGCCGGCCACAACGCTGCTGACGGAAAAGGCGACATCCCAGGCCTGGCGCCAGGCAGGGGAGGGGAGCTGGCTGCGGAACTCCGGCGCCACCGCGCGCGTGATCAGGGCCAGCAATAGCAACATCAGGGCCAGGTAGAAGCCCGAGAAGACCGTGGCGTAGACCGGAGGGAAGGCGGCGAAGAGGGCGCCGCCGCCGGTCAACAGCCAGACCTCGTTCCCGTCCCAGACCGGGCCCACGGCGTTCAGCAGCGTGCGGCGCTGCTCGTCGCCCTTGGCCCGCAGATGCCAGAATCCGACGCCCAGGTCGAACCCGTCGAGCACGGCGAAGACCGTCAGCAGCACGCCGACCAGCACGAACCAGATTACTTGGTAGGCGGTCATGACGACACCTCCGACTTGGCGACGGGAGTGGGACCCTGCAGCACGGCGCGGCGCAGCAGCATGAGCCAGAGCAGGCCCAGCAGGCTGTAGATGGCGGCGAACATCAGCAGGGAGAAGAGCAGCTCACCGGCCGAGACCGTCACCGAGACCGCGTCGGCGGTGCGCATGACGCGGTGGACGATCCAGGGTTGGCGGCCCACCTCGGCGGCGATCCACCCCAGCTCGTTGGCCACGATGGGCAGGGGCAGGGAGAAGAAGGCCAGCGCCATATACCAGGGGCTCTCGGCCAGCTTGCCGCGCCACCAGAGCAGCAGGCCCAGGCCGGTCAGCGCGAAGAAGTACATCCCCAAGCCGAACATCAGGTGAAAAGACGCGAAGACGGGCAGCACCGGCGGCCACTCGTCCCGCGGAAAGTCGTTCAGCCCCTTGACCTCGGTCTCGATATCTCCGTGAAAGAGCAGCGAGAGCATGCCCGGCACCTCCACCGCGGCCAGCACGCGGCCCTCGTCCGCGTCGGGCAGGCCGAAGAGCAGCAGGGGGGCGCGGGTCTGGGTCTCGAAGAGCCCCTCGAAGGCGGCCAGCTTTTCGGGCTGGGTCTCGCCGACCTGCACGGCGTGCATATGGCCAAGGCCCAGCTGCAGGGTGGTCGCCGCGAAGGCAGCCACCAGGGAGACCTTGAAGGAGTGGGTGGCGAAGGCCACGTGCCGCCGCTTCCACAGATACCAGGCGCTGATGCCCAGCATGAAGAAGGCCCCGGTGATCAGGGCGGCGTCCACGGTATGCAGGTAGCGCGGGACGGTGGAGGGATTGAAGACGGCCTCCCAGAAGTTGGTCAGCTCGGCTCTGCCGTTCACCAGGTGGTAGCCCGTGGGCGTCTGCATCCAGGAGTTGGCCACGATGATCCAGAAGGCTGACAGCGTGGAGCCCGCCGCCACCAGGAACGACGACAGCCAGAGCGTGCGGCGCGAGAAGCGCTTCCAGCCGAAGAGCAGCACCCCCATGAAGGTGGACTCCAGGAAGAAGGCCATCAGCCCCTCGGCCGCCAGGGGCGCGCCGAAGATGTCCCCCACGAAGCGCGAGTAGGCGGCCCAGTTGGTGCCGAACTGGAACTCCATGGTGATGCCCGTGGCCACGCCCACGGCAAAGGTGATGGCGAAGAGCTTGAACCAGAAGCGCGCCTGGCGCTCGTAGACCTCCTCTCCCGTGCGCCACCAGCGCGTCATGAACCAGACGATCAACCAGGCCATGCCGATGGTGATGGGTGGAAAGATGAAGTGAAAGCCGATCGTCATGGCGAACTGGATGCGGGCGAGCAGGACGGGGTCCATGCCAATTCCTCCTTCGCACCGGGGGCCGAAGCGCCGGGTGCTACTGCGAGTTGCGGGTCAGCCGTGTGCGGCTTCGAAGTATCCGCGCGGATGCTTGCAGGCAGGGCAGGACTCGGGAGGCTCGCTGCCGAGGTGCAGGTAGCCGCACTTGCGACAGCGCCAGCCCACCTCTTTTTCTCGCAGCAGCACGCTGTCATCCCGAACGCGCTGCAGGAGCAGCTCGAAGCGCGCTTGGTGATAGGCCTCGGCCACAGCCACGAACTCGAAGACCTGGGCCACCGGCACGAAGCCCTCCTCCCGCGCGATGCGGGCGAATTCCGGGTACATTCGCTCGTGCTCGAAGCGCTCGCCGCTGGCTGCGGCCGCCAGGTTCTGCTCGGTGCTGCCCACGACGCCGGCCGGGAAGCTGGCCGTGACCTCCACCTCGCCGCCTTCCAAGAAGCCGAAGAAGCGCTTGGCGTGCATGCGCTCCTGGTCGGCTATTTCGTCGAAGATGGCGCCTATCTGCTGGTAGCCCTCCTTGCGTGCGCTGGCCGCGAACAGGCCGTAGCGGTTGCGGGCCTGGGACTCGCCGGCGAAGGCGATGAGCAGGTTTTTCTCGGTCTTGGTGCCCTTGATGTTCGACATGATCTTCCTTCCTCCTCGCGTGGGGTGCCACAGGTTTTGCAAGGCCCGTGCCAGGCGAGAACGGGGCTCTCGAAGGCTCCACGAGCCTTTCCTCCAGCGAAACGAGCACCATGAACGGCGCAGCGTTGTCTCATTCTTGAAGGTGAGACAGCGGACTGTCTCATGCGACGAGACAGGAGACGCTGCATCTGTCTCACGCTGCGGTGGGAGGTTAGGGGAGCGAGGTGGAGGTGTTTTATGTCCGAGCGACAGGCATGGAAGTGCGAGGTCTGCGGATTTGTCCACTCGGGAGAGAGCGCACCTGAGGTCTGCCCCGTCTGCGGCGTGACGAGGGAGCGCTTCTCATCGCTGCAAGCGGTCGGGTCCGGCCCAGATCGGGCCGGCTCCGCAGCCTGGCGCTGTTCGGTCTGCGGCTACGTGCACGAGGGCGCATCCGGACCGGAACGCTGTCCGGTTTGCGGTGTCGGCCGGGAGCTCTTCGAGCCGCAGGCCGTGCAGGCCACGCCATCGGCGGGCGCAGCGCAGGATCTGCGCCTGCTGATCCTGGGGGGTGGCATCGCGGGCCTGACCGCCGCCGAGCGGGCGCGGGAGGCCGCACCCGGTGTGGAGATCATACTGGTCGACAAGGAGCCTGGCGCACCCTACTTCCGCCTGAACCTGACACGCCTGCTTGCGGGCGAGGTGCAGGAGCAGGCGCTGGCTCTGAAGCCCGAGGGCTGGTATCGCGACAAGCGCATCGAGCTGTTGCAGGGCGAAGCGGTGGCGCTCGATCCCCAACTGCGCCGCGTGACCTTGTCCGACGAGCGGCGACTGTCCTACGACCGCTTGATCCTGGCCAACGGCTCCCATCCCTTCGTTCCGCCCATCGCGGGCGCCCGCGGTCCTGGCGTGCTCTCCTTCCGCACCAGGGCCGATGCGCGGGCCATCCAGGCGCTGGCGCCCCGCGGTGCCCGCTGCGTCTGCATCGGCGGCGGGCTGCTGGGGCTGGAGACGGCTGGCGCCCTGGCCAGCCAGGGTGTGCGCGTCAGCCTGCTGGAGGGCAGCGCGGCCCTGCTGCCGCGCCAGCTGGCGCCCCGGGGCGCCCAGCTCTTGCAGGAGCACCTGGAGGGCTTGGGCGTGAAGATCCTCACCGGCGTGCGGGCCAACGCCATCGAGCAGGCGGCGGGGGAGCGCCTCCTGCGCCTGACCGACGGCAGCGAGCTGCGCGCCGACCTGGTGGTGCTGTCCACGGGGGTGCGTCCCAACAGCTTCCTGGCGCGCCTGGCCGGCCTGAGCGTGGCCACAGGCGTGGTGGTGGACGATGGGATGCGCACCTCGAATCCGGATATCCTGGCGGCCGGCGATGTGGCCGAGCACCGGGGCCGGCTCTACAGCATCTGGCCAGCCGCCTGGGCCCAGGGAGAAGTGGCGGGCATCAACGCCGTCGGCGGCGAGGCCAGCTTCGCCGGCATTCCGCCCTCCGCCCAGCTGAAGGTGGTGGGCATCGGAGTGTTCAGCGCCGGGCAGTTCCTGGCCCCGGACGCCAGCTACTGGGTGATGGAGCGCGAGCGGGATGGCAGCTACGCGCGCCTGGTGCTGCGGGACGGCCACCTGGTGGGTGCCAACCTGGTGGGAGACGCCGCGCTGGCCATGCCCATCCTGGAGGCCATCCGGCAGAAGACGCCCGTGGTGGAGCTGGACTTCATGCCGGGCATGGTGGCCTGATACGGCTCAGATGCGTGCCAGCCCCAGAAAGGCGGCGTGCAGGGCGCAGATCAGGGTGATGAAGAGCGTGCGGGACGCATCGGCCGACAGACCCGGGAAGGCGTAGCGCAGCGAGCTGTGGCGGCAGGCGTCAAGGCAGTCGCCGCAGAGCGTGCAGGTCAGTCCCGGCTGGCGGCGGCGGATGTGCTCCGGTTCCAGGGCGCCGTAGCGGCAGCGGCGACTGCAGGCTCCGCAGGCTGTGCAGCTGTCGAGGATACGCATGCGGAAGGGCGAGAGCCTGCCCGCCAGGTCCGCGACCACGCCGATGGGGCACCAGAAGACGCAATGCGCCATCTGTCCTGCCCGCGAAGACCAGGCAGCCATGACCCCCAGGCCAGCCAGGCCGAAGACCAGGCCCAGCGCTGCGGCGACCGTTCCGGGGCAGCCGGCCAGGCGCAGGCCCAGGGCTGCGACGACCACGCTGGCCAGCATGGCGCAGCGGCCCCAGCGCAGCCAAGAGTGCAGGCTGCCGGGCCTGGGCCGCTGGCGGGCGGCCAGATCGTCCCAGCAGCCGAAGTAGCACAGGTGGCTGCACCAGGTCGGGCCCGCCAGCAACAGCGTGGCCCCCAGCAGGATGGGCATGAAGAAGCCCTCACCGCGGTAGATCGGCCCCGCCAGGATCACAGCCGGGACGGGCAGGTGCAGCTCGCCTGTCATCAAGAAGCGCTCGGCGCCGGCCAGGCCAAGCGCCAGCTGGGCGAAGAAGACGACCGAGAACAGACGCCACAGCCAGGGCCGCCAGCGCGCGTGCAGCCGCTGCGAGCGCAGCCTGCCGGCCAGCCAACCGGCGTAGAGGGCCAGCAGCCCGGCCTGGATCCCCGAGCCGCCCGGGACGAAGCGCCCGAGCAGCAACATGACGAACTCGGTCTGCAGCTCAGCGGACAGCAGCAGACCGAGCGTGATCAGGGCGGCGGCGAGAGGGGAGAGCAGGCGCATGGACGTTCAGGGGATCTGCACGTCTATGCCGCTTGCTTTCCCGGAGCAGACGCCTAGTGGCCCGCCAGGCAGGCCTCGAGGTCGCCTTCGACCGTGCCAGTGGGCTTGATGGCGAAGTTGTCCACCAGCACCTGCAGCACAGGCTCGGTGACGAAAGCGGGCAGGGAGGGCCCCAGGCGGATGTCGCGCACACCCAGGTGCAGCAGCGACAGCAGGATGCAGACCGCCTTCTGCTCGTACCAGGACAGCACCATGCTCAGGGGCAGGCCGTTGACGTCGGTGCCGAAGGCCTCGGCCAGGGCCTGGGCGATGACCACGGCGCTGTAGGCGTCGTTGCACTGGCCGATGTCCAGCAGGCGCGGGATACCGCCGATGGTGCCGAAGTCCAGCTTGTTGAAGCGGTACTTGCCGCAGGCCAGGGTCAGGATGACCGCGTCGTCGGGCACGGCTTCCGCCAGCTCGGTGTAGTAGTTGCGGCCGCTCTTGGCGCCGTCGCAACCGCCGATCAGGAAGAAGTGCTTGATGGCGCCGCTCTTGACGGCTTCCACCACGGCGCCAGCCACGCCGAGCACCGCGTTGTGCGCGAAGCCGGTCAGGATGGTCTTGTCCGAGCCGTCGGCCGTGAAGCCGGGGGCGGCCAGGGCGGCCTCGATGACGGGGCCGAAATCGTCGCGCTCCACGTGCTCCACGCCGGGCCAGGCTACCAGGCCGGTGGCGAAGATGCGGGCCTTGTAGGACTCGCGGGGCTTCTGGATGCAGTTGGTGGTCATCAGGATGGCGCCCGGGAAGGCGTCGAACTCCTTGGCCTGGTTCTGCCAGGCGCCGCCGTAGTTGCCCACCAGGTGGGGGTGCTTCTTAAGCTCGGGGTAGGCGTGGGCCGGCAGCATCTCGCCGTGGGTGTAGATGTCGATGCCCTTGCCCGCGGTCTGCTCCAGCAGGTGCTGCAGGTCCAGCAGGTCGTGGCCCGAGACCAGGATGGCCTTGCCCGCCTTGGGCTCCACGCGCACCGGGGTGGGCTCGGGATGACCGAAGGCGCCGGTGTTGGCCGCGTCCAGCATGGCCATGACCGAGATGTTGACCTCGCCCACGCGCAGGGCCATGCCCGTCAGGGCGCCCACGTCCTGGGGATTTTGACCCAAGAAGGCCAGGCACTCCAGGAAGAAGTCGCTCACCGCCTGGTCGCTCTTGCCCAGGATCAGGGCGTGATCGGCGTAGGCCGCCGTGCCCTTGAGCCCGTACATGATCAGCTCCTGCAGGCCGGTGACCACCTCACCGGTCTTCTCGAAGCGCTTGGCGATGCCGATGGCCTCACCCTGCTGCACCATGGCTGCCAGGCTGTCCGCGAGCTGGCAGTGGGCCGGGATGCTGCGGAAGGCGGGCTCGACGCCCTGCGTCTCGCAGGCGGCCAGGTAGTCGGTCAGAGCCTTGTCGGAGAGCGCCGCACCGCGGCGCAGGATGGCGGCGATGCGCTCGGGATCGAAGTTGACGTTGGTGACCGTGGTGAACAGGGCCTCCAGCACGTAGCGATCCAGCTCGGCGTCCTGAACGCCCAGCTGTCGGGCGGGCCAGGCCAGCTGACCCAGGCCGATGGCGGTGTGGACCAGCAGGTCCTGCAGGGCGGCGGTCTCGGCGTCCTTTCCGCAGACGCCCTTGATGGTGCAGCCGCTGCCTTTGGCGGTCTGTTCACATTGGTAGCAGAACATGTCGAACTCCTGGATGGGATGTTGGTTTGGGAGGGGTGGAATGGGAGAGAGGGAAGGATCAGCCGTGCAGCCGTCGCTGGCCGCGAACGGCGCCGTCGGTGCCCACGATGACCTCGTCCACGACCAGGTCGCGGCGTCCCGAGAGCTGCAGGCCCTGATGGACGAACTGGGTCAGGCCGCCGCAGCAGGGCACCTCCATGCGCACCACGATGACGCGCGGGATGTCATTGCTGGCGAAGATGCCGGCCAGCTTCTGGGCGTAGGGCTCGGTGCGGTCCAGCTTGGGGCAGGCCACCACCACGGAGCGGCCGCGCAGGAAGCGCCAGTGCACATCCGCCGAGGCCACCGGGCCGCAGGTGGACAGCACCACCAGCTCCTTGCCGTCGAAGAAGGGCGCCTTGGGCGGGACCAGGTGCAGCTGCACCGGCCACTGCCCCAGGTCGGAGGGATTGACCTGGGCGGGCAGGCCGGCTTGCTCGGAGACCGCCGCCGCCTGGCGCGTGGGCTTTTTCGTCTTGACGGCTGTGCCCGGGCAGCCGCAGGCCAGCGGCTCTGCGCTGGGCGGGGATTGGGGAGCGTGGCGCTTGGCGTGCTCGAGGTGGCGGCGCACATCGGCCACGCCGGGCGTAGGTACCGCGTGCTGGCGCTGGAACTCGGCCACGGCCGCGGCGCCGCGCGTGTCGCGCAGGTGGCGCTCGACGGCTTGGGGATCGAAGCCAGCCGCTTCCCGCTCGATGATGCGCAGGGCGCCCTCGGGGCAGTCCCCGATGCAAGCCCCCAGGCCATCGCAGAAGTCCTCCTTGATGACCTTGGCCACGCCGTCACGGATCTCCAGGGCGCCTTCGGCGCAGGCGACGACGCACTCGCCGCAGCCAGTGCAGCGCTCTTCGTCGATTTGAATGATCTTGCGTTTCACGACTCACCTCCGGTTCACGCAGACAAGGTACGCAGCCGGAGGGGGGGGGAGCCTTGATTGTGATCAAGGCAAACTGGATTCAGGAGTCCTGATACCTGAAACTCCCTGTCTCGGGTTTCATTTCGCGTCTTGTCTTGGGTGTCAGGCACTGCTCTTGGGTGTCATGCTCTTGGGTGTCAGGCACTAGGTATTTATATTTTTTGAAAAAAAATAAAAAACTACTTCCAGTCACCCCAAATACCAAACACACCCTGCGGGCGCCCCCACACG
>CAYVQL010000162.1:0-13000 GCA_964454135.1 uncultured Enterobacterales bacterium | reverse complement strand
GGGTTGTCTTGTTGTGGGGGGCCTCCTTTTTTTTTTTTTTTTTTTAAAAAAAATTTAAAATACTTGGTGCC
Organism: uncultured Enterobacterales bacterium; assembly: GCA_964454135.1. Lineage (GTDB taxonomy): Bacteria > Myxococcota_A > UBA796 > UBA796 > JAFGLY01 > CAYVQL01. The sequence continues at coordinate 12,929 of CAYVQL010000162.1, read as the reverse complement.
TGACACCCGAAATCCCAAAGACACCGTGCGGGCGCCCGAACAGGCCCGGCCTTCAGCTGTCCGAGAGCAGAGACTCCAGGGCCCCCAGGTCGAGCACGCGCACGCGCTGGTCCTCTACGGCGATGGCGCCGCGCTTGCGCAGGCTGGCCAGCGCGCGGGAGAAGCTCTCGGGTTGCAGGCCGAGGTAGCAGGCCACGTCCTTCTTGGCGGCAGGCAGCTCCACCACCGCGCCCTGGGTGTGGACCAGACCCAGCAGGTAGGACGCGACGCGGGCGGCCGAGGATTTCTGGCTGTGGGCCACCAGCGAGCGCGTGAGCTCCTGCAGGCGGATCATGGCTGCCCCCAGCAAGCGCAGCGCCAGCTCCTGATCGCGCCCGAAGAGCTCCAGGAGCGCGTGACGGGGAAGGAAGAGAACGGTGCTGGGATCGGTGCAGGCGGCGCTGGCCGGGAAGCGCGCGCCCGTCAGCACGGGCACCTCGGCCACCAGCGCGGGCGCCTGCAGCAGGTGGATGACCTTCTCGCGTCCATCCGGTCCGCTGCGGTAGACGCGCACCGCGCCGTCGACCACGCAGTACAGCGCGTCGGCCCTGGCCCCTCGTTGAAAGAGAGGCTCCCCGCGATCGTAGAGCCGCAGAAAGGACTGGGCGGCCAGGTCGGCCCGATGGGGAGCCGCCAGCCCGCCAAAGACCGGCAGGCGAGCGAGGTGGGAGGCGATCACGCCGGGCTTGGGTCGGAGCGTCTTCATGCTGGCCAGGTATTCCGAAAACCACCTCCATGCCTGTCCTTGTGAGGCGTCCCACAGACCGTTGGCCGTGTCGTGAGGAATGATACACGAACTGCATCGGAGGACGGAATGCCCAGCCTGACGCTCCTGCTCTTGGCGCTCGGCGCCTGCTCACCCCCAGCCTCGGAAGACGCTGACGATCCCGTCGGCGACGAGATGCCTGCCGATAGCGCCTCACCGGACGACACAAGCGAGCCGCCAGGCGACAGCGATGCGCCCACGGACACCGGAGAGGGTTCCCAGGACACGGGCAAGCTGCCTGACGAAACTGGGGATCCAGCGGACGACACAGGCGAGCCCGCCGATGACACACCGGACTGCGAGGGCCGCGAGGTGGGCATCATCGAGGACCTCTGCGCGCCAGACTTCACCCTGCCGGATCAGCACGGCGAGGATGTCTCGCTCTACGACCACGCCTCGGCGGTGATCCTGGTGGAGTTCGCCGCCTTCACGTGAGGCAATTGTCAGTCCCTGGTGGAGGCTCAGCTGGCGGGGCCTCCGCGTCAGGCCCGCCCTTGTGCAGGACTGGGCTGGATCGTGACACCCGCATGGCGGGTCTCCTCTCGCGGTGGAGGCGAACGCGCGGATGGTCCGAAGGGGAAGGGGCACCGGGGGAGGCCAGCACGAGGGCTGGAGGATGGACGGGCTTGGACGCTCCTCGTTTCATGCTTGGCGCGGGGATCCTGCGCCCCCCTCCCTCCGCAGCTGGAAACCGCGCCACAGCAGGTAGACCGCCGGGATGATCAGCAGGGTGAGGATCGCGGAGCTGAGCAGGCCGCCCACCATGGGCGCGGCGATGCGCTTCATCACCCGCGTGCCCGTCTCGGTCCCGAACATGATGGGCATCAGGCCGATCATGGTGGTGGCCACCGTCATCAGCTTGGGTCGCACGCGGTCCACGGCTCCTTCCGTGATGGCGGCCTTGAGGTCTTGCTGGCTGCGCAGGCGTCCCTCGGCCTGGAAGCGATCGATGGCCTCCTCCAGGTAGACCAGCATCACCACCCCGGTCTCGGCCGCCAGGCCCGCCAGGGCGATGAAACCCACGCCTACGGCCACGCTCATGTTGAAGCCCATCAGGAACATCAGCCAGATGCCGCCCACCAGGGCGAAGGGCAGGGTGGTCATCACGATGACGGTCTCGCCCAGGCGGCGGAAGTGGGCGTAGAGAAGGATGACGATGATGCCCAGGGTCAGTGGGATCACAGCGGAGAGGCGCTGCGCGGCGCGCTCCATGTACTCGTACTGTCCGGACCAGACCATGCTGACGCCAGGAGGCAGCGAGACCTGCCTGTCCACGGCCTGCCGGGCGCTGCGCACATAGCCGCCCAGGTCGCGACCCTCGGTCGTCTCCTTGTCCAGGTCCACGTAGATCCACGTGGTGCGTCGCGCGTTCTCGCTCTTGATGACGGGCGGCCCCCTGGAGAAGCCGATGTCGGCCACGTGCGATAGCGGCACGTCGTGACCCATGGGCGTGGGCACGGCGACGCGGCGCAGGGCCTCGGTGTCGTTGCGCAGCTCGCGTGGGTAGCGCAGGTTGACCGGGTAGCGCTCCAGGCCCTCCACCGTCCAGGTGAGGTTCATGCCGCCGATGGCCGTGCGCACCACGTCCTGCACGTCGGCTACGGACAAGCCGTAGCGAGCCGCGTCGGCGCGGCGCACGTCGATGTCGATGTAGCCCCCCCCGGTGGCGCGCTCGGAGTAGACGCTGGCCGTGCCCGGCAGCTCACGCAGCATGGCCTCGATGCGCTCACCCAGGGCGTTCAGCTCCTCCAGGTCGTCGCCCAGCAGCTTGATCCCGATGGGCGTCTTGATGCCCGTGGCCAGCATGTCGATGCGCGTCTTGATGGGCATGGTCCAGGCGTTGGTCAGGCCCGGAAAATCGACCATGCGGTCCAGGTCGGCGGCGATGGTCTCGATGCTGACGCCGTCGGGCCAGGTCTCAGGGTCCGTCAGGATGATGGTGGTCTCGATCATGCTCAGGGGCGCCGGATCCGTGGCCGTCTCGGCACGACCCACCTTGCCCAGCACGTGCTCCACCTGGGGATGGCTGGCGATGATCTTGTCGGTCTGCTGCAGCAGCTCGCGGGCCTTGGTGATGGAGATGCCCGGCGGCGTGGTGGGCATGTAGAGCAGATCGCCCTCGTTGAGGGGAGGCATGAACTCGCTGCCCAGCCTGCTGTAGGGGAACAGCGTGACGCCGAGCAGGACCACGGCCGCCAGCACCGTGGTGCGCGGCCAGCGCAGCACGGCGCGGATGAGGGGCCGGTACAAGGCGATGAAGAGCCGCGAGAGGGGATTCTTCTCCTCGCGCACGATGCGGCCGCGCACAAGGTAGTACATCAGCACCGGGATGACGGTGATGGAGAGGATGGTGGAGGCGCCCATGGCGAAGGTCTTGGTCCAGGCCAGGGGCTTGAAGAGACGTCCTTCCTGGGCCTGCAGGCTGAAGACGGGCAGGAAGCTGACCGTGATGATGGCCAGGGAGAAGAAGAGGGCCGGGCCCACCTCCTTCGAGGCGTCGACGGCCAGCCGCAGCTGGGATCGATGGGGGTGACGCTCGCGGTGCTTGTGCAGGTTCTCGACCATGACCACCGAGGCATCCACCATCACCCCGATGGCGATGGCGATGCCTCCCAGGCTCATGATGTCCGCGTTGATGTTGAACAAGCGCATGACCGAAAAGCTCATCAGCACGCCCACCGGCAGCGTGAAGATGGCCACCAGGGCGCTACGCATATGCAGCAGGAAGAGCACGCAGATCAGAGCCACCACGGCCATCTCTTCCAGCAGCTTGACCTTCAGGGTGTCGATGGCGCGTTCGATCAGGCTGGCGCGATTGTAGGAGACGTGCAGCTCTACGCCCGGGGGCAGCCCCTTCTTCAGGCTCTGTAGCCGCTCCTCGACGCGCTCGATGACCTGCAGAGCGTTCTCGCCGAAGCGCAGCAGCACGATGCCGGTCACCACCTCGCCCTGGCCGTTCAGCTCCACGATGCCCCGTCGCGCCTCCGGGCCCAGCTGGACGCGGGCCACCTGGCTCAGCAGGATGGGGGCGTGGGTCTCGGGATCGACGCCCACCGGCGCCGTCTCCAGATCCTCCACCGAGGCGATGGTGCCTCGTCCGCGGACCATGAACTCGCGCTCGGCCAGCTCCACCACGCGCCCGCCCACGTCAAGGTTGGAGCGCTGGATGGCCTCTCTCACCTGGCCCAGGCTGACGCCGAAGGCCCGTAGCTTCTCAGGGGCGACCTCCACCTGGTACTGGCGTACGAAGCCACCCACGCTGGCCACTTCGCTCACACCCTGCAGGCTCATCAGGTCGTAGCGCAGATACCAGTCCTGCAGGCTGCGCAGCTGGGCCAGGTCCAATCCACGGAAGTTGGCGGCCTGGGAGAGCTCCTCTTGCGAGATGCGCGCGTCGGCGTCGCGGTCGAAGGCTTCCACCACGAAGCGCAGCGAGTCCTCCACGAAGCGCTCGGATCGGGAGCTTCCCCCTTGGAAGAGCTGCGCCAGCTGCGCCTGCGCGTAGACCTGGCGCGTGCCTCCGTCGACCTCGATCCCTTCCCGGGGTGCGGGGAGCTCGGTGGCGTCCACGGCCCCGTCGCCGTCCGCATCGAGGCCAGCGCGCAGCACCTCGGCCCGCGGACTGAAGTCGCTCAGCGTGTACTCGTAGACCCAGCCCACGCCGGTGGCGTCGGGCCCCAGCTGCGGGCTGACGCCCTGGGGCAGGCGGCGGCCGACGACGTTGAGGTATTCCAGCACCCGCGAGCGGGCCCAGTACAGGTCGGTGCCGTCCTCGAAGATGACGTAGACCAATGAGAAGCCGAAGAAGCTGTAGCCGCGCACGGTGCGTGCGTAGGGCACGCTGAGCATGGCGCTGGTCAAGGGGTAGGTGACCTGGTCCTCCACCACCCCCGGCGCCTGGCCCGGGTACTCGCTCAGCACGATCACCTGCACGTCCGACAGGTCGGGGAGGGCGTCCACCGGCGTGCTGCGCAGGGCCCAGACGCCGGCTGCCGCGGCCATGACCGTCATCAGCAGGACGAAGACCCTGTTGCGGAGGCTGGCTTCGATGATCCTGTCGATCATGCCCGGCCCTCAGTGCGCGTGCTCGTGTGCGTCAGGGGCGGCGCGCTCGAGGTACATGCCGCACTGCGGACACCGGCCCGGCTGGTCGCTGACGACCTCCGGATGCATGGGGCAGGTGTATGGGGAGGAGTCGGAGGCCTGGTTGTGGGCGTGGGCGGGGGGCGTGGGCTCGGGGTCTTGTCCGTGGTCGCAGACGTGTTCGTGGTCGTGCACTTTGTCGTGGTCGTGGGCGGATCGCAGGGCCAGCAGCTTCTGCATGGCTTCCTGCAGCTGGCTCTCGCTGTCGATCAGGAACTGGCCCGAGGTGACGATCACTTCGCCCTCTTGCAGGCCGCTGAGCACCTCGGTCAGGTGCTGGTCCGCCACCAGCCCTGTCGTCACCTCGCGCGCAGCGAAGCGGCCCTGCCCCAGGGCGATGAAGACCAGCTCGCGCTCGCCGGAGTGGATAATGGCCTCGCTGGGCACGGCCAGGGCGCTCTCCTGGCGGCGATGCTGGATGCGAACCGTGGCGAACATGCCTGGCTTGAGCTCCACGCCGGGATTGTCGAGCTCCAGGCGAGCCCTGAGCGTGCGGCTCTTTGGGCTGAGCGTGGGGTGGACATAGGCCACCTCCCCCTCCAACGGCGCCCCTTTGCGGTGGCTCAGCTCGATCTGGGCGGGCTGGCCCGCCTCCACCCAGGGTGCGTCGTGCTCGTAGACCTCTGCCTCGATCCAGATGCTGGCCAGGTTGCCGATGCGGTACAGGTCCCGTCCGGCCTGCACGCGCGCCCCCTCCACCACGTTCTTATGCAGTACGAAGCCGCTGGATGGAGCGCGTATCGGCAGTGTGCGCGAGGCCTGGCCCGACTCGCGCACTGCCTGGATGTCCCGCGCCGCGATGTCCCACAGCTCCAGCTTGCGCAGGGCCGATCGCGCCAGGTCCGACTGTGCGCCATGGCCGCGCAGGGCCAGCAGATACTCCTCCTGGGCCGCTACCAGCTCGGGGGAGTAGATCTCGAAGAGCCGCTGGCCGGCCTTGACCTCGGCGCCGGTCTTGTCCGCCAGGATGCGCTCCACCCAGCCGTCGAAGCGTAGGTTGACCACGCTCAGCTCGTCCTCGGCCACCTGCACCTGGCCGACAGTGCGGATGTGGCGGGTGATGGTGCGCCGCTTGACCACCTGGGTGCGCACGCCCATGTTCTGAACCACCGCGGGATCGATGGAGACCTGGCCGTCTCCGTCTCCGCCGGCGGACTTCGCGCTTTCCCCAGAGGCCGGGCTGTTCATGGGCGTCAGATCCATGCCGCAGAGCGGGCAGCTGCCAGGCCCATCCTGGACCACCTGCGGGTGCATGCCGCAGGTCCAGAGCTCCCCGCTCTGAGCTTGTCCGACCGGGCCATCCGCCTGCCAGCCGCCGCAAGAGAGGGCGAACGCCCAGAAGAGGGCGATCGCCAGGCAATGGGCCAGACGTGCGGCGCTCATGGAATTACTGCCGCCGGACGCCCCGCAGCTCCTGTGATGGCTCGCACCGCCGCGTCCTGCAGGTGGGTCTCCACCACGGCGACCAGGCGGGCGCGCTCCAGGTTCAGCAGCACCACCTGTGCCTGGTAGAGGGCGGCGAACTCGGCATGACCCACCCGGTAGGCGGCCAGGGTGCTATCGAGCGCCTGCCTGGCGGTGGGGAGCAGCTCGTCCTGGTAGGTCCGCGCCTTGGTTTCGGCGCGGTTCCAGGCGGCGTGCGCAGCCCGCAGCTGGGCTGCGATGTCGTCCAGCAGCGCCTCGTGCTGCAGGCCGGCCCGCGCTGCCGCCTCCAGGGCTGCGGCCTCGGCGCCCCGTCCCACCCGCGCGGACTGCAGGGCCAGGGGCAGCGACAGGCCGAGCGTCACCAGGTCCGTGCCCGGGTCCATGTCCGTCTCGTAGGCGCGGATGCGATAGCCTGCCCAGAGCGTCAGGTCCGGCCGTGCGTCGCGCCGGGCCAGCCGGGCGGAGAGCTCGGCGCTGCGCCTGAGCGACTCCAGTTCGGCCAGGGCGGGGCGTCGCTGTCTCGCCGTGGAGAGCCAATCCTCGACGTTGTCCTCGGGGTCCAGCGCCAGGACCTGGAACTGTTCTGGCGTGTCGAGCACTCCCGTCAGCTCGCGATGCAGAGCGGAGCTGAGGGCCGCGATCAGCTGCCGCTCCTCCCGCTCGTAGTCCTGCAGCGAGTCCCGCAGCTCATCGCGCAGCAGCTCCATCCCCACCAGGCCGTGCTGATGGGAGGTGCCGGTCTCGTAGCGAGCCCGTGCGGCGTCCGACAGCTGTTGCGCGAGCTTCACATGCTCGTCCGTGAGCTGGCGCAGCTGGCGCGTCAGCGTCAGGCGCCACCAGCTCTCCTCTGTGGCGCGTCGCAGGCGAAGGCCCGCCTCTGCCAGGCGCGCCTCGGCCGCCCCGACCTGCGACCGCGCCACGTCGACCCGTAATCCGGGGACACCGGGGAAGGGGATGGTCTGCTGGGCCCTGAGCTGCACGCCTGCCATGCCGTGTCCGTCCAAAGACCAGCTGGTGACGGGTACGTTGGCGTATTCGAGCGCCGCCACGGGATCGGGCCAGGCGCCGGCCACGTTCGCCAGGGCCTCGAGCTCGGCGACCTGGGCCTGCAGCGCCGCGATGCCCGGATTCGCGGCCTGGGCCTCGGCCGCCAGCCGGGAGGGATCCCCCGCTGCCAGCGAGGATGTGCCCAAGTGGGCGAACAGGACGAAGGTGAAGGTCATGGAGAGCTCCGAAGAGGACAGAGGCCTTTTCCCTCTCTCCTCGCTGCTTCGGGTACTCATCGGGATGGGTATGGAATGACCTTCGCAAGGTTCATGCCGATGCGAGTCGCCCTCAAAAAAAACCTGTCACTACGGGGCATTTGCAGCGATGGACAGCGCTCGTCGCTGGCGCCTGTGAGAGTATTCTGCAGTGGCCTGGAGACTATTGCTCCACCGCCTGATGCGCGGGCAGGTACACCGCGAACTCCACCCCCTCCTGGGCCAGGTTGCGCGCCTCGATGAAGCCGCCATGGGCGTAGGCGATGCGCGCCGCGATGGACAGCCCCAGGCCCGTGCCGTCGTCCCTGGACGTCACGAAGGGATCGAAGATGCAGTCCATCATCTCGGCTGGGATGGCCGGTCCGTTGTTGCGCAGCAGGATGACGTGCAGTGACTGGTCGTCGCGTCGATCTCGAGCCAGGCCCAGCGTCAGCTGCCGCGACGCCTCCCGCGCGGCCAGGGCCTGCAGCCCGTTGAGCGCGATCCCCAGGCAGAGCTGGGTCAGCTGCTCAGGATCGCCGCGCGTGACCAGCGCTTCGTCAGGCAGTTCCAGCACCAGCTCCACATCGGCCTGACGCGCCTGTGCGCCCATCAAGCCCTCGACCCTCTCTGCGACTTGGCGCAGATCGAACTCCGTCAGCTCCAGGGGCGCCTGGCGAGCGAAGCCCAGGAAACGCTCCAGCAGGGCGGAGAGGCGATCGACCTCCTGCAGCAGCAGTCGCTGCATGCGTCGGGCAGCCTCGTCCTGCAGGGCGTCGCCGATGATCTCGGCCGTGCCACGCATGGCGTGCAGCGGGTTCTTGATCTCGTGGGCCAGACCGGCGGTCAGCTGTCCCAGCGCCGACAAGCGGGCGCTGCGCATCAGCTGCAGCTCGGCGTTGCGTAGCTCGTCCAGGGTGCGCTGCAGGCGGCGGGCCAGGGCCTCTTGCCGCCGGCGCTCGGCGCGCTCGCGGTCCACGAGCAGGCCCGCCAGCAGCCCGACCACCAGGTAGAGCACCATCTCCAGCAGCTTCTCGGTGGCGCTGCCGGGATCCATATGGTGCAGGTGGGTGAAGGCGTGGGGCAGGTAGACCAGGCTGGCGGCAAGCGCCACTGCGAGGCCCCCTCGCAACCCCCCGGCAAAGGCCGCCAGCACGATGGGCAGGTAGTACAGCCGGCGCGCCAGGCCGTGCACCCACTCCAACGAGGAGGGCGTGGCGTAGTGCAGCGTCGTGATCAGTGCCAGGGGCAGCCAGATGCCCCAGAGCGCGCGCCAGCTGGCCAGGGCTCGCCAGGGGGAGGGGGCCGGCTCATGGCTGTCGCGGGATGCCATGCTTTTCCACCCGGTAGACCAGGATATGGCGCGGCACGCCCAAGAGGCGGGCGGCGGCCGAGAGGTTTCCCCCTACGCGCCCCAGGGCGTGCTCGATGGCCTTGCGCTCCAGGTCAACCAGCGTCAAACCCGGCGGGAGTTGGTCGAGCCAGGCGTCGCTCGCCGCGGCGGGGCCGGAGAGCTGTGGAAGATCATCGATGTGCACGCGCTCGTCAGGGGTGAGGATGGCCATGCGCTCGCAGGCGTTCTCCAGCTCCCGCACGTTGCCCGGCCAAGGTCGTCGCCGTAGCTCCCGGACCACCTTGGCCGGCAGTTCGAGCTGCCGGCCAGGGGCGTGCAGATCGATGAAGTGGTGCGCCAGGGGCTCGATGTCCTCCAGGCGCTCGCGCAGGGCGGGCAGGCGCAGCTCCACTACGGCCAGGCGGTAGTAGACATCCAGTCGGAAGCGTGCGGAGTCCTCTTGCAGGTCCTGGTTGCTGGCAGCCACGACGCGGATATCCAGCGGGACGGGCTCGTCGCTGCCCACGACGTCCAGCACGCGTTCCTGCAGCACGCGCAGCAGCTTGCCCTGCAGGGGAGGGGCCAGCTCGCCCACCTCGTCCAGAAACAGGGTGCCCCCCGCGGCACGACGGAAACGCCCTTGCCGGGAGCGAGTGGCGCCGGTGAAGGCGCCCCGCACATGCCCGAAGAGCTCCGACTCCAGCAGCTCCGCCGGCAGGGCCGCGCAGCTGACCGCCACGAAGGGGCCATCGCACCGCGCGCTGCGGGCGTGGATGCGGCGCGCCACCAGCTCCTTGCCCGTGCCGCTCTCACCCGTGAGCAGCACGCTGGCTTGAGACACGGCCACCCGGTCCGCCCGCTCCAGCAGGGTAGCCATCAGGGGCGAAGCATGGATGATGGGGCGCTCCACGCCGGCCAGCTGTCGCCGCAGGCGCCGATTGTCGCCCAGCAGCCGCTGACGCTCCAATGCGCGCTGCACTGTGTGGTAGAGCAGGTCCCGGCTGAAGGGCTTGGCCACGACGTCGTAGGCCCCTGCGCGCATGGCCTCCACGCCCACCTGCATGCTGCCAAACGCGGTGATCACCAGCACAGGCACGTCGGGCGCACGCTGGCGGACCTGACGCAGCACCTGCAGGCCGTCCACACGGGGCATCTTCAGGTCCGTGACCACCACGGCGTGGCGCTCGGGATCGAAGCGCGCCAGGCCCTGCTTCCCGTCTTCGGCCAGGTCGACGCGCAGGCCCTGCTGGCGCAGGGTGAAGGCCGCCACCTCACGGCCGGTGGCGTCGTCGTCGATCAGGAGCACGCCCGCTGCTTGCTCGTCAGGACTCATGGCCAGGTGCCCCATGCACAGCTAACCGGTGCTCTTGCTTGCGCAGGTGGTCCAGCCGTCTACGCAGATGCCCACATCGGACAGGCTCGTGCTGCCGAAGACCTCGCGCACCAGCTGGTTGACCTTGGTGGACAAGGAGCGCAGCACGCAGGGGCAGGGATCGGAGCACTTGGGCTTCTTGAGCAGGCAGGCCACCTCGGGGACCGGACCATCCATCACCTCCAGGATGGTCAGCAGCATGAGTTGGTCAGCGGGCACAGCCAGCTGGTAGCCCCCCTTGGGACCGCGCACCGAGTTCAGCAGGCCTGCCCGCCCCAGGCGCTGCATCACCTTGCCCAGGTGGGCCTCCGAGGCTGCCAACGCCTCTGCCAGCAAAGGCACCCGCACGGGCGCGTCGCGGGTCGAAAGCAGGGCCATGGCGTGGATGGCCAGGGAGGCCGCGTCGGAGATTTTGAGCAGGTTGCGCAGGGTGGCCTCCAGCAATAGAGTAAACAGGTATTAGAATACCAGAATAACTACTCAGACACAAATCCCTATTCCCCTGGAGGTGAGCTTGTCCATCACTACGACGCGTTGGGACGCCGCCACGGCAGCCGACAGCCTGTTGGAGAACCTCGATCAGGCGGGGGCGCCCTGCTCTGGGAACGCCCTGATGTGCGCCCAGGCTCTGCAGGTCGGCATTCGCTGCTCCGAGCTGATGGCCATCTCCGCGCTGCGCCCCGTGGCTTCACGCTTTCCGGCCACCATCCAGGAGCTCTTCCATCAGCCGGGCTCCAGCCTGGTGGCATTGGAGGACGCCTTCGCCGATCCGCAGGCCAGCCTGGGCTTTCTGGATCTGCTGGACTTGGCCAGCGGGCAGGGCTTGACCTGCATCGCCCCGCGCCTGTACCGCGGCTGGCAGGACAAGCGCCAGGCCCGCCGCGACGCGCGGCGCATCACGTCCGAGCAGCTGGGTTTCGCGCTGGACGAAGGCGAGCGCGCTGGATTGCTGGCTTCTCTGGCGCTGCGCAACCGGGTCTTCGTGCTGCCGCCGCCGCTGGAGCTGGGCTTGCAGGAGGCCGCCGAGGCGCTGGAACACGTGCTGGCGCTGCTGGCTCGCCTGGCGCCGGACCAGGCGCAGCGCATCGCCGTGCTGCGGGGCTGATCCACGGCGGTCATCGAAAGCGGCGCAGCCACAGCCAACCAGCACCCAAGCCCACCGCGCCCAGGGCCAGCATCGGTGCGATGTACAGGACGACCGCGTGAATGGGGCAGGGGTTGTCGCAGGTCAGCAGCCCCCCCAGCGTACTCAACGCGCCGGCCGTGATGAGCGCCAGGCCTCCGGCCCAACCCGGGCGCAGCGGCGCCGCCCGACGGATCATGAGAAAGAGCAGGATCCCTGGCAGGGATGCCAACAGCAGGCCGATTCCGATCTGCTCGAAGCTGTACTCGCGGATCACGGCGATCCAGATCCGCGGATCCGCGACGAAGCTGACCATGCGGTACAGCATCCACGAGGTCCAGGCCGCCAGGATCGAAACCGGGATCAACCTCGTCCGGATGCGGTGTTCCGCACCCGGGACGCTCAGGGCGAGGGCGCTCCACGCCGAGCTGAAGGCGGCGGCTCCCGCCAGCCCGAGCTGACCCAGGTAGCTGAGTTCCTGCAGGCGATCGTGCAGGTCCGGACGAAGCCCGAGCAGGCCGACGCCCACACCGACGTAGAGCGCAGAGACGATGAACCAGACAGCGAACCTCACTTGGCGGGGAGGCAACCGCTTGACGGGCTTGGCGTCGTTCGCCAGCTCCAGGATCAACTGGTCAACGGTCGGCATTGCGCCCTCCCAGGTGGTGACGAAGCGCCTTGTAGGCGCGGTGCGCAGTGACCTTCACGGCCGACTCGCTCATCTCGAGGATCTCTGCGACCTCCCGTACGCTTCGTTGCTCCAGCTTCAGCAGCTCGACGACGCGGCGCTGCCGAGCGGGCAACTCGGCCACCGCCGCTCGTATCGCCACTTGGTCCTCCCTTGCTCGCCGTGGATCAGCAGCTCCTGCGATGTCCGCCACGTCCTTCTTGCTGACCTCGCGGCCCGATGTGCGGTCGATCCTGCGCCAGGTGTCGGTCAGACGATACCGGGCCAGGGCCAGGAACCAGGGAGCGAAGGGCCGGGTGGGATCGTAGGTATGCCGCGCGCGATGGACCGCGATCAGGACATTCTGGATGCCGTCGTCGACGGAATCGAAGGGCAGTCGTCGCGTCGCCATGCCCCGCACCGCGGCGGACAGCTTACAGAGCAAGGCCTCGTACGCGACCTTGTCGCCCGCCTGGGCGAGCACCATCAGCTCGCCCAGCTCCTTTTCCAGCTCAGGTGTCATGCTCCTTGTCGTTCCTCCTCGGGCAGCACGCTCTCTCCTTGGCTCCGCCGGCGGTCTCGACCTGCATCAGCTGTCTTCGGCGGACCGAGCCGTTTGGTTACAGTTCCCCAAAGAAACCGGGCCGCCGAGCCTGAAAAAAAACTGTAACCAGAGGGCGCTTGCGCGCGAAGGACAGGGCAAGCAGCAGATCGATCTGAGACAAGGCGGTTCGACCACCCCTGAAAGATGGAAGGAACAGGCATGAAAAACGGGCACCGAACAGAAGCCGCCAGTCTTGCCGACAGTTCGAGGAGCTTC
>CAYVQL010000161.1:16363-24251 GCA_964454135.1 uncultured Enterobacterales bacterium | reverse complement strand
CCCCCCTTCCCCATACCCCCCTCCCCCTTCACCCTTCACCCTTCACCCTTCACCCTCTACCTTCCACCCTCAACCCTCTACCTTCCACCCTCTACCTTCCACCCTCAACCCTCTTCCTCTCTACAAAAACCGATCCATCTCCTCCTGAAACCGCGCCAGATCCCGAATATCCTGCACATAATCCATCCTCTCCGAATCCCACACCAGCACCGGCGACAGGTCGTAGCGCTCGATCCACCCCTCATACAGCTTGTTCAACCTCCGCAGATACCTGGCCGGAATATCCTGCTCGCTCGGCCTCCCCCTGATCTTGATGCGCTTGCGAATCGCCCGCACCGAGCAGCGCAGGTAGATCAGCAGATCCGGCGGCTGCAGCGCCTCCCGCATGGTCTCGTAGAGCTCCATGTAGGTCCGGAAATCGCGCTTGTTGATGAAGCGCCCCCGCGCCAGGTTCGTGGCGAAGATCTCCGCATCTTCGTAGATGCTGCGGTCCTGCACCACCGTACCGGGGTTCGCATTCAGCCCCCGGTGCAACCGGAACTTGTGGGTCAGGAAGTACAGCTGGGAGTGGAAGGCCCAGCGCTTCATGTCCTTGTAGAAATCGTCCAGGTAGGGATTGTCCTGAAACGGCTCGTAGACCGGCTCGAAGCCGTAGCGCCGCTGCAGGAAGGTGACCATGGAGGTCTTGCCGACCCCCATGTTTCCGGCCACGGCGATGAAGCGTTTCACGGTGCCTCCCCTTAGAGCTGCAGCTCGCCGCTGTTGCCGTAGATGTCCTCCACCAGCACGCTCACCGCGTCGGCGGGCACGCTGACCTGGAAGTACGACTGGTAGTGGGCGGAGCTGCCGCTAACTTCTTCGCTCTGGCTGCTGCCGTCGGACAGCGTCCAGGTGAACGTAGCCTGGTTGTCGGGCAGGGGATTGGCGCCGCGCACGTAGCCCCCGGGCCCGATGTGGCGGAAGCCCAGCTCGTGGGCCGGGATGGAGGCCCACAAGTCGCTGCCCGACAGGGACAGGTCCAGCTCGCCGGGCACGACGGTGAAGCTCTCGCTGGTGATCTCGTATTCCTCGGTCTGGTAGGGCCAGCTGCTGCCGCCCGTGGCGCGCTTGCCGTAGACGTGCAGGCGGTACTCGCCCTCGGGCAGGCCGGCGCGGTCGTTGACGTGCCCCACGGCCTGCCAGGAGGCCAGGTAGTAGTGCACCTGCTCGTCTTCGGCGGGGGCCAGGGGATCGGGCGTGTGGCCCAGGGTGAAATCCGGCCCTGCGCTGTCGATCTCGCGCCCCGAGCGCGAGGTGGCGGGCGTGCAGGAGCCGCCCTCGCAGCGCTCCAGCACCACGCGGGGCAGGTCCACGCCCGGATCACCGCCCTTCCAGGCGATCTGCACCAGGCCCTGCACACGCGGCACCTCGTCCTGCCAGCTCAGATCGGGGTTGACGCCCTTGTCCTGGTCGCTCTCGTCCAGCAGCGGCGAATAGAGGTACTCGGGGGGGCTGTCCAGCAGGGTGCCGGCGTCGGGCGTGCTGTCGAGCGTGAGCACGGGCAGCTCGTAGGGGCCCCACTCCCATGGCGCGAAGAGCTCGTTGGCGTACGCCGGCTCGATCTCGTCGGTCAGCAGGGCCCGGCTCATCAGCAGCGACTGGTCCAGGATGTGGTCGCCCTGCAGCGGACCCCAGACGTTGATGGATGGCTCGTAGCCGCCCAGCAGCCAGTCCTCGGTCAGCATCAGGTAGCCCTCGTGGTCCTGGGCGTAGCCCACGGCCACCACCGAGTCGAAGCCCAGCTCGTCAGCGGCCAGGCGGCGGTACATCTCGTGGTAGTAGTCGCAGGTCTCGCCGGGGAAGAAGCCCCAGAGCATGGGCTCGCTGGTCTGGGTTCCGTCCTCCCACAGGGTGGTCAGCGGCCCGATGCTGGCGGCCGTGACCGTGGCCGTCATGGCTTCGTCGAGGGGCAGCGTGGGCTCCTCGTCCAGCTCGAAGGCGTTGGTGATCAGCGGCATGAAGAACTCGATGGGGACGCAGGTGGAGTAGGGGTAGGGATCCACCTCGAAGCTGATGCCGGCGATGTTGAACATCTCCTCGCCGCAGAAGGCGGCGCCGTCCTCACAGATGAACTCGTCGATGGGCGAGATCAGCTCGCCGTTGGCGTCCCAGACCTCGTTGTCGGGCTCGAAGTCGTCGTCCTCCTCGCACTGCAGCTCGCGGTCGATGGCGTCCACGAGCTCCAGGGGCTCCAGGGGCTCCGCCCCGGTGTCCTGGTCCTTGTCGCAGTCGAGGTAGGGCGCGTAGCTCCAGTCCACGACGCCGCCGCGGCTGACGTGGATGGCGTCGCGGTGCTCGGGCACGGCCTGGGTGCGCGTCTCCATGGTGACGGGATCGCTGCTGGTGGGGATGGACTCCCAGAGCTCGTACAGCAGCGGCGCCGCCCGGTCACCCACGCTCTCGGGCTTGGCCAGCCAGCTGTCCTCGCCGGCCGGGCTGGCGTCTCCGCCCGCGCCCTGGAAGTGGGCCACCACCACTTTGCTGTCGAACTGATCCTGGAAAGAGATGTCCAGGTGACCGGGGGCGTCGATGGAGACGATGGGGTTGTCGGCGTCCAGGATGGTGCCGTGGATGCCGAAGCCGAAGAGCGCGGCGATGGGCTCGCCGCTGGAGGCGGCGTCCACGCGCATCATCCACAGCAGGGGATCTTTGCGCCTGCCCGCGGGCAGGTCGTCCCAGATCTGCAGCTTGTCGTTGTCGCCGCGCCGGTCGCGGTAGATCTCGTCGTTCGGATCCCAGTCGCGGGCGTAGCCCAGGCCCACGGCGGCCTCCTGGCGCCCCTCCCAGGCCTCCAGGGCCGCGGCCTCGGCGATCTCGGCGAAGCGCGTGAAGACCTCGTGGTTGTAGCGGTCGCCGCCCAGGTAGTAGGTGATCTGGTCGGTGTAGTTGGAGAAGCTGTTGTGGGAGTGGTTGGTGGCCAGCACCACCCGCCCCTGCAGGTCCAGGCCCGTGGCCTCTTCCAGGCGGCTGGTGATCTCGGTGACCAGGCCGTCGTAGGAGTAGATGACGTCCACCTTGAGCACGACCAGGTTTTCCTGGCCGTTGTCGAACCAGAAGGCCTTGACCCCGGGCAGGGTGTGGATGCCGGTGCTGGGGCCGAAGCCGATGGCGTAGTCGCTGTCGCGGTAGTCCACCACGGCCGTGTTGCCCAGCAGCTCGCAGCGGAAGGAAAAGCCCCCCATGGGCGTGCCGATGGGCAGCTCCAGGTAGCTCTCGGCCGCGCCCACCTGCAGGGCGCCGGCTTCCTTCACGGGCAGCTCGGGGGCGACGTAGTCGTCGTCGCAGGCCGCCAGCAGGATCAGGCTGGCGGCGGACAGGAGGCGGGGCGCGGTCATTGGGGGCTCCCGAAGAGGTGGGCGGGACATTGTATCCCGCCGCGGTCTTCGGCCCCGGGTTTCAGCGTAGCGTTATTTGTCCAGGTTCTCGACGTGCAGCTCTGCCAGCTGCGCGTCGGATACGCCCCCTGGGGCGCCACTCATCAGGCACTGGGCGCTGGTGGTCTTGGGGAAGGCGATCACGTCGCGGATGTTGTCGGTGCCGCAGAGCAGCATGACGCAGCGGTCGAAGCCGAACGCGATGCCGCCGTGGGGCGGCGCGCCGAAGGAGAGGGCCTCCAGCAAAAAGCCGAACTTCTCCTGGGCCTCTTCGGGGCCGATGCCCAGGGCGTCGAAGACCTTGCGCTGCACGTCGGGGTCGTGGATACGGATGGAGCCGCCCGCAATCTCGTAGCCGTTGCAGACCAGGTCGTAGGCGTCGGAGCAGATCTCGGCCTCGCGGCCGCTGCCCAGCAGGGGGATGTGCTCGGGGCTGGGCGCGGTGAAGGGGTGGTGCACGGCCACCCAGCGGTCCTCGTCCTCGTCCCTCTCGAAGGCCGGGAAATCGGTCACCCAGCAGAAGGCGAAGCCGCCCTCGGGGACGAGGTCGCGGTGGCGGGCCACCTCGACGCGCAGGTTGCCAAGGCCGGCGTTCACATGCGCGGCCGGACCGGCGCCCAGCAGCAGCAGGTCGCCGGGCTCAGCCCCCAGGGCCTGGGCCACGGCAGCGCGCTCCTGCTCGGAGAGGCGCGCCAGCGGGCCACTCCACTTGTCCTGGCCCAGCTTGGCCCACAGCAGCCCGCCCATGCCGTAGCGGCGTACGAAATCCGTCCAGCCGTTGAGGATCTTGCGGCTGGTGTCGCCGGCCGCGCCATGCACGCGCAGGGCCTTGCAGATGCCGCCATGGGCCAGGGCGCCGCCCACCACGCGGAACTCGGTGTCGGCCAGCGCCTCGGAGAGCTCCGTCAGCTCGAGGCCGAAGCGCATGTCCGGGGCGTCGCGCCCGAAGCGCGCCATGGCCTCGGCGTAGGTCAGGCGGGGGATGGGGCCGATCTCCTGGCCAAGGATGGCGCCCCACATGGCGCGGGTGAGCTTCTCGGCCAGCTCCATCACCAGGTCGTGGGTGGCGAAGGACAGCTCGATGTCGATCTGGGTGAACTCGGGCTGGCGGTCGGCGCGCAGGTCCTCGTCGCGGAAGCACTTGACGATCTGGAAGTAGCGGTCCATGCCCGCGACCATCAGGATCTGCTTGAAGAGCTGGGGCGACTGGGGCAGGGCGTACCAGGAGCCCCCGTGCACGCGGCTGGGCACCAGGTAGTCGCGGGCGCCCTCGGGCGTGGCGCGGGTGAGCACCGGGGTCTCCACCTCCACGAAGTCCTCGTCGCACAGGCAGCGGCGCGCGGTCTGCGCCGCGTGGTGGCGGGTGACCAGGTGCTTGGCCAGCTTGGGCCGCCGCAGGTCCAGGTAGCGGTAGCGCAGGCGCGTGTCTTCGTTGGCGGCGGCGCTCTCGTGCACGGCGAAGGGCAGGGGCTGCGACTTGCTCAGGATGCGGATCTCGTCGGCCACGACCTCCACGGCGCCGGTGGGGATGCGTGGGTTGGGATTGTGGCGCGCCACGGCCCGGCCGCGCACCTCGAGCACGTACTCCAGGTGGCACTTCGGAGCGACGGCCCGCGCCGGCTCGGGCGAGCGGGCGTCCACGGTCACCTGCGTGACGCCGTAGCGGTCGCGCAGGTCCAGAAAGACCACGCCTCCCATGTCGCGGGCCGCGTCCACCCAGCCCTGGAGGACGACGGGTTGTTCGACGTGCTCGGAGCGCAGGGCTCCGCAGCTATGGGTTCTGCCGGCGGATTTCAGCATAGGGGACCTCGCGGTGCTCGCGGGAGGGGATGAGCCGGGGCCCCTTAGCCGGGCGCGGGAGGGGGGGGTAGGGGCGCGTCCCCTGCGCCCCTCACCCTGCCCAATAGTGGTTGAAGTGCCGCAGCAGCAGCAAGAGCTGCAAGAAGCCCAGCGCCGGCACCAGAGCCCAGGCCCAGGCGCCCTTGTCGCGGCGCACCAGCCAGACGGCGCTGATGGCGAAGATCGGGAAGACCACGACCAGGTAGCGCGTATAGGCCATGAACTTGACGGTCATGGCGGGCACAAGCCCCAGGGGCAGGGCGTAGACCAGCCACTCGGCCTCGCGCCGGGCGCGCAGGGCCAGGAGGACCAGGCCCAAAAGGAACCAGGCGAACATCAGGCGGTCGATGCCCGAGTCCAGGTAGCCGTGCAGCTCGAGCGGCGTGAAGAGCTGGGACAGGAACTGCAGCGGCGAGAACATGTCGCCGATGGAGGAACGGGCCAGGAAGCCCTGCTGGGACTTGAAGCCGGCCAGAGGATCCCCAGTGGCCAGGGCCATCACGGCCAGGTAGACGCCGAAGCCCGCCAGGGGCGTCAAGGCCAGCCAGCCGCGGCGCTTGAGCTGCCCCCTGCGCCACAGAGCCACCAGCAGGGGGGCCATGGCGAAGAGCCCCACGGCGCGGGTCAGGGGCAGCAGGCCCGCCAACAAGGCGGCACCCCCCAGACGCTCGCGCTGCAGCAGGGCGAACACAGCCACCGAGAGCAGCAGGAAGAGGGCTTCGGAAAAGGGGAAGCACAAAAAGAGCGTCCCGGGGTAGGCCAGCATCAGGGCCAGGCCCAGGTCGGCCTCGCAGGATCCGTAGCGGCGCACCAGCAGGTCGTGCAGCAGCAGCAGGGCCAGCAGCGAGAAGAGGTTGGCCAGCACCAGGCCCGCCAGCAGGTGGCTGCCGCCCAGCAGCGGGGCGCCGGCTCGGATCAGGCCTGGCCACAGGGGGTAGAAGCTGGCCCAGGGACCCTCGAGGGCGTAGCCGTGTTCGGCGATCCACAAGTAGTGAGCCGCGTCCCAGGTCTGGAAGCGGGTGGCCAGCGAGGGCATGTCCAGCGGCGGCGCGCCGTGGTTGGCCGCGTAGTTGTTGACGTAGGAGCGCAGGTTGAAGAAGTCGGGCAGCAGGCGCAGGCTGGAGAAGAGCAGAACGAAGAAGAGCAGCTTCCAGGCCAGCAGGGGCAGGACCAGCCGAGTAGTGGCGGGGTGCAGCAGCTTGAGGGGGCGGGACGGCATGCGGGACGGGCCCTGGAAGGGGAGAACAGGGTAGCAGGCTGATAGCGGGGCCCTTTCTCCGGCCCCGCTTTTTTCCCATTTTTTCGGGTCTGGGACAATTTCTCCCCCCCTGGCGCGTTTTCATGGACGTGCGCCCGGTCCGGAGTTCCCTTTGCAGGCTCGCTCGCCAGCCAGACCCGACTACCCACGCCTGCAGGCGGAGCTGCTGGTCTTCTTCCGCTCGCGTTTGCCGCCCGAGGCCGAGGAGCTCTGCCAGGAGACCTGGAGCCGCACCCTGGCCGCCGCTCCCAGCTGCGCCGACGAAGCCGCTTTCCGGGCCTACCTGTTCACCTGCGCTCGACGCGTGCTGGTGGATCGCCACCGGCGGCGTCTGCGGCGCGCTCCCCTGGTGTTGCTGGGAGACGATGAATCCCTCGCACAGGCTACGGAGCGGCCGGACCAGCAGGCCGGTGCGGCGCAGCTGGCGCGGCTGGCCCAACGCAGCCTGGACGCCATGTCTCCCGAGATGGCCCAGGTGTTCCGCTGGCGCTTGCAGCGTGGCATGAGCTTCAAGGAGATCGCGCGTCGCCAGGGCGTGCCCCTGAACACCGCCCTGGGGCGCATGCACCGCGCGCTGCGCCGCCTGCGGGCCGCCTTGGACCAGGCTGCAGCGCCCCATGCCCCCCCGTCCAAGAGAGGTGCGCCTTGAGCTGCCCCCACGCCCGGACCACCACCTTGACCTGGCTCTACGGCGACGGGCCGGAGGAGCACTTGCACCACGTGGCCGCCTGCGCCCACTGCCAGGCCGTGGCAGTCGAGCACGCCGACACGCTGCAGGAGCTGGTGGAGCGGGCCAGCGAGCCCCGGTCGCGCCGCCACCCCGCCCGCCTGTTGCTGAGCGGCTCCCTGCTGGCGGCCGCAGCGGCGCTGCTGCTCGTCGTGTACCGCGCTCCGGTCCAGGAGAGCGAAGAGCCCACGCTGCAGGACAGCGATGCGCCCCTCGTCGTCGAGGCGGACCGCCCCAGCTTCCGCGATGAGCTCGACCAGGAGCTGGCGACGCTGGACGCCCAGCTGGCCTGGATGTCCGTCGAGCTCGCCACCCCTCCCAGCCAGGAGTGACCATGACCCTCAGCCCCACCGCTTTTCTGTTCTGCCTGGCCCTGGGCGAGCCCGCGCTGGCCCAGGCCCCACCCCCTCCCCCGGAGGGTGTCGAGGCGCCGGCGCCTCCCCCTCCTGGCCCCCAGGAAGGCCAGCTGCTGGAGTCGCTGCGCCAGCTGGCACCCGAGCGCTTCCAGCAGATCATGGCGCTGCGCGACTCCGATCCCCAGGCCTACCACGTGGCGCTGCAGCGGGTGTCCCAGAAGCTGCAGCGCCAGGATACCGAGCGGGGGGGGGGGGGGGGGGCGGGGGCGCGCCGGAGCAGCTCGGCCGCCGCCTC
>CAYVQL010000161.1:0-16353 GCA_964454135.1 uncultured Enterobacterales bacterium | reverse complement strand
CCCCCGGGGGCGCGGCGGGGGGGCCCCCCCCCCCGCCCGCCCGAGCCCCCGGCGGGGGGGGGCGGCCGCCCGCCGCCCCGGGAAGGCGAGCAGCGGCTCGAGGCGCTCAGGGATGGCTACGAGGACCTGTCCAAGAGCGCCCGCAAGGAGCGACGCGAGGAGCTCCTGATGCAGGCCCAGGAGGTCTTCGACCTGCGGCAGCAGGTGCGCCGCTTGCAGCTGGAGCGCATCCGCGACCAGCTGGAGGACCTGCAGCTGGAGATCGAGGAGCGGGACCGGCGCAAGAACGAGCTGATCGAGGAGTTCGTGGCCGAGCTGCTGGGTGAGAAGCCCAGGATCGAGGGTCTGTAGACCGGAAGGCGGCGCAGGCGCGTTGAACCCTGCGCCGCCCCGGTGCGCTCTTCCTGACGAGTCCGCCGCGTCCTGGATCCTTGCGCAGCGCGTCCCGCGTTGCCCAGGTCCGGGAAATCGCGATAGGTCCGCATCCCGGAACAGAACCGGGCACCCATCGCGTGGAGCTCATGGAGGAGTGACCATGGCCAATTCCAGGACCGCAGCGATCCTCGCCTCCCTCGCCGGTCTCGCCTGCGCCACCAAGGCGCCCCCTGTCGGCATCGGTCCCGTCTACTTCGACTCGGCCAGCTACGAGCTGGCCTACGTCTTCGACTACCTCTACGTGGGCCAGGCCGTCGAGCGCCTGCAGGCCGACGAGAGCTGCAGCCTGGCCCTGGTGGGCTACGCCGACGCCAGCGGCGCCGAGCAGGACAACCAGCTGCTGTCCGAAGACCGCGCCGAGTACGTGCGCAGCCTGGTCATCGAGGCGGGCGGGGCGGATCCCGGCCGCGTGATGACCCGCGGCATGGGAGAGAAAGAGGCCAGCGACTACTACAGCGAAGAGGACCGACGCGTGGAGTTCCACTTCCACTGCGAAGAGGGCGATGAGCTCCCCGACATCGAGCAGGTCCTGGCCAGCTCCCAGCAGGCCGCCGTGGCGGCCGAGGAAGCCGCGGACCTGGCTGCTTCGGGGGGCAAGAAGAAGAAGGGCGACAAGAGCGCCTCGCAGACCAGCAAGGCCGACAAGGCGCGCCGCGAGCGCAAGGACATCGTCAGCACCGGGCTGGCCGACATGGACAGCTTCTTCGCCAAGGTGCAGAAGCTGCTGGACACCCTGCGCGGCGCCACGGACAGCATCTACACGGCCATGGACAACCTGGAGCAGGCCCTGGGCGTGACCGAGGGCCAGAGCCTGCAGAGCGCCATGGCTCAGCTGAAGGAGCAGGCTGCCGGTTCCATCAAGGTGCAGATGCAGGGCACGCAGCCCAAGCTGGTGGTGGACAGCGGTCTGCCGCCGGAGGCCCGCGGCGGCGTGGATGCCATCAATGGCGCCCTCACCTCGCTGGGGGGCGCCGTCAAGAACCTGGCCACGATCCCCAACCAGGCCAAGGGTCTGATCAACGAGGCCAAGGCGCTGCCAGCCAAGGTGCCCGAGATGGCCAAGTCCGCCGGCCTGTCCATGAGGGACATCCCCAAGGCGCTGAAGGCCGTCAAGCAGAACGTGCAGGTCACCACCGGCATCCCCGGCGAGGCCGCCGAGGCCGTCAAGGCGGCCGGCGAGCTGAGCAAGCTGGTGGCGGACACCTTCCGCTAGATCTCTCCGGCGCTGCGCCTGCGCAGCCTGCGCGCCGCCAGTGCGAGGAGCGCCAGCCAGAGGACGCTGCCCGCCGCCGTGTCGCTGCAGCCGCTGCAGCGCTGAGCGGACTGCGCCTCGTCCTGCGCATCGCTGGCGTCGTCGTCACTGTCCGAAACGCTGGACTCGGAAGGCGAATCCGTCACGGCATCCGCGGCCGTATCGGCCGGCGAGTCTGCGGGCGAGTCCTGCGGGCAGTCCGGGTCCTGGTCGTCGACCAGGCCGTCGCAGTCCTCGTCCGCGCCCGAGTCGCAGACCTCTTTCGCCGCGGGGTGCGCCGCCGGGTCGTCGTCGTCGCAGTCGCCCTGCAAGCCGCTGTAGCCATCGCCGTCCAGGTCCCTCAGCTCGCCGTCGAACCAGGTCGGGGACAGCCAGACGTACTCTTGCGCGTCCTCGCCTCCGTCGTCGCAGGTCTGCTCGTAGTAGGCGTCGCCATCCAGGATCACCAGCGGGTAGAGGTAGCGGGGCGTCTCCTGCGCGGGGATGACCGCCTGGTAGCTGCCGGCCTCGAGTCGGGTGGCGGTCCAGTGCCCGCCGCGCGTGCGTAGCTGCACGGCGACTACGAAGGGGTCCGTCACCGCGGGCAGCCGCAGCTCGGCCAGCAGCCCCTCGCCCGGCGGGATGCTCAGGATTTCACCCATGCCACCCAGCTCCTCGCCGCCGCTGCGGTACTCCACCACCACGGGCACCAGGGGGCCGCTGGTGGCGTAGCTGCGCCGCTGCGTGATGGCCTCGTGGATGGCGGGCCGGTCGAAGCTCTCGGACTCGGGCAGCACCAGGATGGTCAGCCCGCCGCCGTAGGGGTGGTGGGTCAGGCGGCGATCCTGGGCGCAGGTGGCCCCCGGGGCCGTGTCGTGGGAGTCGGTACCTGCCATGAAGCCCAGCAGCAGATCGGGGCCGTAGGGGTCCAGCGCCCCTTCGACCGATCGCAGTGCGTCGGCCTGGTCCCAGAGCGGATCCCAGACCTCTACGCCCAGTGAGCTGCCGTGTCGGGAGTAGATCTCCACCGCCGGCGACCAGGGCGCAGCGTCGGCGTGGCAGTCCCATTCCGTGCCGATGTTGGCGGCGAAGGCGGGGTGGTGCGCCAGCAGCAGCGCTGGTCCCCACTGGGCATCCACCTCCGCCACCCAGTCCCAGATCTCCTGGCAGTCCGCGATGACCTGCGCGCCGCCGTCGAGCTGGGCGTCGGTCAGCGTGAAGCCCTGCAGCTCTTGATTCGTGGCGAAGAGGTAGAGGTTCTTGTGGCCCAGGCCCCCGTCCGTCAGGCTGAACGTGAGCTCGGCGCCTGGAACGGTCACGAAGCCACCGTCCGGGTCGTGGGCCTCCAGCACCCGTTGCAGCACGAGCTGGAAATCACCGCTGGGTGCGGTGAAGCTGCCGTTGACGTGGTCGGTGATGACCAACCAGTCCAGGCCGTTGTCCTGCGCCGTCTGCGCCAGCTTCGCCACCGAGCCGAAATCCCCTTCGTAGATGCCCAGGTCCGAGGAGCCCCCGTCCAGGGAGGCGCCTGTGTGGGCGTGGGGATCCCCCAGGTAGAAGCCCCAGCCCTCGAAGAACGCCGCGGCCGAGACCGGCGCGACCAGGGCCAGCAGGGGCGAGAGGGGCATGGCGAGCATCCGAGCGTGGGGCATGCCGAGCATAGCAGTCGGTCCAGCCAGTGGCCTGAACCTGGGATAGGTTGAGGTGGCCCGTCCGCCCCCGAGCTCATCCTCCATGCGCAGCGCTCTTGTCGCCCCCATCGTCGTTCTGTTCGCCGCCTGCCACAGCGCCAGCATCGGCACCGATCCCGAGCGCCGGCCGCAGGGAGGAGAGACCGAAGACTCCGCCAGCGACAGCGCGGCTCCCTTCAAGGACACCGGGCCCGTGGAGCAGGTGCCAGGGGACAGCTCCCAGCAGGACGAGCACTTCCTGTTCACCGACGAGGCCATCCACGCCTTCGAGATCGAGCTGCCCAGCGAGTCCGTCCAGGCCCTTCAGTACAGCCCCTACGAGTACGCCCAGGGCAGCTTCAGCTACGACGGTGATACCTGGGAGGACGTCGGCGTGCGCCTGAAGGGCTCCTCGGCCTACCGTTCCCTGTCGGGAAAGGCGGCCTTCAAGGTCAAGTTCAACTTCATCGACGAGGAGCAGAAGTTTCACGACTTGCGGCGCCTGACCCTCAACAACATGGTCTACGACCCCTCGGCCATGCACGAGTACCTGGCCTACAAGCTCTACCGCGACGCCGGCCTGCCCGCGCCGCGAGTGGGCTACGCCACCCTGATCGTCAACGGTCAGGACTACGGCCTGTACGCCATCGTGGACACCATGGACGAGTCCTTCATCGAGCAGTGGTGGGAGAACGACGAGGGCAGCCTGTACGAGTCCGGCTCCTTCAACTACCCCTGCGACGTCAACATGATCTGCACCTGCTTCGAGATCGACGAGCAGGGCGACGAGAGCGACTGGGACGACCTGCTGTCCTTCTGCGAGGCCGTCACCATCGACGAGCCCGACCAGCAGCTGGTGATGATGGACCTGCTGCTGGACATGGACATGTTCCTGAAGACCGTCGCCCTGGACACGGTCTTGGCGCACTGGGACAGCTACTCGGGCAACCTGAACAACTTCCACCTCTACCACGAGCCCAGCCTGGAGAAGTGGTACTGGACGCCCTGGTCCACGGATCTCTCCTTCGGCTGGAATCCGTGGAGCACCATGAACTGCGCCAACTACATGACCAGCCCCAACAACTACTCGCAGGGCTTCCTGGCGCAGACATGCAAGCGGAACCCCGACTGCAAGCCGCGCTTTTTGGACGCCATGGCCGAGATGACGGACCATCTCGAGGCCGCCGACCTGCCCAGCATCATCCCGGAGCACTTCGAGCGCATCAAGGACGCGGTCTACGCCGATCCGCGGCGCGAGTACACGGACATAGCCTTCGAGAACGACGTGGCCTGCATCACCGAATGGATCCAGCAGCGGCCGGAGAACCTGCGCACCTGGCTGGAGCAGCAGAGCGAGTAGGCTGTGGCCGCGGATCCGCGCGTCAGGCTTTCAGGGAAACTCCAGCGCGACGGTGCCCTCTCTCTCGACGGCCACGCCGTCCAGCCGCAGGTCCGCGGCCGCCTGCAGCAGGCACGCTTCCAGGGCGCTGCCCTGCAGGCTCGTGGGCTGCACGTGCAGGGCCCCCAGCGCGCCGGGGGGCACCACCAGGACCTGCAGCTGCAGCCTGGCGGTCGCCAGCAGCTCGCTGTGGGCCTTCATGCAGCTGCGGATGGCGGCGGAGTCGCCGATGGCCCGCACCACGGACTCCGCCGCCGCCCTGTCGCGGGTCTCGTCGGGCGCGACGCCGTCCTCGGTGAAGCTGGCGTCCAGGTGCAGCCCCAGGAAGACAGGGGGCTCGGGGTCGGGCAGGTCCGGAGGGGCGGGCGCCTGCTGGTCGAGGCGGACCAGCCCTTTCGCCAGCGTCACCAGCAGGAGCAACGCCAGGCCCAGCCCGCCCCCGCCGGCCAGCAGCCACCAGTGCAGGCCGCGCGGTCGCTTGCTCAGCAGCTCATCCGTGCGCGGAGCGATGGCGGCGGGGGGCGGGTGGCTGCGGCCACCAGCCACGGCCCGGACGCGCTCGCGCACCCAGGCCGCGTCGGGAGCGCGGCGCGCGATGTCTGGTTCCACCAGGCGGTTGACCAGGTCGTGCACGCCCTGGGGCACGCGCGTGTGCTCCGCCCAGCGCAGGCGGTTGGCGTGGTCCTGCAGCTGTCTGGGCTCGCGGCGGGTGAGCAGGGCCACGGCCAGAGCGCCCAGGCCGTAGAGGTCGGTGGCCGGCTCGGCGTCGCCGGCGAACTGCTCGGGGGCCATGTAGCCGAAGGTGCCGGCCACGGTGCTGCCCCCCAGTTGGCCTTTGACCACGTCCAGCACGGAGCCGAAGTCCACCAGGACCAGGCGGCCGTCCAGGCGCCGCATGACGTTGCCGGGCTTGATGTCCCTGTGGATCACGGGCGGCGTGCGCTCGTGCAGGTATTGCAGGATGCCGGCCAGCTCTTCGATGATCGCCAGCACCTCGCCGGCGTCGTGGCGGTGGCGCTGCAGGCCCTGTTCCAGGCTCTGGCCCGGGATCAGCTCCTGGACCAGACAGAGCTGCGCTGTCGCCCCGGCGGGCTGCTCGAAGTGCTCGACGTAGCGGGGGATGCCGGGGTGGTCGAGCTGTTCCAGCACGCGCACCTCGCGCTCCAGCAGCTGCCGGCGCTTGGCGTCCATGGCCTGCTGCAGGGGCATGACCTTGATGGCCACCTGCTGGCCCCGCCCATCCACGGCGCGCCAGGTGACGCCCGCCGAGCCGCGCCCCAGGGGTTCCAGCAGGCGGTAGCGGCTGCCGAGCAGGGGGTCTCGACCGCAGTGGGCGCAGGGGGCCGCGCTGGTGCGCTCCTCGCAGCTGGCGCAGCGGATCGGGGATTCCAGCAGCATGGGCTACCCATAGCTGGCGTTGCCGGTTGCGACGACTGTGACCGGGCCCACGCCCCTGGGGCCTGCGCCCTCGTCCTGCCGTC
Source organism: uncultured Enterobacterales bacterium (assembly GCA_964454135.1). Classification (GTDB taxonomy): domain Bacteria; phylum Myxococcota_A; class UBA796; order UBA796; family JAFGLY01; genus CAYVQL01. Next base: position 10,137 of record CAYVQL010000161.1, on the reverse strand, counting down.
CGCGGTGATAGCTTCTGCCTCCCCACCGCAGGAAGGAGACCCCGATGACGAGCCTGTGCACCTGGAACGTGAACGGCATCCGCGCCTGCCGCAAGAAGGGCCTGCTGGACTGGCTGGACCAGGCGCGTCCCGACCTGCTCTGCCTGCAGGAGACCAAGGCGCAGCCCGACCAGCTGGACGAGGCCTTGCTGCGCCCTGTCGGCTACCAGAGCTGGTTCGCGTCGGCGCAGAAGCGGGGCTACAGCGGCGTGGCGCTCTACGCCCGGCAAGAGCCCGTGGAGGTGATCGCGGGGCTAGGGCTGGAGGAGTTCGACAGCGAGGGGCGCACCCAACAGATCGACCTGGGCAGCTTCGTGCTGTTGAACTGCTACTTCCCCAACTCGCAGCGCAGCCACGCCCGCCTGCCCTACAAGCTGGCCTACGACGCGGCCCTGCTGGACCGCTGCCAGCAGCTGCGCGACCAGGGGCGCGAGGTGGCCATCTGCGGCGACTTCAACGCCGCCCACACCGAGATCGATCTCACCCATCCGGGGCCCAACAAGAAGAACGCGGGCTTTTTGCCCGAGGAGCGGGCCTGGGTCAGCCAGGCCCTGGATTGGGGCCTGGTCGACGTCTTCCGGCAGCGCCACCCAGGAGAAAAGGGGCACCACACCTGGTGGAGCTACCGCAGCAACGCCCGCGTCCGGAACGTGGGCTGGCGGCTGGACTATTTCCTGATGACGCCGGGCCTGGCCGAGCGCGTGCGCGATGTGCGGCACCTGGCCGAGGTGCTGGGCTCGGATCATTGCCCGGTGTTGTTGGAGCTGGATGATTAGCTCCGAACGCCTCATGCTATCCTCCCTGCGGAAAAGCCTCATCAAGCAGGAGGAACCATGCGCACCTCGATCCTGGCCGCCTCGGCCCTTCTCTGTCTGACCTGCTCGAGCGCGGCTCAGGCCGCCGAGGGCGGCGAACGCCCCTGGCTGGGAGGCTTCGGCTTCGCCTTCCAGGGCATCTCCCACATGGAGGTGCGCGGCCCGGACAGCGCCTTGGAGGCCGCGTTGGGGGAGGGTGGCGGCCTGGGCGGCTTCTTCTGGCAGTACGGCGGCGGTGGCAAGGCCCTGGTCTGGAACTTCCTGTTGGCGGGCAGGGGCTACGGCCTGGTGGGCCCGGAGTCGGCCACCGGACTGGGCTCGGCGCGCGTCGGTGGCGGCGGTGGCGGCTTCGAGCTGGGCTACACCGTGGTGCGCAGCCAGGCCTGGATGGTCTACCCCTACGGCGGCATCGGAGGCTACGGCCTGGACATGGTGGTGAGGAACGGCGGCGATCAGCCCCTCACGCTGGGTGACAAGCTGGTGGTCCAGCCTGGAGACAGCGTCACCTGCCAGACCGGCTACCTGGCCGTGGAGTGGGGCCTGGGCCTGCAGCGCCTGTTGCACGACGGCCAGGGCGGCTTCCAGCTGGGCGCCGAGGCGGGCTTCCAGATGTCGCTGCGCAGCCACGGCTGGTCCCTGTCCGGGGGAGGGGATCTGAGCGGGATGGGCGGCGCGCCGGGGATCGTCACCGGCTTCCTGCGTGTGACGGTGGGCGGCGGCGGCTACTTCCTGCGCTCCTAACGTTCTCCGGACTCCACAAGAGCGGATGCCTCCATGCCGATCCTGGACATCGAGATCGTGGGTGAACCGACGGATGCGCCGGCGGACCTGGCCTTGCGGCTGGCCGAGGCCGCCGGCCAGGTGCTGGCGTCGCGCCCCATGGGCACCTGGGTGAAGCTGCGCTGGCTGCCCGCCGAGCGCTACGCCGAGAACGGGGGCGGGCCGCCGGGGGGGGTGCTCCCGGTCTTCGTCCGCCTGCTCACGGCGCGCAACCCCCCGGCTGGGGTGGGGGCGCGCGAAGCGCGCGACCTGACGCAGGCCATCGCCCAGGCCTGCGAGCGCCCGGCCGAGAACGTGCACATCTGCTACCAGGCGCCGGCCGCTGGTCGCGTGGCCTTTGGCGGCCAGCTCGTGCCGGAGGGCTCATGAACGGCCGGCGCGTCGCCCTGGCCCTGGCCGGCCTGGTCCTGGCCTGCCTGGTGCTGCTGCACTTCTTGAGGCGAGGTGCCGAGCCCCTGGCGCCCAGCGCCCAGCCGGAAGCGGCGGGTCGGCCCGTGGCGCCGGCGCAGGGCGTGCAGCGCCGGGCCGCCCTCGTGGCGGACGACGCCGGCGATCCCCCCCCGCAGGAGGAGCCCCTGCAGGCCCTGGCCGACGAGCGGCCCACTCCCGCCCTGCTGGCGCGCCAGGATGAGCTGGAGGCCGACCAGGACTACCACGCCGTCTGCAACCTGCAGCCGGCCCTGGCCGAGGCCCAGGCCTACCTGGCCGTGGGCGATCCCTCGCAGTTCAACGGCCGGCGCGTGCCCGTGGTGCTGGGGCGCGCCTTCCTGCCGATCCTGGAGGAGGGCCCCGGCGCGGGCCTGCTGACCGTCGAGGGCTTCGCGCCGTTGGAGATCCGCTGGCTGGCGGCCCACGGAGGCCAGCCCGGCGGCTGCCAGCCCGATCCGCTGCTGCTGCAGCCCGGCGGCACGGTCATCACCGGCCGCGTCACCCACGAGGACAGCGGCGATCCCGCCAGCCGGGCCTGGGTGGAGGGCTGCGGCGGCCTGGCCAACGCCGACGAGGACGGGGCCTACTACATGGAGGTGGTGCCGGGCCCCTGCACGGTGATGGCCATGCGTCAGGACGGCCAGCTGCGCACCCTGAGCCAGCCAGTGGAGATCGTGGCCGAGGAGGGCCGCGACCTGGTGCTGGACCTGGAGCTGCCGGGCTTCCGGCGCGCGGGGCTGGGCATCCGCATCAAGTCGGTGGAGGGCGGCTTCTTGGTGGAGGAGGTGTTGCCGGGCGCCGGCGCCGAGGCCGCGGGCCTGCAGGCTGGCGACCTGGTGGTGGCCGTGGACGGCGAGCCTGCCAGCGAGCTGGACCTGGGCAGCTTCGTGCAGGCCGTGGGCGGCCAGGAGGGCACCGAGGTCAGCCTGACCATCGAGAGCGGGGGCCAGCGGCGCGAGCAGGTGGTGGAGCGCAAGCCTGTGCAGTGAGGGACTATCCGCCGAACTCCTCGTCCAGGTACTCGTCCAGGGTCTCGGAGTTGCCCGTCATGCTGTTGGCGGCGATGGTGAGGGCGGCGTCCATGGAGCTGAAGTCGTTGGTGAAGACCATCCAGGTGGTCTGCAGGCGCCAGAAGCCCGCCCCGCGCGCCAGGAAGAGGTTGAGGTAGTACTGCTCGTCCACCTCGACGTAGCGCGCCATGGAGCCTTCGACGATGGGTGGCTCCACCAGCCAGTTGCGGTGCACCATGCTCCAGCCACCGCTGGTCTCGACCCACAGGTACTGGTTGTAGGTCTGGTTGTCGGTCACCACGAAGGAGAAGTCGCTGATGTAGTGCTCGGAGGCCTCCAGCCGGGCGCAGTCGTGGTCCAGGAAGCAGTCCGGATCGCCGTAGAACTCGCGCGAGTAGTCGGAGAACATGTCGGGGTAGACCACGTCCTCGTCCACCCCCACCATGGCGTAGGTGGCCTGGTCCACGGTGTGGATGCTGCTGGTGGCCACGGCCAGGCCCACCAGGCCCTGTACGCTGCGGTCCTCTTCGTCCAGCGCGTCCGCCACGGACTCCTCCAGTGGGCTGACCTCGTAGTCCTCCGAGCCTTCCTCCCAGTTGTCCGAGAGCCAGGTGTTGAGGTTCTCGAGGGCGACCTGCATGGGCTCCAGGTCATCATCGGCGTGGTGGGAGTAGATGAAGCCGCAGAGCTCGTCCAGCTCGGCCGGGGCCTCGGGCGGGCCCTTGCAGCCCAAAAGCAGGGGCAGAAACCAGGTGGGGCGGGAGGGGGTCATCGAGCCAGGATATCACGCTGGTGGGGCGTGTTGACGTATACTCCGGGCATGGACGCCCGTGCGCGCGCGCCTACACGCCTGCCGCGGCGCCTGGCCTGTTGGCTGGGGCTGCTTGCCACTGCACCGGGCTGCGACGCCACTGAGCGTGGCGACCCGCCGGGGGCGGACAGTGCCCCGTCCCACAGCCTGCCCGGCGATAGCCTGGCCGGCGACAGCTTACCTGCCGACACCGGGCCGTCGGCGACGGATGTGGATGGCGACGGCTACGCCGAGCCCCAGGACTGCGACGACCAGGACGCGTCCGTGCACCCCGGCGCCTTCGAGTACCAGGACGGCCTGGACAACGACTGCGACGGCCTGACGGACCGCACCCCCCTGGCCGAGGCCCACGCCCTGCTCCTGGGCGAGGAGGCCGGCGACTACGCCGGCCACAGCCTGGCGGGCGCCGGCGACCTGGACGGCGACGGCCACGACGACCTGCTGGTAGGCGCCCCCTGCCGCGACGACGCCGGAGAGAGTGCGGGCGCGGCCTATGTGGTGCTGGGACCGGTCAGCGGCTCCTCTTCGCTCGCCGAGACGCAGCGGCTGCACGGCGAGTCCGCGGGCGATCTGGCCGGGCTGCAGCTGGCCGGGATCGGGGATTTCTGGGGTTCGGCCGCCCCCGCGCTGCTGGTGGGGGCAGGGGGGCACGATGGGGCCGCCGCCGACGCCGGCGCGGCCTACCTGCTCGCCCGGCCGCTGGAGAAGACCAGCCTGGCCGAGGCCGAGCTGCTGCTGCTGGGCGCCGCGGCTGGCGAGGAAGCGGGCGAGGCCGTGGCGGGCGCCGGGGACGTGGACGGCGACGGGCTGCCAGACCTGCTGGTGGGCGCTCCCAACGAGGCCAGCGCGGGCAGCGCGGCGGGCGCGGCCTACCTGGTCTGCGGTGCGCTGAAGGGCGAGCTGAGCCTGGCGCAGGCCACGGCCCGGCTGCGGGCGCCCACGGCGGGCTGCTACGCCGGCAAGAGCGTGGCGAGCGCCGGGGACGTGGACGGCGACGGCTACGGCGACGTGTTGGTGGGCGGGCCGGGCTGGTCCGCGGCCCGCGGCGCCTGCTGGCTGCTGCTTGGGCCGCTGGAGGGCGAGCGCGATCTGGTCTCGGCCGATGGCGCCCTGTACGGCGCCGGAGCCGGCGATGCCCTGGGTATGGCCGTGGCGGGCGCCGGGGACGTGGACGGCGACGGCTGCCACGACCTGCTGGTGGGAGCGATGGGCGGTGCGGGCGCGGCCTTTCTGGTGCTAGGGCCCCTGCAGGGGACGCTGGCCGCGGAGGACGCCGACGCCGTCTTCGAAGGCCAGGCCGAGGGTGACTACGCCGGCTTCTCCCTCGACGCCGCGGGCGACCTGAACGGCGACGGCAGCCCCGATCTGCTGGCGGGCGTGCCCCAGGGGCCGCCCTCGGCCAGCGAGAGCGAACAGCCGGGCCAGGCCTGGCTGCTGGCCGCGGGCCACCACGACGGGCTGCTGGGAGAGGGCGCCAGCGACCTGCGCTTCGACGGCGAGGCGGCGGGGGATCGGGCCGGCCTGGCCGTGGCGGGTGCCGGGGACGTGGACGGCGACGGCTTGTCCGACGCCCTGGCAGGCGCCTACCAGAACGACGCGGCCGGCGACAGCGCCGGGGCCGTCTATCTCTTGCTGGGCAGCGCGTTCTAGCGCTTGGAGGTTGCGATGCGCCTGATGATGACCGCCTTGATGATGGCCTGCAGCGGCGATGACGGGGCCGGCAGCGGAGACAGCCAAGCGCCGGCGGACAGCCCGGCGGCAGACAGCGGGTCGCAGGACAGCGGCGCTGCGGACAGCGGCGACAGTGGCCTGCAGCAGAGTGGGGGGGCCTGGCTGGCCACGGGCTACTACCACAGCTGCGCCTTGTCTCCGTCGGGAGAGATCGCCTGCTGGGGCTGCGACGGCAGCTTCGACATGGGGCAGTGCGAGCCGCCGGCCGGCAGCTTCGCGCAGCTGAGCGCCGGCATGCTCTTCACCTGCGCCCTGGATGCGGACGGCGCGGTCAGCTGCTGGGGCGACGGCAGCAACGGCGAGACCAGCCCGCCGGCCAGCGTCTTTGCGCAGATCGACGCCGGCAACCGGGTGGCCTGCGGCGTGACCGCGGATGGGGATCTTTCCTGCTGGGGCGTGGTGGTGGGCACGGTGCCGCAGGACGAGCGCTTCCAGCAGGTCAGCGCCGGCTACCTGCACGCCTGCGCCCTGACCGAAGAAGGTGCCATCCGCTGCTGGGGCTGCGAAGAGAACGACTACGGGCAGTGCGACGCGCCGGCCGGCAGCTTCAGGCTGGTCAGCGCCGGCTACGAGCATTCCTGCGCACTGCAGGACGATGGCGCGCTGCTGTGCTGGGGTTTGGAGGATCGCGGATCCGAGCCCTCGGACTGGGGCCAGGCCTCGCCGCCGGCGGGCAGCTTCCTGCAGGTCAGCGCGGGCATCTTCCAGAGCTGCGGCCTGGCGGAGGATGGCAGCGCGGCCTGCTGGGGCTGCCAGGCCTCGGCGTCCGGAACCACGCCGGACTTCGGCCAGTGCGACGCGCCGGCGGGCGGCTTCGCCGAGGTGAGCACCCGCAAGTACCACTCCTGCGCCCGCGACGCCGAGGGAGCGGTCAGCTGCTGGGGCTGTGGCTCGCCCTACGACTACGGGCAGTGCCAGGCGCCTTGAACGGGCCTGACAGGGCTGGCTTCAGCGCGGCATCTTCTCGGGCTTGCAGACCTTCTTCTTCTTCTTGTGGCCATAGCCGCACTTCTTGCAGCGATAGCCGCCGGGCTCGGGGGGGCGCTTCTTCTTCTCGGCACAGGACATGGGCAGCTCCGCCGGGCAGGGATTCCCTGTCAAGCTTCAACCGGCAGCAAGGGGCGGCCAGGGACAAGCTGTCCAGCCGTGAGGTCGGCCACAGCTGTGGGATCCGGGTATGCTTGGCGATCCGGAATATGGAGCCCTGCGATGCGACTGCGCGACTGGTATCGAGGCTCGGACTACCTGCGTCACGAGGCCTTGCTGCGCGACCTCCCCCTGCGCCCGGCCCTGCTGCAGGCGGCCGCTCGCGACGGGGACCTGGTGCTGGACGTGGGCTGCCTGGGGGGCGCCCTGGCGCAGCCCCTCTGCCAGCATTGCCGCGTGGTGGGGATCGACCTGCTGCCCGACGCCCTGGCCGCCGCGTGCGAGCGCGGTCTGCTGGCGGTAGCGGCCGACGCCTCCGAGCCCCTGCCCTTCGCCGACGCCAGCTTCGACCTGGTGCATGCCGGCGAGATCGTGGAGCACGTCTTCGATCCCCTGGGGCTGTTCAGGGAGCTGGTGCGGGTGCTGCGACCCGGAGGCCTGCTGGTGGGCACCGTGCCCAATGTGGTGGGCCTGGGAGAACGCGTGCGAGTCCTGGCCGGCCGGGCGCCCGACGCGCTCGGCCTGCACCCCGACGCGCCGGCCGGCGATCACATCCGCGCCTTCACCGTGGACCGCGTGGCGCAGTTGGCCCAGCTGGCCGGTCTCTCGGACAGGGGCCGCTACCGCGCCATCGCCACGGGCGGCCCGCTGCCCTGGCGCCTGCTCAAGCAGCGTAGGGCCAGCTGGGGCGACTTGATCTGGTTCGAGCTGCGCAAGGCCGCTTGATGGAGCCCGGCGTGCCTACCAGTTGACCTCCTGCAGCTCCCACTGGCGCTCACCGGCGCTGACGGAGGCCCAGACCTTGTCGCCGCCCGCGGCCAGGCTCTCCAGGTAGGGCACGCCCACCGAGACGCAGTCGCTGGCGCTGATGTCCTTGGCCGAAGCGCGGCAGACCTCGGCGTCGCCGTCGCTGCCCTGGCGGGCCCAGTGCAGCTGCCCGCTGGCGGACCAGGCCAGGGGCACGTGGACGAAGACATCCCCGCTTGTGTCGATGGTGCGGGTGGAGGACCACTCGCCGGCGGGATCGTCCAGCTGTGTGGCCAGCACGTAGTTCCCGTCGTCGTTGAAGCCGTGGTAGGCCAGGTGGAGGGTGCCGTCCTGCATGTGCAGCGCGGGGTTCTCCATGCGGGAGAACGCGCGCTTGGCCGCGTCGGTCTCGGGGGAGTGGTAGCTGTTGCTCCAGCTGATGTCGCCGTCGGCGGGCCAGTCGACCCTGAACACGTTCACGTCGCGCGTGAAGACGCCCTGGCCCTGCTGCTGGACGCTGGAGGAGCCATAGGCCAGCCAGGAGGTCTCTCCCTCGGCGATGATGCTGGGATGGGTGGGGAAGTAGACGTGCTCCGGGAGGTTGGCGTCCAGGCCTTCCCAGCCGCGGGAAGGGACGTAGCGCAGCAGGTAGACGGCTTTATCGGTCTCGGCGATGCCGTTGGTGTTGGCGGAGTAGGCCATGAACAGGCGCCCGCCCGCGTCCACGCTGATGCCGGGCTTGAAGTAGGGCCAGACCTGCTCCTCGGGGACCGGGACCTCGTTCCACGCGCCGCCAGGCTCGCGGAAGCGGATCTTCGGCTCCCAGATCCAGTACTCGTCGTCGGTGGCCACGGTCACCTGCCGCCAGAACAGGTAGTCACCGAACTCGGTGCTTAGCACGCGCGGTTCCTCCATGTGCAGGGCCGCTTCGTCGGCGAAGACTTCGCCGTCGGCCACGATCTGGCTGCGGCTGGCGAAGTCCTGGCGCCACTGTTGGTAGGCCAGCAGGTCGCCGGAGGCGTGCAGGCGGGCCGGCCCGCTGCGCTGCTGCACCTCGGGGCTGCCCGTGAGGAACTCGGTCATCACCATGCCCTCACCGTAGGGCAGCTCGAAATCCATCAGCCAGGCCACGGTCAGGGCGATGTCTTCGAAGACGAAGGGCACGGTGGCCGTGTAGCCCTGGCGGACGCCCGGCCCCATCAGCAGCATGGGCACCTCGCGGCAGCCGGAGCAGGCGCAGTTGTGGTGCTGCCAGGGGGTGTCGCCCTCGATGAAGCGGTGGCGACCGTGATCCGAAGCCACCACCAGCAGGGTCTCGTCCTTCAGCGCGCTGCCGTCGGCCTGGACGAAGTCTTGCCAGAACTCGGTGATGTCATCGTCCATGTCGGTGATGAAGGTGTGGTGCTGGTTGGCGTTGTAGTGCCCCGAGCGGTCGATGCCGTGCAGGTTGGCCACCACCAGCCGCGCGCCGCCCTCGAGGTGGGCCTGCACGTCGTCCATGACCGGGCCGTCGTACTGCTCGGACGCGGTCTTGTCGCCTTCGGAGTGGATGAAGACGTAGGTGCCTCCCACCTCCTCGCCCATGCCCGGGTAGTTGCCGAAGTCCAGCGGCTTCATGTGCACGGTGTTGGCGCTGAAGATGACCTGGTCGGCGTCCAGGCCCTCTTTGGCCCGCAGGGCCTCGAAGAGGTTGGGCAGGTCGGGGCGGTAGCGGGCCGCGCCGTCGTCGGTGGAGAAGTGGCCGAAGGCGCGCCGGCCGCCGGTCATCATGTCCACGTGGGCGGGGGTGGTGACGGTGATCCCGGTGACGTAGCCCGGCTTGGCGATGCTGGCCTTGGGCAACAGGTGCTCGCGGATCAGGGGCATGATCTCTTCGGTGGGCCCGCCGTAGGCGTCGGAGTAGCCCGCGCCCCAGGTGGTCTTGTCGCCGAAGCTCTCCTCGATGCGCGTGCCGTCGATCACCAGCACCGCCGTGTTCTCGATCATGCCGCGAAAGGCCTGATCCGCAGGCTGGGTGTCGCCCGTCTCGAAGGAGGAGCTGTCGACGTCTCCGGTGCCGGGGATCGGCTCTTTGTACCGATCGCATGCTAGGCCTAAGGCGCAGAAAACGAGCGTAGATTGCCACTTCATGGTGGACCTCCGGCCCCCAGGATATCCTCGGTTGGGGGCGCCTACAAGACCTGGTTCTGTGGTTGGGCTGACGAGTTTCGCCTTCAGCGCGCCGAGTCGCAGTCCAGCTTCAGCTGGCGGTAGAAATCGTCCCACTCCTGCACGGCGCCCCGCAGCGCGAGCCGATCGCCGTACTGCAGGGCGTCCAGGCGCTCATTCTCCTGGCGGGGAAAGCGCGCTTGCACCTGCAGGCCGTCGCTCAGCTTGCCCACCACCGTGCGGCCGTCGCGCAGGGCCTCGGGGATGCTCATGTCCATGGTGGGGCTGATGCGCTCGATGCGCAGCTCGGCTTCCAGCAGGCGGCCGCGCGCCGCGGCGATGGCGTCGCGCAGCTGCCCGGGGGAGAGGTTGCGCTCAGCGAGCTGCTCCAGGAATTTCTCTTCGACCATCCCTGGCGCACCGGCCGTAGACGCTGGGGCTGCTGGCGAGGGGCTGGGTTCTGGTGTGGGGAAGAGGGGCT
>CAYVQL010000160.1:4410-24267 GCA_964454135.1 uncultured Enterobacterales bacterium | reverse complement strand
GCTGGCGGCGCAGGCCACCCGTGGAGGCTGGCTCCCGGTTCTGTCGCCTGCTCCCCGCATCGTGGAGGCGATTCCTGTCTCACGGAGCGTGAGCGAGGTGCCGTTCGCGCGTGCGAGCATGCCCACGGACGTGCTCCCCCCGACGAAGCAGGCCTCCGCCTCCAGGGTTGCGCCATCGGAGACCTGGATGCCGTACCCACCCTCTCCGCTCCTCGTAGGCAGGGTGCCCTCGATACTCGTCTCCCTCAAGATGACCTCTGTGCCGACGTCGTTCGCGGCCACGCCGACGCCGGTGTTCCCCGCCAGGATGCAAGATCCCGCTTCCAGGCGTGCGCCAGCCATGACCACGATGCCGTGCCCGGTCCCACCGCTCTCGCTGGGCGTGGTGTCCTCGATCACGATCTCCTCGAGGCTCGCCCAGGTGCCCTGGTCCAAGGCGACCATCCCCGCGGCGACGTTGCCCCGCAGCTCGCAGGCCTCGGCATCCAGCTCCGCACCGTCGGTGACCTGGATCCCTGTCCCAGCCATCCCGTCTCCGTCGGGCAGGGTGTTCTCGATGTCCGCCTCCCGCAGGCTGACCAAGGTGCCAGCGTCGAACGCGGCTACACCCGCAGTGGCGTTCCTCTCGATCTGGCAGGCCTCGGCGTCCAGGCTCGCGCCGTCCGTCACCTCGATGCCATACCCGAACTGGCCGTACTCGTCGGGCCGGGTGCCCTCGATGACGACTTCCCGGAGCGTGGCCGTGCTGCCGGAGTTGGTCGCGAACACGCCTACGGAGGCGTTCGACTCGATCTCGCAGGCCTCGGCGTCCAGGCTCGCGCCCTCCCCCACATAGATGCCAACCCCGTATTCTCCGTACTCGTCGGGCTGGGTTTCCACGATGAGGGTCCGTCGCAGGGCGACCACAGTGCCAGAGCCGTAACCAGCCAAGCCCATATCGGCGTTTCGCGCGACCTCGCAGCTCTCCGCCTCCAGGCTCGCGCCGTCTTGCACATAGATGCCGTACCCGCCAAGTCCTGTTCCATAGGGTTGGCTGTCTGCGATGAGGGTCTCGCGCAGGCTGGCCGAGCTGCCGGGGTCGTGCACGAACAGGCCCACGCCGATGCTTCCCCGGACCTCACTGGCCTCCATCGTGAGCGTTGTCGGGTAGAGCCCCTTCTGGTAGGCCTCGACGCCGGAGTCGCCGCTATTGACCACTGCGGAATCCCGCATCGTCATGGTTCCCGACCCGATCCGCACGCCAGAATGCCGCGAACCGCTCACCGTCACCCCCGAGACCTCAACCTCAGAAGACTTGGCGTCCACATCGATCCCCGGCGTCGACTCGTCCCCCACGCTCGCATCGACAACGACCAGTTCCTTGCACCGCCCAGCAAGGTGCACCCCGTCGTGCCCCCGCTCCAACTCCAGCGTCTCCGCGTAGGTCCCGGCCGCCACGGCCACCATCCCGCCATCCGCATCCCCCGCCGCATCCAGCCCCGCCTGGATGGACATGAAGGGCGCTGTCTCGCAGCCGTCGCCGCCTTTCGCAGCGTTGACGTCCACGTAGACCGTGTCTTCGTCGACCTCCAGGTTCCCCCATGTGCCGGTGCCGCAGGCGGTGGGCACGCACTCGCCCTCGTCGTCGAGGTAGCCGGTGTCGCAGTCGGGATCGGGATCGGGTTCGGTGTCGCGGGTGGCAGCAGTGTCGTCGGTCGAGGGCTTCTTGCGCTTGCCCTTGTCGCAGGCGAGGAGGAGGAACGGGACGACGAGGGCGATGAAGGGGTGCGGGTTCATGGTCCTGATGGCGAGCCAGCATAGGAGCATCTCGGAGTATGGCAGGGGCGGGCGGGCGAGTCGAGGCCGGCGTGCGGGTCCAGAGCTCCAAGCAGGAGTGGCGGGATCCCGATGGCACCTACTGGATAGTCCTGCGCTTCGATGGCGGAACCGGGCATCCGGCGGCGTTCAGGTGGAAGGATGAGAATCCACGGCTGGCTCCATCTCCTGGAGGCCATGGTATGCTGGCATTCAACATGAACTTTGGCCCAGGTTCCTCCCGTGCTGCCACTCGCCCTCTTCCTCTCCAACCTGGCTATGGCCGAGGGTCCATCCATCGTGGCTCGGGAGGTGGCCTACTTCCAGGAGCGCGTGGGCGGTCCGCTGCTGCTCGGGATTACCGGCGAGGGACAGGGGTATTCGCTTTCCTCCCTCTCTCGGGAGTTGGGGGACGCGCAGGTGGAGCTGCGCATGCTGGAGGGCACGCAGGATCCCATGGGAAGCATTGAGGCCGCGCTGAGCGAATCGGGCCTGCCTTGCGGCCTGTTGCTGCGCGTCACCGAGGAACGCGTCGGCCTGACACCTGTGGGGGACTGCAGCAATGGAGCGGCGGCGACATCTGTCGAGGAGGAACAGGATGCTCCATCGCCCGGCAGCACAGGTCTGGCGCCAGCGCAGCCGCCGGTCCAGGCTTCACCGGTCCAGGATTTGCCGCCACAAAATCCGCCTTCGAGTGAGAATCAGCCCCTGGAAGCACCTCGTGAGGAAGTGGACCTGACGATGCGTAGAGCACGACGGCTGTACCGCAGCGGCACCGTGCTGGGTTTCGTGAGCTTCTCCTTGCCGGGCCTTGGATATCTGGCCGCGATATCCTACGAAAGAAGAGCGCGGGGCGATGATAGCCTGAACGCCTTCTTTATGCTCATCGGGGGTTCCGTAGCCTTGACGCCCATCACCACCACGGCTGGAGCGGCGCTGTCCACACGCGGTCTGCACATCATGGGAGTGGAGTCACCCCGCGCGCCGCTCTATGCAGCTCTATCCGGACTGGCCGTCTGTTCGTTGATTTGGTTGGCCGATCCGGACTTCTGGAATGCCACCGCAAAGTACTTTGTGACAATGCCCATGTTTGCCAGCAACATGGGCGTAGCTCTCGCGGGCGCGACGACCCAACTCGTTCTGAACGCCGTTCGAGCTCGCAAGGCGGAGCGCGAATTGCTGAGCGTGAACGTCCTTCCAAGCTACCAGGTGGGCGGCGGCGTGGGCCTGGCGCTCGTCGTGGCGCAAAAGGTGCCGTAGAACCCCTTTGGCAGCCCGCCCCTAGCCAGCCCCCATCCACGACGGCCGCACCTGCGGCTCGGACATCAGCATGCCAGCGTTCATCAGCGCTAGGCCGCCCTCGCCGGTGCGCACCTCCGCGCCCCAAGATGTCGATGATCCGGTAGGGCTGGCCGGCAGTCGACGAGGCAGCAATCAGGCCGCTTCCCCCGGGCGCCATCAGCTACTGACCGCCCCCGCAACCCCAGAACGACCAAAGTGGCCCCACCGAGCCGCCCTGCCCCCGCCTTTGAGCCGTCTACCCGATCAGCCCCGCCACCTCCTCCTCGCCCGCGGCTTGCAGCTTCTCGGCCAGCGCCGCCCGAATGAATCCGATCCTGCTCTTCGCCCCCAGCCGCTTCCAGACTTCGTCCAGCGCCTCGACCACCTGCTTCTCCATGCGCAGGGGCACCACCTTGATCTCGGCGTCGGGGTCATGGCGGCGCTCACTGGGGCCCACCTTGACGTTGCCCTTGCGCACCTCGCGGATTTTCCAAACGAGGTAGTTGCGACTATGTGGAGATCTACATAGTCGGGGGTGGAGGGTTGACAAGCGCACCTACCGCGAACCAACCGATGCATTGCCAGGATTGAAAGCCGATTGAATTGCCGGGCGTACGCAGTGGCATCTCAGATGCCCCGGCGCGCCCATAAGGCGCTGGGGCTCAAAGGTCCTGCGGACCTTTGAGGGGCAAGCCAGCGGCGGCAGCCGCGGTGCCCGCAGGGCAGGCGCAGCCCTGTGCCTCCCCCCCAAAGAAAATACCCACCTGTCCCAGATCCGGGCTTGGAGTCAGGTGGCGGTTCGTAGTGTCCGGAATCCGTCCCGTTCGCCGTCGCGTACCATGCGCTTGAGGTGCACCTTTCGGCGGAGCCGGTCACAACTGCGCCAGTGGCGGTCCACTGCCCGAGTTGTGACCGCCTTGAGGCCCTTGGGGGCTCCAGTTGCGTGCAATTCCGGTCATAACTGCGCCAGTGGCGGCCCACTGCCCGAGTTGTGACCGCCTTGAGGCCCTTGGGGGCTCCAGTTGCGTGCAATTCCGGTCACAACTGCGCCAGTGGCGGCCCACTGCCCGAGTTGTGACCGCCCTGCGGCAGTCGCGTTCGCCGCTGGCTCCACGGCGTACCAGCCGTGTGCCCGGATCTGGGACGGGAGGAAAAAAACCAGGCCGACTCATCGTTGCGGCCGAATGGCTGCAACGATGACCAAGGCCTAGTCTGGGCTCGGTCATCTTTGCGGCCAACCGATGCATTGCCAGGGTTGAAAGCCGATTGAATTGCCGGGCGTACGCAGTGGCATCTTGGATGCCCCGGCGCGCCCATAAGGCGCTGGGGCTCAAAGGTCCTGCGGACCTTCGAGGGGCAAGCCAGCGGCGGCAGCCGCGGGCTGGGGTGGCGGTTGCTCAGGTTTGATGCCGCTTATCCGATCGCGGACGGCATGGGATCGCTCGCGCCGCGATTCGCTGGGCCGCCAGGTGGTGCTGGTGGCAACCGAGGATGAGGAGGACACGCCGGACAGCTGCGGGGCTGAAGGCTGCCCCGGGGATACTTGGACCCCATGAGACTGCCGCTGCCCATCCTGCTCGCCCTGCTCCTTCCCGCCTGCTCCGCTGAGGACGCCGGGACCGATTCCTCCGACGGCCAAGAGATCAATCTTGCTGGCGGTGACTGCGCCCTGGACGAGCCCCAGCTCGGACAGGTGCAGCTGTCCCAGGTGCGGCTGGACTTCGCCTGCCAGGGGGCCGCCGCCGAGGGGCGGCCCACCGTGCTGATGCTGCACGGCTTCCCGGAGTTCTGGATGGGCTGGGCGTCGGTGATGGACCTGTTGGCAGCCGGACACCGGGTCGTGGCGCCTGATCAGCGGGGCTACAACACCTCGGACAAGCCCGAGGATCTCGCCGACTACGAGCTCGACCACCTGGTGGGCGACATCTCGGAGCTGATCGATGAGATCGGCGCTGATGTGGTCCTGGTGGGCCACGACTGGGGCGGCGCGGTGGCCTGGGCGGTCGCGGCCCAGCACCCCGAACAGGTCGAGCGACTGGTCATCGTCAACGCACCCCATATGAACGTCTTTCACGACCTGTTGGCCAACGATTCCGACCAGCAGGATGCCTTCAGCTACCTGAGCTTCTTCATGCTGGATGGCGCTGAAGACCTGCTGATGGCCAACGACTTCGGCATGCTGGCCGACATGTTCACCGGCGTGCTGAGCGAGGCCGAGCTGGCCGAATACAAGCTGGCCTGGGGCCAGGAGCGGGCCATCGAGGGCGGGCTGAACTGGTATCGGGCCAACTTCGAGGACGGGCTGCCCAAGAGCGATGAGCAGCTGGTGATCGACGTGCCCACCCTGGTGGTCTGGGGCATGGACGACACGGCCCTGCTGCCCAGCAACCTGGAAGGGCTGGATGCCTATGTGAGCGACCTGCAGATACAGGAGGTGGAGGACGCCACCCACTGGATCGCCCACGAGGTGCCCGAGGTGGTGGCTGCGGCCATCGAGGACTTCGCGCAGTAGGTCAGCGCCCGCCATCTGGCGTTGGCCGAGGTCGCGTCGTACGTGGTAGAACAGGGTGCAGACCTCACATCGGCTTGACGAGTGGCGTTTTCCGTGGCGAATCGTATCAAAGCGCTGATGGTTCTCGGGCTGCTGGCCTGCGAAAAACCCCAGGCCAGCATCTCCATCCATCCCGTCGATCCCGATACCTGGGACGAACTGCAGGTCCGCGTGGAGTCCGATCAGGACGCCGATCCCGCTTCCTACGTCTTTCAGTGGTTCCAGGACGGCGAACTGCGCGGGGACCTGACGGGAGACCGGGTGCCTGCCATCCAGACCGCCCGCGACCAGACCTGGCGGGCGGAGGCCTGGTCGGCGGACTCGGATGGCACCCAGCGTCTGACAGCTGCAGTGGTGATCGTGAACGCGGCGCCCAAGGTGTTCTCCATCGACCTGTCACCTTCCGAGGTCCGCGAGACGGATCTGCTGCAGGCCGACGTGCAGGCCTTCGACGCCGATGGCGACGAGTTCGATCTCCACTACCGCTGGTACGCGGATGGAGAGCTGGCCCAGGAGGGCGACCTGTCCAGCCTGACGGGGGAGAGCTTCGACAAGCACCAGGCCGTGCACGTGGAGGTCACCCCCAGCGACGAGCGCGAGGCGGGTTCCGCGGTCAGCTCCGCGGCGACGACCATCCTCAACTCGCTGCCCAGCCTGGACGGCGCCGAGCTGGACGTCGACCCGATCCGCGAGTCCAGCACGGTGGGCTGCCTGCCCATCGGCTGGCACGATGCCGACGGCGACCAGGAGGGCTACCTGTACGCCTGGAGCGTCAACGGCGAGCAGCGATCCACGGAGCGGACCCTGGACGGCGCGAGCTTCGACAAGGGCGACATGGTGGCCTGCCAGCTCACCCCGACGGACGGTGAGGAGCAGGGCGAGGCGCAGCGGTCCGCCAGCGCCCTGGTCCGGAACACGAGCCCTGAGGTGGAAGGCGTCACGCTCTCCCACAGCGCCCCCACGGAGCAGGATGTCCTGCTGGTC
Source organism: uncultured Enterobacterales bacterium (assembly GCA_964454135.1). Lineage (GTDB taxonomy): Bacteria > Myxococcota_A > UBA796 > UBA796 > JAFGLY01 > CAYVQL01. The sequence goes on along the minus strand of CAYVQL010000160.1, from coordinate 17,657 downwards.
GAGGTGGCCGAGTCGCGCGATGACGACGGGGATGCCGTCGAGCTGCACTTCGATTGGTATGTCGAAGAGCAGTGGGTCTCGAGCGACGCCGGCTTGACAGGGGAGGCCTTTGACAAGGGGGACCAGGTCTACGCGCTGGTCACCCCGACAGACGGCGAAGAGCAGGGTGCGGCCGTGGCCTCCGACGTGGCTACGGTGGTCAACAGCCCTCCGGTGGCCTTCGTGGAGATCTTCCCCGAGGTGCTGCGCAGCGACACCACGGCCCGCGCCGAGGCTCGCTCCAGCGACGCGGACAGGGACGCCGTGGCCCTCACCTACGCTTGGACGGTCAACGGCGCGTCGCTGACCGTCCAGGGTGGCCTGCTGGATGGGAACGCCTACTTCGACAAGCACGACCAGGTCCAGGTCACGGTGACGCCCAACGATGGCGAAGAGGACGGCCCCAGCGCCAGCTCGTCGCTGGTCACCGTGCGCAACAGCCCGCCCACCATCAGCGGCGTCGCGCTGAGTGCCAACGAGGTCTTTGAGGAAACCACCGTGCACTGCGTGCCTTCGGGCTGGTTCGACGCCGACGGGGACGCTGAGGACTACCGCTACGGCTGGCTGGTGAACGGCGAACCGGCCTCCACCCAGTCCTGGATCGACGGCAGCGCCTTCGACAAAGACGATCAGCTCAGCTGCGCGGTCACGCCCGTCGATGGGGAGGATCTCGGTGCCACCGTGCACAGCGAGACCATCACGGTCTCCAACAGCGCCCCCGCCATCGGCGCGCTGCTGCTCTCCACCTCCGAGCCTGCCGAGGGTGACCTGCTGGAGGTGGAGATCCTGGGCGCCACGGATCCGGATGGCGACATCATCCGCTTCAGCTACACCTGGTATGTGGCGGGCAGCGCGGTCTCCCAGTCCAGTTCCCTGTCCAGCGCGCACTTCGACAAGGGCGACGAGATCTACGTGGTGGTCACGCCTGCCGACGGGAGCGATCGGGGCGAGCCCGTCACCAGCGAGGTGGTCGTCGCGGTCAACACGCCCCCCAGGATCACGTCGATTGCGCTGAGCACGGACGCTCCGGTGACCGACAGCATCCTCTTCGCCCTGGCGGACAGCCACGACGCGGACGGCGACGAGGTGACCATTGGCTACGAGTGGGAGGTGGACGGCGTGCCGCTGCAGGACGGCAGCAGCGGCCTGAATGGCGCCACGGCCTTCGACAAGGGCGACGTGCTGCAGGTCCTCGTCACCCCAAACGACGGCGAGGAGGATGGCGAGACGGCGCAGTCTCGGCTGGTGGTGGTGGTCAACAGCCCCCCCGAGGCGCCCGAGATCTCCATCGATCCCGCTAACCCCACCGTGGACGAACATCGCCTGGTCTGCGTCTTGGACAGCGCATCCACGGACGCCGATGGCGATGAGCTCTCCTACCGATTCGTCTGGACCGTGGACGGCCAGGCCTACACCCGGGAGGGGGACACCGGAGACAGCGGCGCATCCTGGAGAGGACCCCTCACCACCTTGCGGCGCGGCGACACCGTGCCCGTGCAGGACACGCGCGAAGGAGAGGAGTGGAGCTGCACCGTCACGCCCCGGGATGACGAAGAGGCGGGGCAGGCCTCGACGGTCACGGAGACGATCCTGGGCACGCCGCTGCCCAGCACCGTCAGCGTCGGGCCCCTGGTGGGCGGCATCAGCGACAGCGAGGCCGCTTTCACCATGCGCATGGAGGGCTACACCTCGGTGAGCTTGCAGATCTGCGAGAGCCCGGATTTCGATGAGACCATCCACGAGACCGAGCAGGTGCGGGTCGTCGAGGACCACGACTACACCGCTCAGCTGTACGTCAGCGGTCTGCAGGCCGACACGCGCTACTACTACCGCGTGCTGAGCGCGGACGTGGCGCTGGAGTCCGAACCGCTCCGCAGCTTCGCCACGGCGCCCGAACCGGACGCCAACGCCGAGTTCAGCTTCGCCGTGCTGGCGGACCAGAACACCAAAGAAGCCGCCGAGTGCATCGCCTACGGCGCCGTCGCCCGACTGGAACCCGACTTCGTCATGCAGATCGGCGATTTCGATCACCGGAATCCCGCCGCTTTCGAAGATGTGTCTGTGGAACGCTGGCGCCTGATGCATCGCGATCGCCTCAAGGACACCCGGACCGGCCAGCTGCTCGATTCCCACATCCTCTCCAGCATCCCCTTCTTCCATACCTGGGACGACCACGACTTCGGGGACGACAACGCGTCGGGGTTCGTCTGGTGGAGGGAATACGCGAAGCAGGCCTTCTTCGAGTATTTTCCGCTTCCCGAGAGCATGCCCAATCCGGATGCGGGCATCTGGCACAGCATCCGCTGGGGGCAGGCGGAGATCTTCATGCTGGACAACCGCTATCAGCGCTGCCAAAACAGGGTGGAAGACGACCCGGGCAAGTCCATGTTGGACTGCTGGGGCGTCGAAGACGGGCAGAAGTACTGGCTGCTGAGCGGCTTGCTGACCAGCGATGCCGTCTGGAAGTTCGTCGTCTCCGGCTCGGTCTGGAATCCCGACAGCAAGGAAAAGGACAGCTGGCATCTCTACCAGACCGAGCAACGAGAGATCCTCGATTTCATCGACGACAACGGCATCTCCGGGGTCATCGTGCTGTCGGCTGACCTTCACTCCGGGGGCGGCATCGACGACGGAACGCATAGCGGCGTGCCCGAGATGTCGGTGCCGACCACCAACTTCGACTCGGTGACCTGCACCTGCGGCTACTGCGGCGAGTGGAGCGAAGGCATCTGGGAGGGGAACTCACCCGCCGGCTTCTCCATGGTGCAGGTGGGCTACGAAGAGGACGTGCACTACGTCGAGCTGCAGACCTACGGCGAGGACGGCACGGCGCGCATGTCCTACCGTATCGAGGAGCCTCAGGGATAAAGCCCATTCGCGTATACCACTAAGTGCAGCAATAATCGCGCTGGCCTTGACCGCTGGCATACTCCAAGGCTAAGGTGAGGTAACCAATGGTTACCTACCACCCGGACGAGATCGCTGAGGCCACCGAGAACCGCCGTGGTCATCGCGGTCCAACGCTGCTGGCGGCGGCGAGCGAGCTCTTCTTCGAGCGCGGCTATTCCGGCACCACGATGGCGCAGGTGGCCAGCCGTGCCGGTCTGAGCAAGCGCGCCACCTACCTGTACTTCAAGAACAAGGACGAGCTGTTCATCTCGGTTGCGTCGGAAGGGCTGGCCATCCTGCAGGGGCAGCTCGAGCGGATCGACATCGAGCGGGACTCGCTCGAGTCGCTGATCCGGCAGACGATGGACACCTACCTGCGCTTCGCCACCAAGGAGGCAGCCTGGTTCCGCATCATCTTCTCCGAGACGAACGAGGAGATGCTGGCGAACGTCTCCGAGGAGCTGCGCCAGCAGCTGGCCCGGCAAGAGCGCGCTTGCTTGGCCGTGGCGGCACGCATCATCGACAAGGGAATCCGCGAAGGCGTCTTCGCACCGGGGGATCCGTGGGAGATGGCGGTGATCTTCTGGGGCACCTGTACCGGGATCCTGTTGTTGTCTTTCGGCGCCAGCCAGACGGTGGCAGAGCGCCATGTCCGCGAGGAGCTGATCTCCAGGGCCTTGTGGATCCTGTACCGGGGTGCGTCCCTGGCGCCACCGGCTGGCCACGAGCCCTGGCCCGAGGAGGAGTGACATGGGACGGTTCAGTCCGCATCGGTGGGCATTGCCCGCATCGTGGACGACGGAGACCGATGCGGCGCTGGCCGAGTCGGTGCGCCGTTGGGCGGCGGTCGAGGTGATCGAGCGGCGAACCGAGCTGGCAGAGGATCGCGAAGGCCTGCTGGTGCCGGCCGCGGCACGCCTGCTGGAGGAGCTGGGCCTGCGCCACCTGCTGGAGCCGGGCGACGGGGAAGGGGCGCTTGTCGCCGGAGCCGCGGTCAGCCTCGCCATCGTGCTGGAGCAGGTCGGACGCGCCGACTGCGGCGTGGCGTTCGGCCTCGCCGGGACCTGGGCCCTGGAGGTGGCGGCGCGCCTGCACAAGCGGCCCCGCGTGCTCGAGGCGATCCAGGGCGGCGACGCGTCCGCCTGGGGCGCGCTCGTGCTGCCCGGCTTCGGCAGGTCCGACGATGGCTTCGACGGCCTGGGCGCCCAGGTCGAGGCCCGCCGCAGCGGCCGTAGGTGGCTGGTCGACGGAACCGCCGTGCGTCCGCAGTTCGGGGGTCTCGACGCGGACCTGTTCGCGGTGTTCGCGACCTTGAAGGGCGGAGAGCCCGGAGTGCTGGTGGTCCCCAAGACCGCCAGGGGGCTGAGCCTGGGCGCCGCTCGGCAGACCACCGGGCTGGCCTTCAGCCGCAGCGCCGAGCTGACGCTGGAGGCGGTCTCGGTGCCCGACTCGATGGTGCTCTGCCGCGGGGCCTCCGCCTGCGACGAGCTGCGGAGCTGGGCCCGGCTCGGCTGCGCGGCGCTGGCGGTGGGCGCGGCGCTGGCGGCCTGCGAGATCCTCGACGACTGGTCGGACAACCGGGTGATCAAGGGGCGGGGCCAGCCCTTCAAGCGCAACGCCCTTGTAGCTTCGGTGCTCGGCGAAATCGGCGCCGGTCTCATCACCGCGCGGCTGCAAGTCCATGCGCTGGCCCAGCTGCTCGACGACGACGAGGAAATGAGCGCCGCAGCCCGTGCGACAACGGCCATCGCCGTCTCCCGCGCCGTGATCGCATCCGCGCTGGAGATCGCCGACCGCGGCATGGAGCTGATGGCCTCCGCTGGCTACGCCACCGAGTTCCAGCTCGAGCGCTACTGGCGCGATCTTCGCACCCTGCAATGCTTCCAGGGACCGTCCACGCAAGCCCGGACGACCATCGCCCGCCACGTGTTCGGAACCGAGATCCGTTGACGAGAGGGGAAGAGATGGCCAGCTTCGACGACATCAGCTTCCCGCGCGACCAGCTGTCGCCGATGGATCGCCACATGGGAAGGATCATCCGCGCCTGGGCCGAGACCGAGGTCATGCCCCGGCGCCGCCGCTACGACGAGGACTGGGCCGAGCACGCCCTGATCGAGCCGGCCATGCGCAAGCTGATGGGCGAGCTGGGGCTTCAGCGCATGCTGTTCCCCGAAGACCTCGGCGGCATGGGCTTCGGAAGGGCCCGGCACCTGGGCACCAGCAGCTTCCGGATCCTCGAAGAGGTGGCCCGCGCGGACTCGGGCATCGCCGTGGCGTTCGGCGTGCTGTTCTGGCCGCTGCTGATGATCACGCGTCGGCCCCACGAGAACCGGCGCCTATGCGAGGAGTTCGCGCCGCTGTTCTGCTCCACCACGCGGGCGGTGTACGCCGCCAACGCCATGACCGAGCCCCAGGGAGGGGCCGACATCGAGAACATGGACCTGCTCGGCGGCTCCACCATCCGCACCACTGCGCGCCGCGACGGCGACGACTGGGTCATCAACGGACACAAGCTGTGGCCCACCAATTCCGGGGGCGTGGCCGACCTGTTCGGGGTGGTCTGCACGACCGAGGCCGGCTCCAGCGATCCGCGCGACTTCGCCTTCATCTTCGTGCCTGCCGACGCCCCCGGGGTCACCCAGAGCAAGCCCTACCCCAAGGCGGGCATGGCCGCCGACAAGAACGGCGACATCTGGTTCGAGGACGTGCGGGTGCCCGCCTGGTACCGCGCCCACGGCCCCGGCGACGACGCCCTGTACTTCAAGGAGGTGGTGGCGTTCGGGCTCTTGGGATCGATGGCCTTCGCCTCGGGCGTGATGCTCGACCTGCTCCGCCTGCTGAGGGAGTTCGCCGACACCACGCGGCTGCGCGGCCGCCCGCTCAAGGAAAACGACGACGCCGCGGCCGTCCTGGCCGACGTGGTGGCCGATGCCGAGCTGATCCGCATCTCCGGCTACCAGTTCGCGCGCATGCTCGATCGGCCCGACCTGTACGGGGAGCCGTGGTCCGACCAGGTGGTGGCCCCGGGCCGGGCCCTCAAGTACGCCGTGTGCGACCGCGCGCTGGCTTCGCTCGGCAGGGCCATGGACCTGATGGGCGAGCACGGCGCCGACCGGCTCTGCGACGTGGAGAAGCACTGGCGCGACTTCAAGATCGTGCAGCTCTGGATGGGAGGCAAGCAGCTCTGCCAGATGGAGGCTGCCCGCTGGTTCTACGACTGCGAGACGCTGTAGAGGGGCCAATGAGCGACCAGCCGAAATCCCGATCCGGCGTCATCGAGGGCAGCTCGAGGGTCCTGCGGGAGATCCTGCGCACGCCTCGCACTCGCCGCTCGCTGGAGGTCATTCTCGACAACCTGGACTCGGAAAACGCCGCGCTGTTGGTAGACGCCCTGACCGACGATCCGGGGCTGAGCATGGACCTGGCAGTCTCGGCTCCCGCCCTGGCCAATACGGCGACGGTGGCGTCCCACCGCCTGTTGTCCCTGCTCGCGTCGGTGCCGCCGGAGCTCCTCCGAGAGCTCGTGCCCGAGCTGATCGGCGAGCTGGAGGCGCGGCGGCTGGGCGAGACCGTCGGGATGGCGCTCGCGCTGGCCCTGCGCGCCACCGACTCTGACGAAGCTGCCGCTGCGGCGGGAGCCTTCGGCGAGGGCTTCGCCGAGGGACTGCGCGAGGCGCTGCAGGATGCAGGGCAAGCCCCCGGCGACGCGCTGCAGCGCGGGATGCGGTGGTCGCTGACGCTGGCCCCTCCGCTGGCTGAGCAGCTGCACCGGATGGCGCAGGAAGACCCGGCCTTCGTCCGAGAAGCGCTGGGGCCGCTGGCCCGCGCTTGGAAGGAAGTGACGGAGATCGCCCTCGAGCAGGGGGAGGCCGGCGATGACTGACCGCCAGGCGAACGTCGAGTCATCCGGCTCCCCGGCCGTCCTGCGCGAGATCCTCCGCACGCCCGCATTCCGCGAGCTGATCCGCATCCAGCTCGACGGGGCGGACGGCGCGACCGGGCGCCAGCTGGTGCGCAATCTCGTCGAAGAGGACGTGCAGCTGCCGCTGGAGCTGGCCGCCTGCTCTCCAGGCGCCCTCAACGCGACGATCAGCGCCGCCCTCGAGCTCGGACGCCACCTGTCAGGCCTGCCCGAGCCCTTGCTGCAGGCCTACATCGAGGGCATCCTCGCCGAGCTGGACGCCGACGCCGCCCGACAGCTGCCCCTCGCGTGGGGCCCCCTGCTGGTCCGCAGCTTGCCCTTCGCGACGGCCGTGCTGACCGAGGCCACCGAGCGGCTCGCCCGCTCTCTGGAGGAGCTCGACCCAGCGCGCCGCGCCGAGCTCGTCGCCGAGCTCGTCGCCGGCCTGGATGCCGCGCGCGCCGGCGCAGCGCTCAACGCGCTCAGCGTTCTCGTGCTGCGCATGCACGAAGACGCCTCCGACGCCCTGGGAGACAGGGCCGTCGTCGGGAAGATCCTCGACGCCATCGACTTCGGCAAGCTGCGCAAGGCGTCGGCCGCCGTCTCCGGCCTGGGGCGCGAGGTCGGCCTGGCCGCCTTGGAGCACGGCCTGGACGACCCGGTCGTCCTGGCCAACACCGTCATCGCCATCACCCCCCTGATCAACGATCTGCTGTCGCTGGCCGCCGGCCTGGCGGACGGGTTGGACCTGCCCGATGAGATCCTGGCAGCCGCCGCGCTGCGCCTGGTGGGGGACCTGGACGGCAAGGCGCTGGGGCGCATAGCCAGCGGGGTGGCCACGGCCATCAACGGGATCCACGCCGGCTCGCTCACCCTGGGGGCCACCGAGCCGGCAATCCGCGTCACAGCGGCGGAGCTGCTGGACCAGGTGCTCGACAACGTGGACGGCGTCGCCCTGGCGCGGGCGGCCGTTGCGCTGGGTGAGGACGGCGAGACCCTGGCCACCGTGCTCGCCGACTGGATTCGCCGCGACCCGACGGTCCTGCGCGCATGGGCCGCCACATCGGCCCAGGCCGGGGCGCCGGTGGTCCGCGGCGTCATCTCCGTCCTGCGCGAGATCAACGCCCTGGACGACGCGACCCTGGCGGTCACGGTCGGGGCCTTCGCCTCCTCTGTCGAGCCGCGCGAGGTGGCTCGCCTGGTCGACGAGCTCGCCGGCCTGGCCCGGCGAGTGCAGGTCCAACATCCGGACGCCCCCCTGCTGAGCGAGGTCCTGGCGGAGCTGGATCTGCGGCGTCTGGGCGCCGTCGCCGCAACGCTGACCGGGCAGCTGGCCGGATCGTCCGCCGCGCATCCGCAGCTGAGAGAGGCGCTGGCTCCTCCGGCGGTCGCCAGGCGCATCAACGGCGCGCTGCGGCGCTTCAACAGGTATATGGCCCGAGGTCGCGACGAAAACGCGGTGCTGCAGGTCGTGGCCGAGGTGGACGCGGCGGAGCTCGAGCAGGCCTGGCGCAACCTGCTCGGCCTGCTGTCGGGAACGCTGCTGTCCAGCGCCGACCTGGCCTTGGCGGTCGTCCGGCCGGCGGTGGGCGTCGGTGTCGAGTCCGCCCGCCTGGTCGCCACGTCGGCCCGCGACATCCGCAGCAAGCGGCGCGAGGGTCGCAGGAGGTTTCCGTGGATGCGCTCGAACCGCTGATCGCGACCCTGGACAACCCGGCGGTCCGCATCTCGAAGGACGCCGGAGGCCGCGTGCTGGGCTACGCCTGCCTCTTCACGCCGGTGGAGCTGCTCGATGCGGCGGGGATCTTCCCGTACCGGATCAAGGCGCTAGGCCACTCCGAGACCGACCTGGCCGACGCCCGGCTGTCGCGCTTCAACTGCAGCTTCTGCCGCTCATGTCTCCAGCTGGGCCTCGACGGCTCCTACGACTTCCTCGATGGCTTGGTGGAGTCCAACGGCTGCGACCAGCTGCGGGGCATGTTCGAGAACTGGCACTACGCGCGCCCCCAGCCCTTCTTCCACTACCTGAAGGTCCCCCACCTGACGACCTCAGAAGCCGAGGAGCACTTCCTGCTGGAGCTGCGCCGCTACGGCCAGGCCATCGAGGCCTACACCGGCGAGGCGCTGACCGACGAGCGGCTGCGGGCGGCCATGGCCCGCCAGCATCGGATTCGACAAGGGCTGCACCGGCTCTGGGCTCACCGCGAAGCCGTCCCCTCCCGGCTGTCGGGCGCCGACGCCCTGCGGGTGATGATCGCTGAGGGCTCGGTGCCGCCGGCCCGCTTCGAAGAGCTGCTCGGCGGACTGCTCGCCGATCTGGACGGCGGTCGCAGGATCTCCCACAACGCGCCTGTCCGCGCCCGGCTGCTGCTCGGGGGGGCCGCCACCGACGAGCTCGCCTTCGTCGAGGAGCTGGAGCAGCTCGGCGGTCGCGTGGTGGCCGACACGATGTGCTTCGGCTCGCGCGCCTTCTGGGCCGAGCCCCGAGCGCGCACGGACCCATATCGGCAGCTCGCCGACCAGTACCTGCTGCAGTCGCTGTGCCCCCGCATGTACGACGATTTTGATCGCCGGTTGCGCTTCGTCGAGGACGCTCTGCAGCGCGCCGTGGCGGACGGAGCCGTTCTCGTCCACAACAAGTTCTGCGACGTGCACGGCATCGACAACGCCTTGCTGCGGGTGCGCCTCGAGGACCGCGGCATCCCCGTGCTCTGTCTCGAGAAGGAGTACGGCGCGGTCGCGGACCGGGGGCGCCTGCGGACCCGCATCCAGGCCTTCCTCGAGCGAATCGGAGGGACCCGATGACCGCCCCTGTGCACGGAGGCCTGTTCCACCGGATCCTGGGCGTCTTCGAGCTGGTGGAGGCCATCAAGGGGATCCCCAGCGACGAGGAGGTCGAGGGGCTCCTGGCCGTGCTGCCGCCCGATGTGGGCTACAACCTCTCGGCCTTTTTCGAGCCGCACGTGCGCGCGGCCGGCGTGCCCTTCCTGCGCTCGGTGATGAAGTGGCTCTTCCGCATCCGCGACGCCCGGCGTGCGGGCCGCAAGGTGATCCTGGTGCCCTTCAACTTCCCGCCCGAGCTGGTGATGGCATTCGAGGGCGCCGAGCCCATGACCTCTGAAGTCATGACCACCCTGGCCGCCGTGGGCCTGCAGGGTGGCGGCGAGCGCTACTGGGACACGATGATGTCCTTGGGCCTGCCAGACCACATCTGCTCGTCCAACGCCGTGGAAATCGGCTCGGTGCTGTCGGGCGAGGACTTCGTACCAGACGCCATCATCAACGCGGCCCCCGGAGGCTGCGACGCCAACTCCAAGGTCCACGAGTTCCTGTCGCACTACCTTGACATTCCCCAGTTCATGCTGGAAAAACCCGTCGACGACACGCCCGAGGGGCGGGCGCAGTACCTGGTGTACTACCGCAAGCTCGTCGCCGACCTGGAGGAGTACCTGGGCGAGCCCCTGGACGAAGACCGGCTGCGCAGCTTGCTCGCCGGCGCCAACCGTTGCACCGACCTGTACTGGGAGCTCTACGAGCTGCACAAGGCTCGGCCCTGCCCGGTGCCCAACCTGTTCTCTCTCTTCCTGGCCCCGCTTCGATTCTGCAGCTGGGGCACGCCCGAGGCCATCGAGGTCTTCGAGCTCATGCTGGAGACCACCCGCCAACGCCTCGACAGCGGCGCATACCCCTCCGATCGGGAGCGTGCGCGCGTGCTCTGGGCCTACACCAGCTACTACTTCGATCTCCCCGGACTCCACAGCTGGATGGAGCAGCGGGGCTACACCTTCCTGTTCGACGTGCTGGACCTGTGCATGCCCCAGCCGATGGACCTGACCTCGCGGGACAGCATGATCGAAGGCATGGCCAAGACGGCCTGGTCCTACCCGATGAACCGTCAGATGGCCGCACCCAGCATCTCCCGCGCCTGGACGGAAGACATCGTCTACACCGCCCGGGATGTGGGCGCGGACTGCGTGATCTACTGCGGCCACGACGCCTGCAAGCAGACCTGGTCGGTGGTCTCCATCCTGCGAGAGCAGCTGATGAAGCAGGCCGGGATCCCCTTGCTGATCCTGCACGGCGACTCGTGGATGAAGACCACCACGCCCATCACCGTCCTCCAGAAGGACATAGACGCCTTCGTCAACGGCGTCGTGCTGAGCAAGCGCAGGGGCAGGCGGCGGCTGCGCAGGCGGGCGCCACGGCGGGAGGCATGAGTCGATGATCTGCGCGGGCATCGATGTCGGGTCCCTGACGGCCGAGTGCGTGCTCGTCGACGGCGATGCCCTGGTCGCCTCGAGCCGGCAGCGGGTGCAGCCCCACCCGGTCGACTCGGGCGCGGCGGCGCTCGGCGAGGCCCTCGCCAACGCGGGTCTGGCTCGAGGACAGCTCCGGCGCACGGTGGCCACCGGCTACGGACGCGAGAGGCTGTGCGAGGTCGGCCTGGCCGACGAGCAGTTCTCCGAGATCACGTGCCACGGTCACGGCGTGTTCGTGCTGCTGCCCTCGGTACGCACCATCGTCGACATCGGCGGACAGGACGCCAAGGCGATCCGGGTGGACCGGCAAGGGAACCTGGTCGAGTTCGTGATGAACAGCAAGTGCGCAGCCGGCACGGGCCACTTCCTCGAGCTGATGAGTCGCACGCTGGACGTGGAGCTCGACCAGCTGGGCCCCCTGGCCATGGAGGCCCGCCAGGCCAGCGAGATGTCCAGCCGCTGCTCGATCTTCGTCGAGACCGAGGTGATCCACGACCTGCAGAGGGGTATCGCCCGTCGGGATGTGGCGGCCGGCATCTGTCGCGCCCTGGCCGAGCGGGTGGCGGCCTTGGCACGCCGGGTCCGTCCCGAGCGTGAGCTGGCGATGACCGGTGGCGTGGCCAAGAACCGCGCGGTCCGGCGCGAGCTGGAGAAACGCCTCGGCATGCGCTCGGTGGATCTGCCGCTCGATCCCCAGCTCGTAGGAGCCTTCGGGGCTGCCCAGCTGGCTCGCCGGAGCGAGGGCCGCGCAGGCAGCGGAGGCACGCGATGATCACCGTGGGCATCGACGTGGGCTCGCTGTTCGTCAAGGGCGTGGTCCTGTGCGGGGACGACCTGGCGGCGAGCCATATCGCGCGCACCACCGGCACCGTTTCCAACGAGCTGCCGGGTTTCCTCGACGCCCTGCTCGTCGAGGCGGGCACCTGCCGGGCCCAGGTGTCCGCCATCGGTGCCACCGGCAACGGAGCCGACCTGGTGGTGGACGCCGACTTCATCGAGGAAGAGGTCACCTGCGCCGGGGCGGCGGCGGCCTGGTTCCTTCAAGGCGTGCAGCGTTCCATCCACATCGGGGGCCAGTCCATCGCGGCCATACGGGTGGACGCCGACGGGGCCGTGGAAGACTTCGTCCGCAACGACAAGTGCGCCGCCGGCACCGGGCGTTTCCTCGAGATGGTGTGCCGCAAGCTCCGCATCGACATCGACGCGCTCGATGCCGCGGCCGCCCGCGCTTCGCGAGCCAGCCCGATCAGCGACCAGTGCGTGGTGTTCGCCGAGTCGGAGGTCATCGGTCGCCTCAACGACGGCGAGCCTCCCGACGATATCGTCGCAGGCATATGCGATTCCGTCGCGCGCATGGTGGCGGCGCAGGGGCGCCGCTTCCGCGGTGGCAGCCCGTACACGATCACCGGCGGGGTGGCCCGCTTCGACGCCGTGGTCGCCCCCCTCTGCCGGCGCCTCGAGGGCGAATACCTGCCCTTCCCTGCAGATCCGCAGCTCGCCGCGGCCCTCGGCGCCGCACTCCTGGAGGAGGATCCCTGTGATGGGCCTGCTTGACGCGCCCGCTACTGCGCTGGATGGCCTCGTGCGAAAATGGCGGGACGCAGGCGCGTTGGCGCACGGCGCCCTGCCCCCGGCGGTCGGAGCGCTGGACTGGCCCCGGGGCTCGTCGCTGGTGCTGCAACAGGACACCGCCGTGGAGCTGGGCAGGCCCACCGGCGGATCCTTGTCCTTGCTGCTTTGGTGCGACGACTCCGCGGGCGAGCTGCCCCGTGGCGTCTGGCGACTGGGCCCCGAGCTCGGCGACCTGCGCAGAGAGAGCGTGCCGCTGGCGCGCGTGGTGCGCGTCGCGGCCTCCTTCGATGACGACTACCTGGCCTACCTGGCGCTGCAGGCCGCTCTGCACGGCGTCGCGCTCGACGGGGTCAGCGTGCGGTCGCGCCCCAGCAGCGGTCAGCTGTGGATGCGGGTCAGCGACCGTGCGGCGGATGCGGGCCTGACGCTGGATCACCTGGGTGCGGCGATCGTCCGGGACATCGAGGCGATCGAGGGCGTGCGTTCCACTGCTGTGCTGTGGATCTGCGCAGATGCCCAGGCCATCGCTCTGCTGGAAGCCCCGGCCGCGGCCGCGGCCCCCCGGCGGGGCGCCCGGGGGCAGCGTG
>CAYVQL010000160.1:0-4400 GCA_964454135.1 uncultured Enterobacterales bacterium | reverse complement strand
GGGGGGCGGCCCGCCGCCGGGGGGGCCGCGCCCCGCCTGCTGGGCGCCCTGGTCAAGCGTCGCACCGAAGACGTGGCCGACTGCGGAGTCTGCGAGTTCAACGACATCTGCGAAGAAGGAGGGCGGCGATGAGAAGACGCGTGGTCGCCACGTGCGGAAAAGGCGGCGTTGGCAAGACCTCGCTGTCGGCCATGCTCTGCGCAGCGGTGGTGCGGCGGGGCCAGCCCCGCAGCCTGGCCATCGACGCCGATCACGCCGGAGGCCTGCAGCTGGCGCTCGGCCTCGACCCACGCCGCAGCCTGGAACAGGTGCGGCGCGCCACCATGGACGAGGCCTCGGCCGGCGGAGTGACCCGCGACGACGTGGCGCGGTCCCTGGATTTCCAGCTCCACGACGCCCTGACCGAGCACGGCAATCTCGCGTTTCTCGCCCTCGGACGCCCCGAGGATCGCGGCTGCTTCTGCGCGATCAACTCGCTGCTGCGGAGCGCCGTGGCGTCCCTCGCCCAGCAGTTCCCGCTCACCCTGATCGACGCCGAGGCGGGCGTCGAGCAGGTCAACCGTGACGTGATGGGCGTCGTCGATCAGCTGCTGCTGATCTCGGACACCTCGGCCAAGGGCCTGCGTGTCGCCGAGACGATCCACCAGGTCGCCACGCGCATGGATCGCGTCGCGCAGGCCGACCTGGTGCTCAACCGCGTGCGCTCCCAGCGCGAGGCCGAGCGCATTGCCGCTCGCACCGAGCTGCCGCTGCTGGGCTGGATCCCGGACGACGACACGATCCGCGACTTCGACGCCGAGCAGCGCAGCTTCTTCGAGCTCCCGCCCTGCCCGGCTCGCCGTGCGATGGAGCACCTGCTCGATGGGCTGGGGCTGCGCTGACGCCCGATCACCGCTCGCGCCACGGTAGCACCTATGCTTGGCCGCCCCCCCCCCTCGTCGTACAGGTTTTCCTCGTCAACGGCTAATCCCAAGTCGCGGGCGGCACGGTGCAGAGCGGACATCCTCCGCTTGCGCTCGGCGTAGTCATTGCCCGAGGGGGCCTCGCCAGCGGAACCAATGCTCCGGCATGGAGAGGTCGAGGCCGTAGCGTGCTGGGTGCTTGGAGAGCTCAGAGCAGTTGGTGAGGTGGCAGGCATTGATGGCCCAGCGCACCCATGAGCTGCAGGAGCTCTCCCTGCGCGATCCGCTGACCGGCCTGCGCAACCACCGCTATTTCTGGGAGGTCGTGCCCAGAGGCGCCGTCAGAACACCGTGGTCCGTATCCACCTGGATTCGCGCCGGAAGGATCGTTAGGGGATCGGAGCTTTGAACCTCAACAGCATGGGAGGCGAGCCTGACGAGGCAGGCGGAGTGGCTGGATGAACACCTGGAGCGGGAGGCTGTCGCGGTTCACGCATCGTCGAACGGGGCGATTCGCGCAGCCAAGCGCATGGAATAGGAAGTTGAGTCTGTGATTGCTCCATTTGCTCGGTAGCTATCGGCATAAGGAACTCGCCGGAAAGGGAACCACCGCATGCTCCGCATCCACGCCTATGTCTTCGCTGGAACCATCGTCGCGCTGCTCGCCCACCCCGTGCCCGCCGCCGCCGTCTCCGTGCTCGTGATCTCGGGCAACGACAGCTCGGGCAACAGCCACGTCACCTCATCGGAGTTGGCAGCTGACTTCGTGGATGCCTCCGGCGCGGCGCCGACGGTCGCCTACGACACGACCGTGCCGGACTCGCTGGCTGGCTACGCCGGATACGACGCGATCATCATCTCAGAGAACACGACCTACTCGTACTCCACCGTCATCGGCAGCGACTTCGACAGCTCCCACGTCGATGCCATGCTGGAGTTCTGGGCAGCTGGCGGGCACGTCCACATCGCGCGCGAATCCGCCGCCGACGACCTCTTCAACCAGGTCTACTACGAGATCACAGGCGCCTCGGACAGGTGGTCCGGCATCACCACGGCGGGCTCCAGCAGCACCGTCACTGCGGAAGCGGGCACCATCTTCGAGGGCACAACGCTCGAGTTCCTCGAGACGGACGGGAGCTCGTCGGACCTGGGCAACCCCACCACGCACGCCCCCTTCGTGGGCGTGTTCGACCTGCCGGGGCACAGCGGCACGATCTGGACAGCCATCTACGCCTGCGAGGTCGACGGCTCGGGCCTGTTCGTCATCCAGGGCGACGTCGGCACCCCTTGGTACTCCTCCCCCAGCTCGTCCCACGATCCCTCCGCCGGCAGCTTCGGTCCCGCCGTCGGCGACATCATCGCCGGCGCCGGCAGCTGGTCCCAGAGCGTGGACTGCAGCGACAGCGACAGCGATGGCCTGATGAACGGCGTCGAGGGTTTCACCTCCGACAGCGACGGCGACGGCACGCACGACTACCTGGACGACGATGACGACGGCGACGGCGTGGGCACCGCCACCGAGGGCGTAACCTCCGACAGCGACGGCGACGGCACCCTGGACTACCTCGACGACGACGATGACGACGACGGCGTCTACACCTTGGTCGAGGGAGGCTCGGCGGACACGGACGGCGACGGCACTCCGGACTACCTCGACGACGACGACGACGACGACGGCATCCAGACGGCGGACGAGGGCGGCAGCGCCGAAAGCGACGGCGACGGAACCGCCGACTACCTCGACGATGACGACGACGGAGACGGCATCCCCACCGATGACGAGGGCACGACCGCGGACACGGACGGGGACGGCACCCCGGACTACCTCGACGATGACGACGACGGCGACGGACTGCTCACCGCCGACGAAGACGTGGACGGCGACGGTGATCCCACCCTCGACGACAGCGACGAGGACGGCACCGCGGACTACCTGGACACCGACGACGACGGCGACGGCGTGGACACCGCCGATGAGCTCGTCGACGGCACCGATCCGCTGGACGACGATACGGACGGCGATGGCCTGAGCGACTGGCACGAGCGGTTCTACGGGACGGACCCCCTGGACGCCGCAGGAGACCTCGACGGAGACGGGTTGAGCGACTCGGACGAGCTGACCGTCCACTTCACCGAGTACGCCGACACCGACAGCGACCGGGACGAGCTGAACGACGGCGAGGAGGTCGAGACCGAGGGCACGGATCCCCTGGACGCCGACACGGACGACGATGGCATCGCCGACGGCCACGAGCTGGCCGTGCACGGCACCGACCCCCTGGACGACGATAGCGACGACGACGGAATCACCGACGGCGACGAGCTGGCCGTGCACGGCACCGACCCCGGCGACGAGGACAGCGACGCCGACGGCATCACCGATGGCGACGAGCTGGACGAGGGGACCGATCCCCGCGACGAGGACACCGATTTGGATGGGGTCGCGGACGGTCAGGAGCTGGACGACGGCACCGATCCGCTGGTCTCGGACCTCGAGCAGCCCGACGGCGAGGACGACGACAGCGACGGCGACGGGCTGACGGACGGCGACGAGGTGGACACCCACGGCACCGATCCCCGCGACGAGGACACCGACGAAGACGGCGTGGCGGACGACCAGGAGATCGCCGACGGCTGGGATCCCCTGGTGGCGGACATGGACGGCGACGGTCTGACCGACGGGGAAGAGAGCGTCCTGTACGGGACCGATCCCCAGGATCCGGACAGCGACGCCGACGGCGTGCTGGACGGCACCGAAGTGTTCGTCTACGCGACGGACCCCACAGCAGAGGACAGCGACGGCGACGAACTGACCGACGGCGACGAAGCCTACACCCACGGCACCGACCCCCTGCGTGCCGACAGCGACGTCGATGGCATCGATGACGACGACGAGATCACCGACGGCACCGATCCCTGGGACCGCGACACCGACGAGGGCGGGATGGCCGACGCGGCCGAGCTGGCGGCGGGCAGCGATCCGGGTGACGCCACCGACGACACGGACGGTATTGACAGCGACGGAGATGGGCTGGACGACGCCGACGAGGACGCCCTGGGCACGGACGACTACTCCACGGATTCCGACGGCGACGGCATCCAGGACGGCCAGGAGGTGCTCGAGGACCGTAGCGACCCGACCGCGGCGGACAGCGACGGCGACGGCATCGAGGACGGGGACGAGGCCAGCCTGGGCAGCGACCCCCTGGCCTGGGACAGCGACGGCGACGGGCTCGGAGATCCCGAGGAGTCCGAAGAGCACGGGACCGATCCCGCAGCCTGGGACTCTGACGCTGACGGCCTTGGAGACGGAGAGGAGATCCTGCTGTGGCTCACCGAAGCCCTGGTGGAGGACAGTGACGAGGACGACCTGACAGACGGTGACGAGGTCCATGCCTACGGCACGGATCCCCTCGAGTGGGACACCGACGGCGGTGGGCGCGACGACGGCTCCGAGATCCTCGAGGACGGGACCGATCCGCTGCAGCCCGAGGACGA
>CAYVQL010000159.1:0-24417 GCA_964454135.1 uncultured Enterobacterales bacterium | reverse complement strand
GGTCAGGGGGAACACCGCCATGGGCGTGATCATGGACCACTCCGGCACCTCGGTCGCCCTCCTGGAGACGAGCATCCAGGACACCCAGCCCGATGGGAACGGGGAGCGCGGGCAAGGCATCGAGGTCCAGGACGGTGCGAGCCTGGACGCGGAGGGCTGCGAGGTCAAGGGGAACACCTCTGCGGGCGTGGCCGCGTTCAACGCCGGCACCTCGGTCACCCTCCTGGAGACCGTTGTCGAGGACACCCTGCCCGCCAAGAACGGGGAGTTCGGGTACGGCATCATTGTCTCCAACGGCGCGAGGCTGGACGCGGAGAGCTGCGAAATAAGGGGAAACACCGCCGTGGGCGGGCTCGCGGGCCACTCCGGCACCTCGGTCACCCTCCGAGAAACAAGAGTGGCTTCCACAAAGCGCGGAGAGGTCCAAACCGTGGGGATTGGCGTTGTGGCCCAGCAATCCGCATCTGTCATGGCGACGGACACCGAGGTCTCGTCGAACGAAGGGCCCGGTATCTACGTCGTCAGGGAAGAGTCCCACCTCACCTGCTCTGGTTGCGTGCTTCGGGACAACCAGTTCGCTGAAGCGGTCGTGGTCTGGGGCGCCGCACTCGATATCTCCAATTCCTTGATCGAGAGCACTATCGAGCAGGAAAACCTCGGCGGCGGTGTCGGCATCTACGCCGAACCTGCTGGAGGCCCGCCACCGACCCTGTTGGTCACCGACACTACCATCCAGGACAACGCCATCGCCGGTGTCTGGCTCCTGGGCGAAGGTAGTTACTCGCTATCAGACAACACCATCCACGGTGGAGAGGGCTGGACCAGGGAGAGCCTGACTAAATGCGGCCATGCGGTCTACACTCAGGAAGGCGTGACAGCCTGGGACGGAAGCTCGGGCCTCCTGCTGGAGAACAACGAACTGCTGGACGGCCTCGGCGCCGGTTTGTTCCTGGACGATAGTACGGCCAGGCTCTCGGGCAACAGCTATGCGGACAACGCCGTGGATCTCATCATGCAGGGCGCGGACTGCGCCGCGCCACCGGACGGCTACGAAGCTGAGGCCATCGGCTCCGCGGAGTTCTGCCCCGAATACGACTACGCCACCTGCGGCGAAGAATTCATGCTGTTCCTCGAACTCGCGGAGCCGGAGTCGGGACATGGCGCGGCGCTCTTGCATCCCGGCCTCCCTGGCCCAGGCACCTTGCATTTCCCCATCCTGCCGGCCGCGCTCCCCCATACCTTCGATCCCCTGCCGCTCCTGCCACCAGCCTCGCGTTTGGAGCAGTTGGAGTTCCGCCTCCAGCCACTCCCGCAGAAGCCAGCGCCTCCGGTCCCCCTTCTCGCGCCCAGTGGAGATTGAGAGCAACGACTGCCAGCGCTGGCGGTGTTGTCGGCCTCACGCAGCGCTTACAGCAGAGAAGCCGCCAAAGCGCACCAGGCTGCATTCCACCGCTCACCTCGCTACCACCCTCAGATCCGGCAACGGCACAAGCGGCTCGGCCTCTACCAGCAGGCCGCGCAGGCGTGGAGAGGGCGCCGCTGTTCACCCGCCAACCCCTTTCACCTCGAACCCCCTCTCAAGACGGATTTCGAGGATGGGCAGTAGCAGCCCGTCCGGCAGCTTGCTGAACTGCTCCTTGACACACTCGCGTTGCTCCTCGGGGGAGAGATTCTCCGGCCTGACCCGCTTGGCCTCAGAGTCCCGGCGCTTCCTCTCCAGCTCAGCCAACTGCGCCAGGAGTTCCTGCTCCGTCACCAGGTGCTTCGCGTAAGTGATGCCATCCGCCCCCTGGATGCGGCAGCGAACGTCGTTCAGGCACCACTTGAGGGCCTTCGCCAGATCGCGGGGAATGGAGGGCGTACGACAGCGCGTCTCCGGCTGATCGTACCTGGCGCACCTGGCGAATAGGCGCATGGCCTGGACGCGCTCCGCCGTGGAGATGTTCTTTCCAGGATCGGTGAAGATTCCCTACAGTTCATCCAGGTATTGAGCTTTCGACAGTCGTTTTCTTCTCATGTTTCCGCGTTTCCAGGGTTGTGGTTTCTTCGACGGGCCGCGTGCGTCTAAGGCTACGTGCGGAGGTCGATGGAATGGCCCCCCAAGGGGGACAGGCGATTAAACCAGCTTCCATCCAGGAGGGGGCAGCGCCCTCCGTGTCAACCTGAGTGAGACACCGACCCCCCGAGAAAATAATGTCGAGGGCGTAGAGGATGTCTCGCATGTCCCGATCCCAGAAGCCCGAGCTGAAGGCCGTGCCCGACCCCGAGGTCTCGGATCTTCCGCGCCGCCGGAAGTTCAGCGCCAAGTACAAGCTCGCGATCTTGCGAGAGCTGGATGCCTGCTCCGAGCACGGCCAGATCGGCGCCATCCTGCGCCGCGAGGGCCTGTACAGCTCACACATCTCGAAGTGGCGTCAAGCCCGTGAGGCTGGTGAGCTGCAGGGGCTGGCTCCGAAGAAGCGTGGCCGCCCCCGTAGGCCGCGCGACCCGCTTCGGCCCGAAGTCGAGCGCCTGGAGCGTGAAAACGCCAAGCTGCAGGAGGAGCTGCGGAGGGCCCGTGTCATCATCGACGTCCAAGAATAGCTCTCGACGATCCTCGGGATTCCCCTGCCCGAGACCGACGGGAGCGACTCGTGACGGCCACGGAGGATCTTGGCCGGGAGGTCGGCATGGTGGCGGCTTGTGACGCTCTGGGCGTCTCCAGGGCCACGTTGTACCGTCGCCGCCCGTCCCGGACCCCGGAGTCCCAGCGAGTTCCTGCGGACCGTCCGAAAAGCCACAGGGCCCTGTCTCCCATCGAGCGACAGAAGGTCATTGACACCCACGGGATCCGCATCCACGAGGATCCACCTCCATGGCGGCCCCTCAGGCGCCAGCCGCTCGGCCAGCCTGCAGGCCCACGCCGCGTAGCAGCGCCACGAGGCGCTTGCCTCCAGCGAAGGTGATGTCCACCTCGGCTCCGTCTGGCAGCGCGTAGCGCTCGCGATGCTGCGTCCAGGTGAGCCGGCGGTGCTGGCGGTTGCCGTCCGAGCGCGCGAGCAGAGCTGGGAACGGGATCGGGTCCTCCGGCAGGTCGACGGTGACGTAGGTGGCGAGGTCATGCACCAGGTCATCGAAGACACGCCGCGCGGCCGCGGGGAGGAAAAGCGAGGGCAGGTACTCGAGGATCGGGTCCGCGGTCGTCGCAGGCAGCGGCTGCAAGAGGGGCTCTTGCTCGGCCGTCCCGCAGCCGTCCGCCTCCGCGGCTCGCTTCCTCTCGGCGACGGCGTGTTCCCTCCGGAGGCCTTGGACCTTGGTGAGCTGTCTGCAGATCGTCTTCACCTCAGCCCTGTCCACCGCGAAGCCCTTGAGCTTCTTCAGCAGCTTGCCGGAGGTGGAAAAGCAGTCTCCGAGCCGATCACAGTCTCGACAGGCACCCAGCTTGCTGCGGAAGATGATGGTCGCCCGGTGGCGTGGGGAGCGACGTGTCTCGACACAGGTGAGGAGCAGGCCGCGGCCATCGGGGCAGCGGAGCAGACCGGCTTCGGCCTCCCAGTTCCAGCCCTCGGACTTCGTCAACAACCGCTCCCAGTCCATCTTCCCGAGCTGACCCGCCAGCTTCGCCTCGGCCTTGGCCAGCCGCGGATCTCCTATGGGCTCGTCCTGCGCGGCGCGCTCGGGCTCCACGGTGTCGGCGGAGCCATCTGCGTCCTCGTCGGACTCCGCGGCCTTGCAAGTCTCGGGCGGCACGGGCCGAGGATCGGGCTGTGGGACCCGCGCCTGCTGCTCGGGCACCTCCCAGGGTGGCGTGTCCAGCTCGAAGCCAAGCGCGATCCTGGCGTTCCACACCATCAGCCCGATGACGGTGGCCAACTCCTGGCCAGCCGGCTCGTAGCTGTAGATGCGGTCCAGCCCGAGCTCGCGGTCCTCCTGGGCGAAGCGGTTCTCCTGCCCGGCACGGCCGAAGTAGGAGGCCACCACCTCCGCCGCCGGCCACGGTTCGGGCTCAAGGCTGGTGGCGAACAGCTCGTACTGCCAGCCGGCGATCACCTTGCCGCGGGTCGGCTCCCCCTCGCGCTGGAAGCGGCTGACCGTGACCCGCACCCGGACGGGCTCGTAGCTGGAACCGTCATCCTGCTGCATGCGTGCGGCGGGCCGCAGGGTCACGATCCCGATGTCCGCAGCCGAGCGCTTCGGCCCGCTCTCCGAGTCGGGCACCAACTCCCACTGGGCCTCCACCAGCCGGCGCCGCAACTCGGGCTGGTTCAGCAAGGCGGGCCGGTTCAGCCGGGTCACGAAGTGCACGCCGGCATCGAGGAAGGCCGACAGCTGCGGCACGCCGCCGTAGTCGCCGTCCGCCCGGACCAGCAGGCGCTCAAGGGGGTGCTCCAGCCTCGCGCAGAAATCCGCCGCCATCCGTAGCGCCTCGGGCAACTCCTGGCGTCGGTCCCCGTTGCCCGAGTTGATCATCGCGTGCAGCCAGACACCGCTGCCCGCGTGCTGCAGGGTCGCGCGGCGGATCTGCACATCGCCCCTCTTGCGCCCAGGGTAGCCCGGCACCGCGAAGCCCTCGGCCCGCCGCCGTGGCTCGGGCAGGTCACCCCCAGTCGGCAGCGCACGCTGCCGCAGCACTGTGCTCGTCGGGTCGTAGTCCAGCACGTGCCAGCCCTGGCCGAGCGCATCGTAGTGCTGGACCGCGGGGTGCTGCAGCACCGGATCGACTCCCGCCGCCTCGGTCAGCAGCCATGCCACCTGGGGGCGCAGCAACTCGTGCTCGACGTCATCCAGCGCGCGGGACATCGACGTGGACGAGGCCAGGCTCTTCCGCGCAGCCACTGCGGCCAGCTCCACCTTGTGGTCGCGTGCCCGATACCAGAAGCCCTTCAGGCCCGTCGGCAGCCGCGCGGCGAAGTAGTAGACGAGGAAGACGAAGACATCGATGCCGGTGTACCCCCCCTCCGGCCGGATCTGCAGGCGCTCAGCCACCTCGTCCAGCTGATCGCGCCGGATGAGGTCCAGCAGCAGCGAGACCCCGGCTGCAGACCAGTCGGGCAAGCGGGTGGTGTTCTTCTTGGTCGACGTGACATTCCTTCGGTAGCGGGCCATGATCCCCTCGGTCGTGTTGCTGTTCGCGGGCTTCCGGCGCCAACCAGGAGAGGCCCGCGGATGGAGCCTCCCACGCCGTCAACGGCCTGTCCGAGGGCGTCGTGGGAGGCATCGACCTCCTACACTGGGAGGGGCTGGCCCGCTAGTTTCAGACGCAGGTTTTCCAGCTTTCTTAAATGGTTATGACCGATCCGCATCCCGTGGGTGACACCCTGGATTCCGAGCGTTTCGCCGAATTGGCCCCGGCTGAGGTCTACGCCACGCTGCTCGACGAGGGCGAGTACCTCTGCTCCATCCGCACCATGTACATGCTGCTACACGACCACGGACAGGTTCGCGAGCGCCGCGACCTGCTCCGACACCCCTGCTACAAGCGCCCCGAGCTGCTGGCCACCGGCCCCAACCAGCTATGGTCGTGGGACATCACGAGGCTGAAGGGGCCGAGGAAGTGGACCTGCTTCCACTTGTACGTCATCCTCGACATCTACAGCCGCTACGTGGTCGGCTGGATGGTCGCAGAGCGCGAGGCCGATGCCTTGGCGAAGCGCCTGATCGCCGAGAGCATCGGGAAGCAGGAGTTCGACGACACCGGCCTGGAACGGCTCACACTGCACGCCGACCACGGCTCGTCGATGAAGTCCAAGCTCGTCGCCCAGCTCCTCGCTGACCTCGGCGTCACCAGAACCCACAGCCGCCAGCACAACTCCAACGACAACCCCTTCTCCGAAAGTCAATTCAGGACGTTGAAGTACCGTCCGGGCTTCCCTGGCCGCTTCGGCTCCACCGAGAATGCGCGCACCTTCTGCCAGACCTTCTTCCACTGGTACAACCAGGAGCACCACCACCATGGCATCACCCTGCTGACTCCGCACCAGGTACATCACGGGCTCGCAGACGCCATCCTTGCCCAGCGTCAGCAGGCACTCGACGCTGCATACGAAGCCCATCCAGAGCGCTTCTCAAAGCCACCTGTAGTGCCCGCCCTTCCTCAAGCAGGTCTGGATCAACCCTCCCACCAACGATGACGCCGACTTGCCCCTGCCGGGGGCTACTTGCGACCCCCGCTCGATTCCGGGCGACCGTCCCAAAGGGCCCCACGCCGAGATCGAGAATCGAGCGGGTGCCGCAAGTTCAAATTCATCACCCACATCGCCTATTGGAGCTTAGTTTTTTCCTGCAGTGTCTCATTTCTATTGACACGTCCCGCGCGGCAAGCCCCGATCCTCCCCCTCGCCGGCCCCGAGCCCGAGCGAGGGCCGGATAGGGACCAATACCGGTCCGGTCCGGACATGCCGACGCCTCCCAACTCCTTGAAAACACACGATTCACGCCCTTCCGCATTGTTCCGAGTAGGGGGCTGCATTGTACCGAGTAACGGGCTGCATTGTACCGTGTAGAAGAGCGGCGCCCTCATCGGCGCCTCCTGCGGGCCCGCCTGCTCTGCTTTTCGCTCCTGGCAAGCCCCTGCAGGATGAAGCGCAGGAGGTACTCCAGGTCCCTGGGCAAACTGTACCGACCGAGCTCCACTTCCATCAGGAACGGTGGCGCGGAGTCGTTGCCGGCCAGCCAGGCGCCCACCACCCGCCCCACGGAGGTTCCCAGCCCTACTCGCCGAGCCAGTCGCTCCCAGTCCCGACTGTCCAGGGCGATCCCCCCGTACTCCCGCAGCTGCAGCGCCTCCTGGCGCAGCTCGGCGAGGAAAACCTGCTGCAGCGCCAGCTGTGGAGCGTGCTGCGTCCTGCTCCCAAGCAGAGGTGGCTCTCGCGGCGGCAGGGGCACCAGGTAGGTGTCCCGGCCTCGAAGCCTGCGCCTCGGCTCTCCAGGCACCAATTCGCGCGTCCAAATCCATCGCAGATAGCCAGGGCGCCACCGCGATCCCCGCTCGCAGTACCAGGTCCACAGCCCCCCCAAGGTCCATCCGGGAGCCTGCAGATGGAGGTATTGCCCCAGGTTCAGAACGTCCTGCAGGCCGCGCCGATCCAGACCTGCCCAGTCGGCCATGCCTCGAATCCCCCCACTGCATTCAAGCTCCTCCGGCCTGGCTTCTCCCCTGGACCAGCGCCGCGTCACCTCTGCCAGCCCCCACCGGAACCAGCGGATCGCCGAAACGCTGCGCATCCGCTGCAGCTTACCCACCACCCGGAGGAGCACGTCGGAGCGCACGCGAGCCACCACGCGGCCACTAGCGGCCAGCACCTCCCCGGAGCCATCCGGTGCAAACCGGCGCGCAGGCGCCAGGTGAGCGCGTTCAATGGCTTGCAGGTAGCCCAAGGGCAGCGCATCAGGCTGCGAGCGGCGACGCGCCCGCTCCAGGCAGTCCGCGCGCACGTGCTCCAACCACAGGACCAGGGCCAGCCGGAGCAGGGACCGGTCCAACGTCAGCCCGGCACCGTCCTGCCGGGTCTGCTGGGCAGCGGGCGCCGCCGCGGGTCCGATGCCCTCCAGGAAATCGGCGAAGCTCTCCGCGGGCACGGCCTTCCCGTCCAGGGTAGCGGCCAGCCGTGGCAGCTCGGCTCCCATGGCCTGCGCCAACTTCCTCGCCGCCAGGGTCCCTTGGTACAACGTATCGCTCGGATCCCGATCCTCCCGTTGCCCGATACACAGGGCGCGTTCTACGACCTCTTGGACTTCCCTGCGAGTGTCGGCCTGCGCCCTCCCCCACCAAGTGGGGAGCTTGGCCAGGGGCGCTGCCAGGACGTCAAAGGGCTCCACAGCTAGGCATCCGCGGGCCAGGCTGGCGAGGGCGGCGCTGGACCAGGCCCACGGGAGGGGCTGCGCCCGGCCGCGCTCTCCTCTTCGATGCGCCGGAGCTCTTCGACCGTGGCAACCCGCAGCCCGCCACCCGCCACCCGCGTCAGATACAGGGGCTGCTCCCTCGGAAAGGCCGCATAGTTGCTCTTCGAGACGAGCAGTCGCACATGCTTCGCCAGCCACGTGCCGTCTTCTCTGATGACTGGCACCAGATTCGCCACCCACCGTGCGCCGTCCACCAAGGCGGAAGATCCGCGCACACCCGCCGCGGCAACCTGTGGGGCGCCGCCAATGCGCGCGTATTTCGCCACATGGTGAGCGAGCACGACGGTAGGAGCGCCTGGAAGCGTCGTGAACCGCTCTGCGACCTGGATCAGCCGGGTGGCTGCGGAGTTATCCGTCTCCACGTCGGGGCCGGCGAAGCGGGCCAGGGGATCCAGGATCACGAGATCCCAGCCCTCCCCGTTCTGCTCGGCTTGCTCCTCCAGGTGGATCCGCAGAGCCCGTGCCGCGCCAGTCTCAACACCCTGCCCCTGCGATTCGGGTTGCGTTAGCGCCAGGTCATGGCGGCCAGCACCTGGCAGGGCCAGGATCCTGGAGATGGCTTCGAAGTGGCTTTGGTCAATACCCTTCGCTTGCGCCTGGCAGAACAGGCGGCGGCGCAACTCTGCCGGGTCTTCCTCTCCCAGGACGAGCACAGCTCGCCCGGTGCCTCCAGGACCAACGGGGAAGCGGCCCAGCCACGGGAGCCCCATCGCCACGGAGAGGGCGAGGCCACAGAGCGCTAGCGTCTTGCCCACGCCCCCAGCGCCGGCCAGGATCCCCACCTTGCCGCGGGGGAGCAGCCCAGGGCCCAGAATCCTCGGCTCCGGCCCCGCTTCGTGCAGGAGGTACTTTGGTGGTGGAGGCTCCTCCTCCAGCCAGGAGGCATCGGGAACCAGCCAGGACCAGCCAGCCACGTCTGCCAAGGTCCCATCGTCGCCTTCCTCCGGCTCGGCTTGCTCCAACTCTTCCGCGGCGTCTATCTCGGCCAGACGCGCATCCACGTCCAACAGCTCCCCCTCGCAGCACTCCCCCTCATAGTGCGGATGGCGGGCGGGCATGTACCAACCCTGCGCGGGCTGGTGCCAGCTGTCGTCCGCTTCGAGCCCCGGCGCACCGTTGGCCTGTCCATAGCGCAGGATCCAGCGGGCGAGACGGCGGTACTCATCGGCGCTCACCGGGCGGGACAGGAACAGGAAGACGCGCCAGCGAGCGCCTCCCGGTCGATGGCTGGCAGTCGTGTGAACCACCCGGCGCCAGCCGCCCCAACATCCGGTGATAGCCGCCAAATCGAGTTCAGGGTTGCCGCGCTTGGGGTCGCCCGAGGGCAGCTCCCGGTGAGAGTCGTAGTCGATGGCAAGGGCATGGGCTTCCTGGAAGTGCTCACCGCTCCGGTAGTCGTCGCGAAAGGAGGCGAAGCTCCACTGGGGCAGCTTGGCCTTGCCCACTCCCGCCCCGCGGCTCGGATCGCGCACGCGGGCCTCCAGTTCCTCCCATTCGAGATCCCTCTGCCGGCCCCTTGCCGGCTCTGCGCGGCTCGGCCAGGTGGTGAATCGAGCCACGAAAGAGGCGCGCTCTCTTGTTCCTTCAGTCGGATCCACGGCTCACCACCACACACGACAGCGCCCTTGGAGGGCGCCCGCCACCGGCTCAGGACGCGGGCCACGGACGATCACTTCGGCGCCGTCAGGGACGCACCGGGCCACGGCAGCGGACCAGCACGAGGGACAGGTGCCCAATACGGCATACACGCTGCGCCCTTCGCGGGGAGCTGCGGCCCAGCGCAGATACTCCCTGGTCTCGGTCGCCAGCACTACCCGGCCATCCCATGACCAGCCCGGAGGCGGCACCTCCCCGCGCAGCAGCGCCTCCCCTGCCGGATCCGCCATGAGCAGCCCACGCACCGTGAACCCAGCGGCGGATGCCTGCGCCGCTACCGGCCACAGGCCAGCCAACTCCCCTTCTGCGTTGAACAAGGGCACCACCAGGGAACAGCCTCGCGCTGGTGGGAGCCACCTAGGGAGTTCCTGGGGGAGGCAGCGGGCTAGGTCCAAGGCGGCCACGCCGAAGGGATGCGCCCCGCACATCAACAGCCAGAGGGCGGCGGCCACATCGGGATCACGCTCAGTAGAGGGCATCCCTGTACCTTCGACCGTGCGACAGGCAGCCCACAAGGCGGCGGATTCGGCAACTGGAGGGCGAGGCGGGCGCCTCCCTCGTCCTGCCACCCTAGCCGAGGGGGGAGGCGCACTGCACAGCCCCTTGGTGCACGTACCAAGGGCATCCCCCAGCAATCCCCTACGCGGGTTGGCCATCCCACGGCGCAGCCCGCTTCGTATGGTCACCACGGCCTCCCTGGTGTCGAGTCCACAAGCGAGCGCAGCGGCGGTCAACTCTGACCGCACGAGCTCTTCGTCCATACCTCCGCTTCGTAGCAGACTGCCCAAAGCAGCGGATGCTCGAAACAGCTTGTTGTTCCTATCACCCCGCCGAGCCTGATGAATACCTGCCAGTTCGCTGACCAGAGCGGCTTGGAAGTAGCGACGGCGGTCAGCGCCATCGATGGGCTGGCAGATCGCACCTCGCGAGAGGTATCTGTCCAAGGTACACCTCCATGGAGTGGGATCGCCTACAACCGAACGCGAGGCAGGATTCCTCGCACAGGGCTGCCCGCCAATTCCGAGGGCCCATCGCCAAGCGCCGCCAGAACGTCCCGCCAGCGTACGACTTGCCTCCCCCGAATCCAGCGCACTAGGCCACGCTCGCGAAGCCACTCTCGCGCCTCTGAATCGCTAATCGGGATCAACTCCGCTGCACGGGTGACACCCAGGAGCGCCCCTTCTGCAACAAGTCGTCGGTCGAGATCTCTCCTGCTACGAATGCTTCTGGCCATGACGCACTGCACATTCGTGGTGAGACCCTGCCAGCACTGGCGGCCAGAACCCGGCCTTGGACAGAAGTTCGATCACGGCCTGCCGGATGGCAGTTGCTCGACGCATTTTCACTCGCTCGCAGTATCGGTCGAGTGCATGAAGAACGGCCAAAGGCCAGCTAACGGAGAAGCTCTTGCTTGGTGGTGACATAGATTGGCTCCGCGGGCGCGTTAAGCGCCTAGAGGGTTCACCTGCAGAGCACAACCTCAGCTGACCGCGTGCTACTTGGGGGGATGCGGCCATCGAGCATCAACCGGATACCGCGCCGAAGCGCATGCAGAATCTTATCCTGTTCCGGTGAACCCCGCAAACACCGAAGCAACCGAAAATAGTGGAACAAGGCGCTCTATGCTATGCCGGTCCTAACAAGTGCTTGACCGGCTGCGACGGCCGCTACGAATTCGCCTGTAGCTCTCAATTCTATCGACCACCCCAAGCCGCCATCATCCTCCAGTCCCTTCCCTGTCCACGGATTCCTCCAGCCTCCCCACCCCTGCTCCATAAATCCGCCTCGCATCAGCCTTGAAGCTCGCTAGGTTCTCCGGTGTGAGATAGTGCCGAACAAGCGCATTGATCATCTCCGCATATTCATCGAAAATTGGCTTTACTTGGTTCATTATCACATCGGCCTTCAGAGCCATATGGGCCGCCCGAGCCTGCAGCCTGCCATGAGCAACAATGATCCTGTGCACCTCGGCACGGATGATCAAATCGGCGTACAAGAGCTCACCGCTACCGACATCCTCTCGCCCCGGAAAACGGCTCTTGGCTACGGCTTCAAGCATCTCGTGCGGAGAATCGAAGGGTAGCTTCTCGATCTCGCACCAGCTCCGTGCGACAACTCGCCGCATCTCCAGTAGTCCAGGGTCCTTCTCCAGTTCTTTCATCCTCTTCATTCCCAAGGCAGACAGCTCTCTCTGCCTCTTTGAGTAGAGACCGTGGGTGATCGGTCTACCGGCCTTGCCGCCATGCCTACGACATCGCGTTCTTCCGCGGATAGGCCTGGCTAGGCAGAAAGAACCGTTGCGGTTGCGGGCTCCGCACCGATCATCGACAGGGTGCTTACTACCCACAGTTTCCTCCATTCGAAGCATGGTGGATTTCCCAAAGAACACCACTCCATGGGATTTCCTAGAGGCCGACGTATTTTGGAGCCGGCAGAATCAGAAGAACCCGGCACATTTCCACGTCAAGCAGACGTAGCAAGCACGCAGCGGTATCGATGAGAGTCACTGGGCTCAAACGCGCTCTCCGTAACGTGAAGTGGGTATCCAGATCTGCCGGGCCAAGCAGCATCATGCCACCGGGTACTACGGGCGCAAGGACCGACCATCGGGCACATCCATCCTCATGTAGGCACGTACGTGGCCCGCGTCCTTGACAAACAGTGCCTTCGAAAATCAGGCCCAGCGGTTCACGTCCTCCATTTCCCACCAGCCTCGACATGACCTTCCTTGATTACCCCCACTGTACTGGTCCAGCGTGAACCCGACTCGGTAGTGGAATCGTAACGGAGACGGGGTGCCGTGCAGGTCCGCCCTGCTCCCTGTCTCGGAACACCTATCGCAGCCGATCGCTGCGGCAAGGTCGCGCCACCCCTTCCTCGCCGGCCTGGGGGTGGTGGTGGTCGAGGTCAAAGAAGCCCGCCCGTGCTTGGCCTTCAAGGCGCCAGGCCGCCTCGTGCAGGGGGCCCGGCGCTCCCCTGCCTTCGCTTTCGACCGCGAGGCGCGCTGCTCGACAGGGATCAGGCCGAAATGGAGCACGCGGCCTCCTGGGTCAGCTCGCGCAAGGCCTGGCGGCGCTGTCGGCGCAGCTCGCGGGCCGCTTCGAGCTTGCTATCCCTCTCTGCCCAGACTTCGTCTTGGCGACCGGCGAGGCGGTCTGCGGGGGTGATGTAGCCAATGGCAGAGTGCAGCCTGCGGTCGTTGTAGTGCTCCACGAAATCGCCCACGATGCGGCGGGCATCCTGCAAGGACTCGGGTGGCGTCACCCTGACAGCCTCGCCCTTCAACGTTTTGTAGAAGCGCTCTTTCTTTCCGTTGGACTGTGGATATCCCGGAGAGATGCGCACGTGGGTCATGCCCACCAGGCGGATGTACTTCTTCAGGTCCAGCGCGATGAACTGCGGCCCGTTGTCGGAGATCAGCCGGGGCTTCTCCCCTGGGAACTTCTCACGGGCGCGCTGGATGATCAGCTCGACGTCCTGCTCCTTCATGGCCTCGCGGATCTCCCAGTGCACGATGTAACGGCTGCAGCCGTCGAAGATGGAGCAGAGGTAGTAGAAGGTGCCCACGACGTTGATGTAGGCGATATCGATGTGCCAGTGCTGGTGGGGCTTCGAGGGTTGCGCGAAGCCGGTGCCTTTCTTCGAGGGGCGACGGTTCCACCTGTCGAGGCGGCCATGTGCCCGCAGGACGCGGTAGACCGACGACGGGCTGACTGCGACGACGTCATCGTCGATCATCATGAAGGTCAGGCGACGGTAGCCCTCCAGGGGGTGGCGCTCGTGGTAGTCCAGGATGGCCTGCTTCTCGTCGTCGGTCAGCCAGTGGTCGCGGGGGATCTTGGCGTTGTGCTCGTTGGCCTTGCCGTAGCGCTTCACCCAGTCGTAGTACTTGCCCTTCCCCAGCCCGGCCCAGCCCCGGATGCGGCCCACAGGCAGCTCCGTGAGCTTTGCCAGCTCTCGGATGTAGTCGACGACCTGGTCGCGCGTGTCGTGGGGAGTCCAACGGCCGTTCAGGGCTCCCCAAGCTCTTTTTTTAGCGCGACCTGCTCCTCCGCGATCACCGCGATCACGTGGTCCTTGCGGGCCAGCCGCTCTCGGAGCCTCTCGTTCTCTGCCTCCAGTGCCCTCTCCTTGGCGCCAACTCGCTGCCTTGACTGCAGCACGGCCTCCAGGTTCTCGAAGGCCTGCTTCTGCCAGTAGTAGAAGACGCTGGGCTGCAGATCCTCCTCCTGACAGAGTTGGCTCACGGGGACCTTGTCCACGTGGTGCCTACGAAGGATGGCGGCCTTCTGGGTGGCCGTGAATGAACGACGCTTCTTCCTCGCCATGGTCTCTCCTTCCTGATGCCGCTCCTAATCCGGCGGCGTGGAGAGTCGTGTTCCGGCGGGGGCAATACACCACAACAGCACGTATCGTGGAAGAACAGCCCGCTCCGATCTTGGTGATAGTGGCCGTGGCGCGCGTCCCGTGGATCTACAGCGCCCTCCAAGACTCCTCAAACAGCTTCCTGACCACGTCCTTGTCGAGGTGGTCAGGACGGATGGTCGCGCCAATGGGGTTCGCGCCGGTATTGTACCCCCAGGCCCAGGCCAGCTTGATCCCGGCCTTCTCTTCCAGCTCGGTCCTCGCAAGCTCGAACTCGGCGGGCGGTTCGTTTTGATCACCCGCCCCCCAGCTCGCCGGCAAGGGGAGGTAGACCCGGCCAGCAGCGTCCTTTCGCGGCCAAACCGGGCACCAGCACCGAGATCCCTTCCACAGTCCGACGTAGCTGACGGCCGACCACTCGGCCCGATGGCGGAGACCCCACGACTTCATCGCTTCTCTGAGCTTGCCGAGGAAGTTCTGGAACGGCTGCGTGGTGCTAGCTCGCCAGTCCTCCTCCGTGCGCCCCCCCTGGACAGTACGTACCGCTCCAGTGTGGTCTGGGCGGAGCTTCTCGGGCAGGATGACCGGTTCCAGCCAAACGGTAGGCTGGCCATCCACCTTCACGCACCGGACCTCGATGGCGATCAGGCCCAGTCGCTCGGACAGGACTTCGAGAAGCGCCCGGTAGCGGGACCGAAGAATGCGTTCAGCGACGATGACCGGACGGTGCTCGCGCCCTTCTTCGTCAGCCTTCTGCTCGCGCGCCCAGTAGTCGAGGGCGCGGAAGCCGTGGTCGGCGTCAAGTTCCCCCCTCATCAACTCGATGTCGTAGACTCTCTCCTCCACGGTCGAATCCACAGCTTGGAGGTCCAAGCGGCCTGCCTGTCCATGGGCCGCAGTCCTCTGCACCTGCGCGCGCACGATGCGAACATCAGGGCCGAGGCCCAGGCGGCGGGGCTGTTCCTGCACCCAGCGCTCCATCCAGGTTTCGTCCAGGCCGTGCTCCGCAAGGCTGCTTGGCTCAGGCTCCAGAACAACCGGTGATCTTGGCATGTCAGCGTGCTCCTGTTGGCCTGTGCGGAACGCTATCATTCGCGGCGGGGCGTGTCACGTCCGTCGCATCCATGGTCCTGGCCCGCGATGAGGACGTGTTGCTGCAGCCGGGTGTACATCGCGACCACCACATCTGGGGCGACGCCAGGTCCATGGCTCTTCTGGCGCCCCACCACCCTGGACGGGCAGGAGGGCCGGGTCACGAACTCCTTGCAAGACGAAATCCCACGTCCACGTAGTGGTTGCCTGGGTCCCGCTTGACGCGCGCCGCTGTCCGCGTCGCCCTGGCAATGCTGTACGAAGAGCCACCGCGGAGCACGCGAGAGAGGCCCTCTGGCGAGAGCCAGGGACTCCCGTCCGTGGGCGCTCCTTCGTAGCTGTCATGGTAGAAATCCTCAACCCACTCCCACAAGTTCCCAGACATATCAAAAAGGCCCCAGGCATTGGCCATCTTCTGGCCGACTGGATGGACTCTGCCTTCGGAGTTCCGCCTGTACCACGCCACCTCGTCCACATCGTCAGAGCCCGCGAAGGCATGCACCTGGCCACCGCGCGCCGCGTATTCCCATTCCGCCTCTGTCGGCAGGCGGTATCCGTTGGAGGATCGCCTCCTCAAGCGAAGTTCCACCCTGGGGGGAGCGGCGCCAATGCCAAGAAGTCCTTTCGCCCCACGTCGGACTACCACTTTCTTGTAGGCGGGCTCCCGGCCCTCATGTCGAGACAGGGCATTGCAGAATTCGACGGCCTCATGCCAACTGACCTTCTCCATAGGGAGGTCGTCACCACGGAAGCGGGAGGGCTTGGTGCCCATCACCAGCCGCCACAGAGCCTGGGTCACCTGCGTTGCCCCGATGAGGAATGGCCTGGCAAGATTGACCTCGTGCTGCTGCTCGTTATCCTCGCGCCCCACCTCAAATTCCGGGCTGCCCATGATGAATGTGCCGGCCTCGCATCGCACCATGTCGAACTCCACGTCGCCGACGAAGATCGTACGGACATGGATATGCCTGATGACCGGTGACGTAGAGGGCGGTGTGCTTGAGTGGGGCGCCGATGCCGAGACAGAGCCTCGCGCTTTATGAACTCGCTGCTTGGACCCCTCCGCTGCGGAGTGTGGCTGTTCCTCCCTCTCCGCAACCAATTCGAAGAACACCTCAAGTTCTGCGATGGCACCCAGCGCCACCCACGCCTTGCCCCCGCGGCTGAGGAGATCGGTGGACGCCACTCGGCGCTCCACGATCAGGCGCTGCAAGGTGGCCATGTCAGAGACGCGGTGGATCTTCCTCCCCCGCCTCAGTCGCATGCTGGTCTCAAGAACTGGGGAGGGCGTCGTCTTCTCACGATCCGTCCTCTCTCGAATCCGTCGCGCAAGTTCTTGCGCCGCCCATGCAGAATCCATCCTGCTGGCCACCTCAGGTTCGAGCAGGCTGTCCACCAGCTTCGCTACGTCATCCGGCACCTGGGCGTACTTTCGCCAGATCATCTTGTCGAACAGGCCTGCGCCCAAGTTCTGCGGCTCCTGGCGAGTAAGCAGACGGGCTGCTACCGCTCCCAAGCTGAACAGGTCAGAGGCCGGCACTGGATCGCCTGCGAACTGCTCGGGTGCATGGTAGCCCATGGTCCCTACCTCGCGCGTGGCTCCCAGGGTGCCGACCAGCGAGTCGCGCACCAGGCCGAAGTCGATCAGCACCAGATGACCGTCTTTGCTGCGCATGATGTTCGCAGGCTTGATGTCTCGGTGGATCACTGGCGGCGAAAGACCGTGCAGGTAGGCGAGAATCCCAGCAACCTCCTCGACGATGGCCACCACATCCAACGGCGCGTACCGTCTGCACCCAAATTCCTCTTCCAGGGTCTGACCGTCGACGAACTCCTGGACGAGAAGCTGCGTAGCCAACCGACCCGAACGCGAGGTGAAATCCTCGACGTAGCGGGGAATGCCTGGGTGATGAAGCTCTCGCATGATGCGCAGCTCGCGCAGCACACGCTCCTTCAGGTCGATGCGCAGCATCATCTCCTTGATCGCCACCACGGAGCCATCAGGATCGTGAGCTCGATAGGTCGTCCCGAACGAACCCTGACCAAGCACCTCCTCCAGCCGGTATCGACCGTCGAGGAGCGGATCCTGTTGGCAGGCCGTGCAGGGTTTCTTCGAGGTGACCTCTCCGCAGCTAGCGCAGATCAAGATGGGTACTCCCTCATCGCCAACGGCTGGCGCGTCCAGGACCGAAGCCCAGAATTAGGTATTCTTCTTCTCTTTGGGGCTCACTGCTCCGTCTTCGTTCCTCGCTCCTTTCGCAGCGGGCGCCTGATGATGCGGTCATTGCTCGCCTCTCCCTGATCCCCCAAGGCCCTCATCGAACACCCCAAACAGCCGCACCAACACCTCCGTATCCAGCGCCGCATACGCCACCTGCCGCTCCGTCAACGGCCTTCTGGTCCAGTCCGAAGTCTGCTCGCCCTTGTCCAGCTCCACGCCCAGCTCCCTCTCGCAGACCGCTGCCAGCCCATGCCCGCCCAGCACCGACCTCCCACGCGCTGCCCGAGAAGCCGTGAGAGTATCGAACACGCCCCGGATCTCGAAGCCCGCCGCCCCCAACACCCGCCGCTCGAAGCTGGCGTTGTGGATCACCTTCACCACCACCTCAGAGGCGAGCAGTCCCGCCAGAGGCGCCAGGTCCACGGTCAGCGCATCCACCAGCGCGGTGAAGGTCGAGCCTGCCAACTGGACGAGGCAGAGCCTGTGGTCCGTGAGCGTGGTCTCTACGTCCAGCCCCACCACCGACTCGGTCTCCAGTTCTCTCACCGCCGTGCGGAGGCCCTCCGCTGTGTCCACCCACCGCACGGGCTTCTTCGGCCCGCTGCTCACCACGCGCCACCACGCCCGCCGCGCACCGCGTGGCACCTGCCGCCGCGGCGCGAGGTCAACCTCCGCCTCCTGCAGTCCAGCCGGCCCCTCCTCCGTCTCGGCCAGCTCGACCTGACCACTCACCACCATCCGCGCCCCCTCCACATCCAGCAGGCTGCGCGCCAGCAGGTCGCGCTCCAGTTCCTCTGGCAGGCAAGGCTGAAACTTCGACACTCTCCCCCGCGCGGCTGACGAAGCGTGCTGCCGCGCCACCTCCCACGAGATCCGCCCCGGCTCCCCCAGTCCCCGGATGGCCTGCAGTATGGCCACATCGCTGCAAGCGGCCTGCTGCGCGAAGGTGACGCAGAGGTTGTTGGCGGTGACCTTCTCGCCCAACTCGGCCTCCAGCAGCAGGGCCAGCAGCCCGTTGGCTCGTCCCCCTGCGAAGGTCCACCAACGAACCCTGTCGGGCTCGCTCACGAGCGGGGCTGGAGCGTCCTTCAAGAACGCGTAGGACTCTCGAAGCTCGACGACGACCTTCCGCGCCCGCTTCGACCACCAGGGGTCCTCCTGTTCGTCCAGCAGCACCTCGCGCATGGCCTGGCACAGCTCGCGGGAGAGAAGCATGGGCCGGCCCATCCAGCGCGGGTAGACCCCGGACTCTGCGGGCTTGACCTGGCATAGTCCGCGTCTCCAGTCCAGCCGCGACACCTGCCAGGCTCGCCCGGCAAGCACGAATGCCAGAGGTCGACCTGGGGCCTTCACCTGAACGAACCAGGCGTCGATGCTGCCCACCTCCCGTCTGCCGTGCATGACCTTCAGAACAGGTGGAGAGGAGAAGACGGCGTAGAGCTCCAGGAAGTTCCGTCCGGCGTAGAGCCGCTCACCCCGTGTTCCCAGCGACAAGCGGGCGTCGGCCTGGAAGAGGATCTCCTCGTCGAGCATGTGGCGCAGCAGACTCTCGCGCTCCTCCGCGCGGAGCTCGTGGAAGGCGGCGGCGCCTTCGAGCCAGCCCCACCAGGCATGAGGCGGCACGCCCAGCTCTTGGATGCCAAGGGCGATGAGCTGGTGGGCCAGCACGTGGGCTGCCCTGGGGGATGGTGCTGCTGGCTCCACATAGCCGCGCCTCAACAGCCGTAGCAGGCCCGCCGCCTGCAACACGGCATCTTCGCTGGTGGCCAAGACCGTGCAGTTGGCGCGGGTGCCGGCTCGACGCCCGGTGCGCCCCATGCGTTGCTGGAAGCTGGATACGGTGGAGGGACAGTCCACCTGCAGCACATGGTCCAGGTCGCCCACGTCGATGCCCAGCTCCATGGCGCTGGTGGACACGATGACGCAGTCCCGCCCCTCTTCGAAGGCACGTTCGGCGGCCCTGCGCTCGCTGGCGGAGAGAGAGGAGTGGGTGACGTGGACCTGGGCTCCGCGGCGGTTGAGCTCATCACCGAGCTGCTCCACACGCCTCCGACTGTCCACGAAGACCAGACGGCGCGTGCCGGGGTAGAGGCGGTCGGTCACCAGCGCGGCGTTGGCCAGGTCACCCACGAAATCCAGCTGGATCTTCGGCGCAGCGCCGCCGCTGCCCGGATTCACGACGCGCTGTGACCTCTGGGAGCTGCCCGACAGCCAGGCGCAGATGACCTCGGGATCGCCAACGGTGGCCGACAGGCCGATACGCTGCAGGTCCCGACCGGCCAGGCGGGTGATGCGCTCCAGCAGAGCCGACAGGTGGGCGCCCCGGTCGTCGCCGGCGAAGGCGTGCACCTCGTCGATGATCACCGCCTGCACATGACGCAGGAGAGCCTGGCCGGGCACCCGGCGGCTCATGAGCATGGCCTCCAGGGACTCGGGCGTGGTGGCCAGCACGTCGGCCGGGTTGCGGATGAAGCGCTGGCGGGCGCTGCTGCCCACGTCGCCATGCCACTTGAAGGCGCGGCGGCCCAGCAGGCCGGTGAGGCGCTCCAGGCGCGCCTCCTGGTTGTTGAGCAAGGCCCGGATGGGGGCCAGGTAGAGCGTGGAGACGGATGGACGGTCCTCCTGGTCCATCAGAGAGAGCAAAGGGAAGAGCGCGGCCTCGGTCTTGCCACCAGCGGTCGGGGCCAGGACGACGCAGTTGCATCCGTCGAGCACGGTATGGATGGTCTGCTTCTGCACGGGGCGCAGGGCCTTCCAGCCGAGGCCATTGACGATCTGGACCTGCAGGGCGGGGCTCAAGCGGTCGAAGGCGTCCACGGCTCGTGTCACCTACAGATCCAGCTCGATGTCGTCCGGTGAGGCCTCCCGCGCTGCGCAGGCCTCCCGCTCCTCATCGGTCAACTCGGCGGGATCCACCACCAGCTCGAAGTCGCGCTGCGGATCGAAGTCCTCGAAGAGGTCGGTCTTGTCGAGTACGCCCGCCACGAGCTTGCGGAGGTAGATGCGGGGTGCGACGCCCGTGCGGCCACCCAACTCCCCTGCCACGCCGCGTGCCAGGCCCTCCAGGATGTCGTCGCCAACCATGGCGGCCATGCGCTGCGGATCGCGGGCCGGGAAGAGGTCGCGCACCTTGCGGCCGACCTCCAGCAGCTTCTCCAGGTCGAAGGGCTGCAGGCGGATCTGCACGTCGCGGGGGTTGTCGAAGCGCGCGTCGCGGTGCCAGTCCACATGCAGGCGTTGGGCCAGAGGCGGCAGGCGGCGCACGCCCTGGGGGCCGTCGAAGAAGGCGGGGGTGCCTGTGATGAGCACGTACAGGCCAGGGAAGCGCCCGCTGTAGAGGTCGTCGATCAGCTTCCGCAGCGCGTTGAGGCTGCGCTCGCGGCTGTCGGCGCGCACACGTTGGATGGTCTCCACCTCGTCCAGCACCAGCATGAGGCCAGGGCGCCCGGTCTGGCCCAGGACGGTGAGCAGGCCGCGCAGGAAGGCCAGGGCGCCGGTATGGTCCACGTCGCCCTTGAGCCCGGCGCCGCGCTTGACGGAGGCGCCCACGTTGGGTTGCGCCATGAGCCAGGCCATGAGGCCATCGGAGGTGGCCAGGTCCTCACGAACCTGGGCAGCGTGACAGGCACGCAGCGCGGCGGCGAACTGGGGCTGGGTGGCGCTGACGTCGGCCAGGCGCGTCTCCAGCAGCCTGCCGACAGCGCGGGCCAGGGCCTGCTCGTCGTTCTCGTCCACACCCGTGGCGATGACCTCGTCTTCCAGGGATACGAGCCACCCGGAGAGCAGGTTGCGAAAGGCGCCGCGCTCCCATTCGCGGGTGCGCAGGGCCTCCATGGCACGCCGGTAGACGGTCTCCAGCTTGTGCAGCGGGGTGTCGTTCTCGCTGATCTGCACCTCGGCCACGGCGAAGCCGGCCTCCATGGCCCGCTGTTGGAACCAGCGCGCGGTGAAGCTCTTGCCGCAGCCGAACTCGCCGCGCACGGCCTTGAACACGGCGCCGCCCGCGGCCACGCGCTGCAGCTCCTCGTCCAGCACGGCGGCGAAGCGCTCGGTGCCCACGGCGATGCGGTCGAGGCCGCGCCGGGGGACGGTGCCGCGGCGCAGAGCCTCGATGACCTCGGTGCGCAGCAGGTGGCTGGGATCAGCGCTCATCGGTGTCCTCCAGGCCGTACTGGGCCAGCAGGCGCTCTCGGTGCAGGCGCACCTGGCGGCTCACCGGGTCGCTCTCGATGATGGCGTAGCCGTCGGCGTTCAGGAAGCCGGCATGGGCGATGAGCCCGGTGACGCGCCGCGAGGGCACGCCCACACGGTTGGCGAAGGTGGCCACGGCGAGCTGGTTGCCCTCGGCCTGCAGCAAGGCGTCCACGAACCGCAGGGCACGTTTGATGGCGGCGTCGCTCTGGTCTCTGGCCTGGGCCTTGAACAGGGACGAGCTGGCCAGGGCACGCTTGAGGGGGTGGCCGCCTTCGCTGGCCACGGTGGGTGCGGCGGTAGCCGTGGTCGAAGCTGGGGCGGGCTGCACGGGCAGGGTGAGTTGGCGCGGGGCCGCAGGGGCCCTGCGACGTGCGGGCGCGGGTCGCTGCAGGCGCCACCAGGCCGGCACATGGGTGTCCACGGTGTGCAGGGGGTCATTGGCCACCGGACGCATCCAACAAGGGGCCAGCATGCGCAGGGGGACGACCACCTCCGCCATGGAGGCGCCACCGTGGACACCGACTCCGCCACGGCCCCAGCATCTACGCTCGTCCCAGAGCAAGGCCGCCGCGCGGCTGCGCTTGGGCTTCCAGCAGCCCTCGGGCAGGGGCACTTCGCCATCCTGGGGGGCCTGGCCGGGGCCGAGGGTGCGGTAGCGGTGGCCTCCCTGGGAGCCATCGGGCAAGGGCTGGCCGCTGCCCACCTGGGCCGGGACGTGTCCGTGATCGCTGGTGAGCAACACTGCCCGCTGGCTGTCGCGAGCAGCGCGCAGCAGGCGATCGAGCAGGGGGATCGATTGGGGCCGGCCATAGTCCACGGCCACCTGATCGCTGCCCCAGAGCTCGGCGTCCACGGCGTTGAGCACGACGGCCACCACGCGCTCCTGCTCGTCGGCCAGGACGCGGACCAGCTCCGGGTGCAGATCCCCCTCGCGCTGGATGGCGCCCTTGAGGAAGAGGCGCGGGCCGGCGTCGGTGCCGGCATAGGGCAGCACGGCGTCGTTCGCGGCCCAGCGCTGCGGGTCCAGGCCCTCGCTCTCGTCGCCGTGGCGTGGCAGACAGCGGCCGGCGAAGAGAGCCGCGCGGCTGGTGGCGGAGGTGGAGGGCAGAGCGGCCAGGGCCGGCGGGACGCCAGCGGCCTGCGGCGGTGCCCACGCCAATGGCGCCCACTCGTCGAGCCCGGTGACCAAGCGCGTGGCCACGGAGACGGACATGCCATCGAGCACCAAGACGAGCAGGCGGCGCGCAGGATGCTCTTGCAGGAAGGGGGCAACCACACGGCGGGCCACGTCCTCGATGGGCAGCACGTCGCGTGCGGGTTTGTCCACCTGGTGCCAAGCCACCACGGCCTCGGCGAATTGCCGGTCGAGTTGGCGGCGCTGGGCGTCGGCTCGGGTCAGCACGGGCCGCAGGGCGGCGTCCAGGCGTGGATTGCCGGTGGTGTGGCTGCGCAGCTCGTCGCGGGCCCAGTCCACCCAGCCGCCCTCGGTGTCGTACCAGCGCACCAACGCGGCGAGACCTGTCCAGCCTGGGCTGTCGGGAAGGGGTTTGCGCTTCAGCCAAGCCAGCCAGGTGGCCAGTCGCACGCCGGCCAGACGCACAGCGTCGCGCCTCTGGGCGGTGCGATCGATGCCCGCCAGGCGGTGCCGGCCGATGCGCTCTGCCAGGCCAATGGCCAGGTCCAGTGCTTCCCCGCCTTGGCAGGCCCTCTCCAGGACTTTGGCCAGCTCGTCCTCCAAGGCCACCAACCCCTCGGGCAGCCAAGGGCTGGCACGGCGGGCGGGCGCGAAATCCGGATCGTCGAAGAGGGCCGCGGCCCGCTGCAGGATGCGCCGTCGCGGCTCCTCGGGGAGGGACTCCAGGCAGCCGTCCAGGGCGTCGCAGAGGGGGCCGGCGATGGGCTCGTCGAGGAGCGTGGGCTCCACGCCGGGGGCGTAGCGCAGCGCGCTGCGCAGTACGACCAGAGAGCCGGGATGATCGGCGCGCCGGGCGGCGTCCACATGCACCAGCCAGGCCAGCAAATCCTCCTGGCCGCCGGCCAGCCAGGCGCGCCACAGGGGCAAGCCGGCGGGGCCGAGTCCCGCCGTCACGTACTTCTCGGCCTCCTGCAGCAGGCAGCCCCAGCGGGCGTCGTCGCGGCGCTGGCGGAAGGTCGAACCGGCCTCGGGCTGTTCCAGCGCGCTGCGCAGCAGGGAGCCCAGGTCCAGCTTGCGATCGGCGGGCAGGTGCAGGTGCAACGCCAGATACCGGCGCCACGCATCTTCGAGCTGCAGCACGGTTCCACCGATGGGCAACAAATCCTCGGGCATCTCCTCCAGCAGCACGCGGGCCAGGACGCTGTGCACTACGCCGGGGGCGGTGCCGCGGGCGCCGAACATATGGGCCAAGCGCCTGCGGCGGTCGATGACATGCACGCGTTGGCCGGCCAGCCGGCAGGCCACGTCCAGGGGCAGGGGGTCGCTGCTGTCCACAAGCAGCACCAGGGCCGGATTGCTGCCAGCCTGCATCAGAACCGCGCGCAGCTCCAGCTCCGAGCGCACCGGCTCCACCTGCCAGGTGTGGCCCTCCAGCTCCACCTGGCCGCGCTCCCCGCAACCGTGCAGGGCAACGGGCCTGGGGTGCTGGGCCAGCCGCGCCAGG
This sequence comes from uncultured Enterobacterales bacterium, assembly GCA_964454135.1. GTDB lineage: Bacteria > Myxococcota_A > UBA796 > UBA796 > JAFGLY01 > CAYVQL01. Next base: position 369 of record CAYVQL010000159.1, on the reverse strand, counting down.
GCCTGCAGCTGGGAGCGGATGTCGGCGGCCTGCAGCCTCGGGGCGTCGTTGCTCACTGCTCCTCCTCCGCGGTCGTGCGGGTCTCCAGAGCTGCGCTGATATGCACGCGAGTGGGGGCGTCGCCGGCGGTCGCCAAGGCTTCCCGCAGCGCCTCGCGCAGCATGTCCAGGGCGTCCAGGGCCTCGCTGCCCGAGAGCTGGTCGAAGCCCTCGGACCAGGTGCGGCGCCATTCGTCGGGAGGATCGATGGGAGGATCCGTCAGCAGCTCTCCGGCCAGGTCGGCCAACTCGCGCAGCCTCGCCGCCAAGGGTGCATTCAGCTCGTCGTCCAGCAGCAGCTGGGCCACATCGTCCAGAACGGCGCGTGCGC
>CAYVQL010000158.1:0-24500 GCA_964454135.1 uncultured Enterobacterales bacterium | reverse complement strand
GCGGCCCGGCGCCCCCGAGCCCGAGCCCCCCGCCCCCGAGCCCGCGCCCGCCCCGCCCGCTCCCGAGCCCGCGCCCGAACCCCCCGCTCCCGAGCTCCAGCCCGAGCCACCTGCTGTCGAGCCCGACCCCTTCGATTTCGGCCAACTCGACAGCCCCGAGCTGGACGAGGAGCAGGTGCAGCCCTCCGACGACCCCCCGGGCGCTGATTTCGCCGACTTCGATGACGCTGATATCAATAACGAAGAGCCTGCAGGCGATTTCGAGTCCCTCTTCGCGGATGACGAGGATGAAGACGAGAGCTTCGACGAGTCCTACAGCTCGATGTTGAGCTACCACGACGACGAGGAGGACGAGGAGCAAGATCCATTCCAACAGGATGTTCCCGACTCAGGAGAAGAGGAAGACGCTGAAGAGGATGGCGCTGAACAGGATGAGGACGACGTGGACATCTGGGGAGACGCACCGGCCGCCATGGAGGAGCCCGAGCCCGACGTGAGCGCTCCGGACGAGAGTCTCCTCCAACAAGAGCCCCCAAGCCAGCAGGAGTTCCCTGTCCAGCAGGATCTCCCGGTCGAGCCCGAACCCCCCGTCCAAGCCGCGCAGCCCGCAGCTGCCGCACCGGCACCCGCCCCAAGCCCTCCCATCCCGGGCGTCGAGGCTCTCTTTGCGGGCTACCAGGTATACCTGACCGAGAGCAACGCCGTACTCTTCGGGCATCGCTACGGGTCCCACCTGCTCGACGCCCATGAGTACCCCTGCGGTGATGACATCAACGAGGCCTACAAGCGCTTCCTGAAGGACAAGATCGACGAACGCTTCGTGCCCCGCAGCGACCTCTCCCGTCCCGTCCCCAAGGGCACGAGCGGCCAAGCCATGGACATGGAGCGCCTGGCGACGGCCTACCAGCTCCTCAACAGCGGGGGCGATAGCTGAGTCGGAAGGCCTGGCAGCGGCGCCGACCAGGATCCTGACTCGATGCGCCGGGCGGCCGGAGGCGGCGCGGCTTCCGTGAGATCTGCGGTCGCCACGATCGCACGGGCGGGCTACACGGGGGGCGAGCGGGAAGCCCGCTCTTCCCGCGAGGGTTCCAGTGGCCCTGCCAACGCGGGCTCCTTTGCCAGGACCCCTCTTCAATGCACTGGTGTCGGGAGGTTCCATGAGACTCTACCGCACGCGCATTCCTGTCATCGCGAACGCTGTCATCGAGCGTCTCTGCAACGAGAACGACATCGACGTCGCCCTGCAGGATCGCGGCGAGGCCGAACAGGATCTGGTCGCCATCATGGAGACCTTTCTCAAGCGCGATCTCGACCTGCGTGATGCCGTCAAAGACACCATGTCGCGGCGAGCCATCCCCTACGACCAGTACTCCAAGGTGCGCTCCCAGATCGCGGAATCCTGGGCTCACCCCACGGGCGAGAGTGCCAAGAAGTTCATGGCCCGGCAGTTCGTCGAGAACTTCATGATCTCGAACTTCATCGAAGAGGTCTACACCGACGACGACTCCCTCTTCCGCAAGACCCTCGACACCATCCGCTCCTTCGACGTGGACGAGCGCGCCCTGCGCGAGGAGGCCAAGGCGCAGGTGAAGAACGTCTCCGAAGGCACGGTGGACTACGAGATCGCCTTTGCCGAGGCGCTCAAAGAGGTGAAGCGTCGTCACGGCCTGCTGCCGCAGCGCTCCACCTCGTAGGAACTTCGGGCGAGAACGTGGCACGACCGGGTCCTTGGGCGCTGGGTTGCCTAGCGCTCCTGGGTGGCTGCCCCGCTGCGGATCCTCCCCAGGTCGACGAGGCGGTACGTGCGGAAGCCGAAGCCGCGGCCAAGCCGGCAGCCGTGGAGTCGCTCCCCGAGCTGCGCGACGATGGGCTGGCCATCGGTGTCGAGATCGTCTTCGTGGGCGTCGGCCACCTGCACCAGACCTTCTTTGGCGACGAGCAGCTGCGACAGCGGCTCGGAGCCGAGCTCGACGGCCTGGTCACCGATCCCGCCCGCATTCGCGTCGGCTTCGACAGCGAAGAGCACCTGGGCACCATCACCCTTGAGCTGCCACCCGAAGGCCTGCGAGTCCAGGTGGAGCGCCAGGGTGACGCGCTGCGCCTGGACCAACTGGCCCCCCTCACCGTAGCGCTGGCCAACTACCGCGACGCGCTGGGGGCGCGCTTCGACATCCGGCTGCAGAGCTTCCACGTCGAGCTCTTCTCCGCCCGCGGCGTCACCGGCTGCACCCTCGGCATCACGGGGGGGAATCCGCCCGACGGTCGCACCGTCTCCCCTTGCGTGCTGATCAACGGGCAAGAGAGCTGCGGCCGCCCCACGGCCGAAGGCACGGTCTTCGCTCCTGAGATCGCCGCAGCCCTGGCGGAATGCCTGGACCTCTGAACGCGCCCTGCGGACCAAGCCCTACTGGGGCTTGACCTTCACCGGAATGCCGGGATCCGTTTCTTTGGCTTGCCCCTGCTGGGCGGGCTCCTGCTCGACAGCTCCCTGCGCGGCGGGCTCCTCGGTAGCGGCCGGCTGCGCCGCCGATGCCTCTTCCGCTGCTGGGGCGGGCTCCGCCAAGGCAGCGCCCTCTTTCACCAGCTCGATGCCCTTGGGGTAGGTGCCGCGTTCCAGCAGCCGCATGCGGTCAGCCAGGTCCATCAGGGCGACGTTCTTGTTGAGCTCTTTCTCCTCGATGCCCCACAGGCGGAAGGAGAGGTAGTAGTTGGCCGGCCGATACCACTCGAAGAGATCGCCCTGGAACTCGGTGAAGCGGTAGCGGGCGTTCCTCTCCAGGTCGAAGAGATCCAGCGAGGGCGGCCTCTGCTCGGTGTCCGCCCAGTCCGGCAGGCGCTCGGCCCAGGCATCTCTGCGCCGGATCATTCTCTCGCGGGCCTCATCCGTGAGATCGTCCCAAGCGGTCTGATCGAAGTTGCTGACAGGCGCTCCGAGGCGCTCCAGCGACAGGTAGCGCCCATCCGGATGCAGAACCGCACGGGTGGCGTCGGGAAACTCGGTGCGCGCTGAGCCATCGGCGGAAGCCAAGAAAGCGCTGCTTCCGTCCGACCAGGTGAGCCTGCCCGCCCTGGCATCGAAGGTGAAGTTGAGGACCGGATCCTCCAGCCAGGGGAAGGCGCGCTCCACCTCGCCCTTGCTGAGGTCCAAGCGGTAGGGATGACGCGCGCCCGTCTCGTCCGCCGCTGTCAGGTAGATCCAGCCGGACTCCTCAGCCAGGTGCAGCTCGTCGGGCTCTTGCAGGGTGACCGCGTTCTTCTGCAGGCTGCTGCTGCGGATATTGTAGACCGCCACCTGCGCCCCCACCTCCTCGGACTCCGGGGGCAGGATGAAGGCCAGGCGCTCGGCATCCAACCACACCCCGTCGCTGGTGGGCCTGGGCGTGGGCACCGTGGTGATGGTCTTGTCCTCGCCGTTGAGCACGTGCCCGCCACTCTGCACCTGGAAGTAGAGGTGGATCCCGTCGGGGGCCCAGGTGAAGTTCAGGAAGTTGTTGCTGCCGCACTCATCGAAGGCGGTCTGAATCCCGTGCTTCCCCTTGAGGAACCTGATCTCGGACGCGTTGCAGTTCTCGTAGGCTTCGAAGACGTTCTCGTAGAAGCTGCCGCCACCCTGGATGTCCTGCTCGCAACCCGCCAGCAGCAAGACCATGGCCGCAGCCGCCGCGTGGTTCAGGAGCTGCCAGGGAACGCGTTTGCGAGTTTTCATCATTCCGACCTCCGGTAGCGACAGCGGGATGTCCGCCCGCCCTCACTCCGACACATGGCGCCGTGCGAGGTTCCGCCGACGTCCAGCGAGGAGCGACGCGAGGGTAACCAGGTGTAGCAGGCGGGCAAGTGGCGCCGCGTGCGTCATTGAGCAGGAACAGCCTCTGGTCCCCGGCTGTGCGCTGGAGCTGGGCTCGCTGTCCCCTGAGAGCCCCGTGTCCGAAGGGGTGGCCGTGTCCAGCACGAGCGCGCCGCGGATGTCCGCCGCGGCCAGCTGAGCGCCATCGCTCACCAGCAACAGGTCCAGGGGATCGGGCAGATCCGCCGCCGCGCTGGCATCCAGCCGCAGAACGCCCTCTTCCAGCTGAAAGACCTCCAGGGGCGTCATGGCACGCGCCGTCCCCGCCAGGGCCCAGGCTCGGCTACCCCGACCGAAGCCCTGTCCCTGCAGCACCAGATCCTGGTCTTCCCAGCTCAGATCCTGCAGCCGCACGCGATCGCTGCGCTCTCCGACGAAGAAGGCGCGGGGAAGCTCCCCGGACGCGCTGCGGATCCCCCAGGCCCCCGGCTCCAGTGCGCTGGTCGTGACCTGGTAGCCGTCGTCGACGCGCTTCACCTGCAGCGAGTCGAAGCCAGGACGCCAGAGCTCCAGGCTGTCATCCTCCAGGCCCCCCAGGCGCAGCGCGCGCGGCTCGTCGCCCCAGCTGAGCAGGGGCGTCTCGGGCCGCAGGTCCAACAGGGACTCCCTCTCCAGGAGGATCTCGAACTTGGCCGTGACGCCCTGCTCGACGTCCAGCTCCAGGGTCTGGGAGCGGTAACCGGGTGCCGAGACGGTCAGCTCGTTCAGGCCGGGCTCCATCCAGCGCGCGAAGCGGCCGTCGGGACCCGCCAGGGATGGCCAGCCCTGCGAGGGCGTGACGCTGGCCTCCAGCGCGACGCCATCCTCCGCGTCCATGATCAAACCGACGATGCTGGGCTCCCAGCGTAGGAAGTCCAGGGCGGGATCCAGCTGGGCCTGCACCAGCGCGTCCAGCGCGTCGGCCGCGGGCGCCTTCTCCTGGGAGACCTCCACTGTGTAGTCCAGGGTGCCCTGTCGTCCGTAGGACCAGTCGGTGGAGTCGCCATGGGTGACGTACCAGTCGGCGCCGTTGATGACGTAGAAGTCATCCAGGGAGCAGAGCGCGTCGTAGACCTGCGCCTGCTCCAGCAAGAGCGTCTCGTCCGGGCTGTCCAGGCTGCTGTAGTTCCAGACGTAGCAGATCAGCTCGGCACCAGCGTGAAAGCTCAGGCCGGTGCCGAAGCTGCGGTATGCGGAGAGCACGCGCACGGCGCGGCTCTCGGGCTCCGAGAAGGCGTGTTCGCCACCCCGGACCTCCCCTTCGCTCCACTGGTAGTCGTAGTTGCGGTTCAGGTCTACCTGGCGGGCGTTGTAGCGCGAGCCCTGCTCGATCCCGTCCGGGTTGACGTGGGGCAGCACCCACACCTCGGCCGCGACCTCTTCTTGCAGAATGCGGCGGGCCAGCTCCAGGGCCACCTCGGCGGAGGCGAGCTCGTCACCGTGATGCCCGGCCAGCAGGCGCACGCGGTAGTCCCCTTCGCCCATGCGCAGCCCCACCAGGGGCCGCCCCTCGCAGGAGACGCCCAGATCCACCAGCTCGGCGCGGCCGGGCCACTCTTCGGCCAGGGCCTCCAGCGCCTGCAGCATCTCGTCCGCATCGCGATAGGCCGGCATGGGGGCGGGCGGGCGGCGATGGTCCGGGCGTGTGATCCGTACCTCGAAGCCCTCGGCTCGCAGCAGGGACAGGCCCGCTGCTGGGGCGATGATCCTGATGCGCGTGCCATCCCTGCCATCCGCGAAAGAGGCCTGGGCGCGCCGCAGCGCCGGGCCCGGATCCTGCAGCTGCGTAGGAGGCTGCACCCACGCCTCTGCCAAGATCGGCTGGGGGGGCTGCGCGGCGGCGCTGCAGAGCAGGGCGGACAGGAGCTGGCCGCACACTGCCGGGCTCATGGCGCGGCTTCCTCCAGCAGCGGCAGCCAGCGGTCTCGCTGCGCGAAGAAGGCGGCGTGCTCGGCCCTTGGCAGCGGCTCGGTGAAGGGCAGATCGGCCTTCATCGGATCCAGGTACTTGCCCTTGTACTTGAGCTCGTAATGGCAGTGGGGCCCGGTGGACAGCCCTGTGGAACCCACACGCCCGATCTCCTGACCTTGCTTCACCTTCTGGCCCTTGCGCACCAGGATCTTGCTCATGTGGGAGTAGCCGCTCTCGTAGCCCGTGGGGTGGGTGATACGCACACGCAGCCCATGCCCCCCCGAGCTCCCGGCCGTGCGCACCACCCCGTCCCCCACGGCGCGGATGGGCGTACCCGTAGGCGCGCCGAAATCGGTGCCGTAGTGCGGGCGCCGCTTCTTGAGCACCGGGTGGAAGCGCCCGCGGGCGTTGAAGCCGCTGGTCACGCGGGAGAAGGCCAGCGGCGAGCGCAGGAAGGGCCGTCGTCGAGCCTTGCCGTCGGGCGCGAAGTAGCCCACATCTCCGTCGGCGTGCACGTGCCGGATGGCGACGTGTTGCTCGCCCTTGCAGTTCATCTTGACCGCGTGGATCTCTCCCAGCTTCTTGAGCTGCCCGTCGTAGTGCAGGCCCTCCGCCACGAGCACGAACTGCTCACCCCCGCGGATCTCGGAGTTGAAATCCACGTCCCACTGGTAGATCTCGGCCAGGCGCATGATGTCGCCCCCGCGCAGCCCCGCGCCGGCGGCCGCACTCCAGAGGGAACTCTCGATCTCGAAACCCAGGCGCACGACGCGCTCGTCGTAGACCCGCTCCTGCAGGCGAGCGCTCCAGGCGTCGGCGTCGTATTCGGCCACCAGGGTCACGTCTCCGTCCCTGTCGATGGGATAGGCCAGGCGTACGGCGTGGGCCTGCCCGCGCTGGTAGCCGAAGTTGAGCGTGCGTCCCTGCTTGATGCTCGCCAGATCGTGGTGCGGCCTGGTCGCTTCCAGCACGGCGCCAGCCGGCAGCCCGAAGCGCTTCATGATGGCCACGATGTTGTCGCCCGAGCGGATCGTGTATCTCACCTCGCCCCGCTCGAGGGGCAGGTGCGCTGGCGTGCGCAGCACGCCGCCCGGTCCCTGGGCCTGCGGCTGGTAGGTGGCCATCAACCAGCTGGCGACGCCCACCAGGAGCGCGAGGATCCCGGCCAGGCAGCAGCGCAGGGTGAGCGGGCTAATGGCCCAGCACCAGCAGCGCCGCGATCACCACCAGGATGAAACCGATCCCCGCGCCAACCAGCAGACTCTTGATGGCCAGACCCAGGTTGGAGGACGGTGCAGGAGGTGTCCGCTCACTCGCGGGGGGCGGGGCGGGCCGAGCCGGAGCCGGAGATGGCGGCCTCTTCGCAGGAGGAGGCGTGACCGGATGCTCGACGCGATCCGCCAGCTCGAGCGGCTTCTCGGTCTCGGCGGGCGGCGGGGCCGGCGTGGAAGCCTCGTCCGCAGCGCCAGCGGCATCCGATCCCGAAGAGAGCTCCAGTGGGGGCTCGGCGTTGTCCGCGTCCCCCCCGTGGCCGATGGGAAAGGGCGTGGTGGTATTGGATTTCTCCTCGGGCTCGGACTCGATGGGGTGGGTGCGCCCCACCAGGTCCACCGGATCCTCGCCCTGGCCGCGCCGGGCCTCCAGCATGGGCCCGATCTGGCTGGCCGCCCAGCTGCGCAGGCTGCTGCCCCGCAGCTCATCCGCCGCGACCATCAGGTCGTGCTCCAGCTCGGAGCCCGACGGTCGCTGCTCCGGGGCCCAGACCAGCATACGCTCCAGGATGGCCAGCAGCTCCCCGTGGCTTTCCCGGATGCTCTCGAGAGCCTCGCTGACCGCCGCTTCGAAGCGCTTGCGTCGAATCCGCGGCTGGCCGAAGATCTTCCCCGACGCGGACTCGTACAGCGCGATGCCGAGGCCGTAGATGTCCGCTGCCGGCGTGACCTCGCCGGTGACGATGTACTCCGGAGCCATGTAGTTGAGCGTGCCCAGCACCAGTTGCCCGGTGAAGCTCTCGCGCGCTTCGAAGTGAGCGCGAGCCACGCCGAAATCCAGCAGCTTCACGCTCCCGCGCACCGTCACCATGATGTTGGCCGGCTTGACGTCGCGGTGGATGACGTTCAAGGGTTCCCGCGACACCGGGTGCGTGGCCGTGTGCGCCTTGTGCAGCGCACCCGCCACCATGGCGCCGATCTCGGCCAGGGCGCGCGGGGGCGTGGACATGCCCCGCTCCACCAGTTCGAGCAGGTTGATGCCTTCGACGAACTCCATGATCACCGCGTCGCGGTCGGCGACGCGCACCAGCTCGGAGACCTCGAGAATGCGTTCGTCCTGCAGCAGCCCCAGCAAGCGCGCCTCGTCCCGCATTCGGGAGATGAACTGCTCAGCCCCGGGCTGGCTGCCCATCAGCACCTTGACCGCCACCTGTCGCCGAAAGCCCTGACCGCTCACCATGTCGGCGAGATAGACGGTCCCGACAGCGCCGCTACCCAGCGACCGGATGAAGGCCAGCTCTCTCATGGCTGGCACGGTATCATGGCTGGGGCCTCAGCGGTATGCTTGCCCTACTCGTCGATGGGCGTCATCCAGACGCTATGCGCCGTCAGGCCGAGCTTGCCCAGGGCCTCGTCGTAGCGCTCCTCCATAGGGCGCAGCAGCACCACGTCGCAGTCCACCTCGGTGATCAGCCAAGAACCGCGTCGGATCTCTTCATCGAGCTGGCCCGGTCCCCAGCCTGCGTAGCCCAGGCAGAGCAGGAAGGGCACGGCGGACCGCAACGTCTCCAGCAGGCGATCCCGCGAAGGCGAGACCGCGACGCCCTCTCCCACGTCCCAGCCGTCGTCGTCCGAGACCGCGCCGCGGTAGATGATGAAGCCCGTGCCGGGTTCCACCGGTCCGCCCCAGGCCACCGTGCCCTGCACCTCGCGGCCCACATCCAGCGAGAGCTGCTCCAGCACGGACTCGACGGTGAGAGAGGTCTCGCGGTTCACCACCAGGCCGATGGCGCCGTTCTCGTCGTGGTGGCAAAGCAACACCACAGTACGCTCGAAGAAGGGATCGCGCATCTGCGGCGAAGAAATGAGCAGACCTGGTTTCATGAACTCAGACCGTGACCTTGTTCACCCGCAAGGGGACGAAGCGCGGCTGGGCGCCATCCAGGATGACGTCCTGGTCCACCACGACCTCTTTCAGGTTTTCCTGGGACGGGATCTCGTACATCACCTCCAGCATGACCGATTCCAGGATGGAGCGCAGGCTGCGCGCGCCCGCACCCCGCTCCACCGCACGCTCCGCGATGGCACGCAGCGCGGCCTCTTCGAAGGAGAGCTTGACCTTCTCGAACCTGAACAGCTTCTCGTACTGCCGCACCAGGCTGTTCTTGGGTTCGGTGAGGATGCGCACCATGTCGTCCGCCGACAGGGCATCCATGACCGCGATCACCGGCAGCCGACCGATGAACTCCGGGATCAAGCCGAAGCGCTCCAGATCCTCGATGGCGGCATCGTGGAAGGTGGAGCGATCCGGATCCTGCACCTCGTCCTCTTCGGCCTTGAAGCCCACGCTGCGACGCCCCACCCGCTGCTCGATGATGCGCTCCAGCCCCTCGAAGCTGCCTCCGCAGATGAAGAGGATGTTGGTGGTGTCGATCTGGATGTATTCCTGGTTCGGCAGCCGCTTGTTGCCCCGCACCTGGATGTTGGCCGTGGTGCCCTCCAGCAGCTTCAGCAGCGCCTGCTGCACGCCCTCGCCGGACACGTCGCGGCTGACCGAGGAGGTGAAGTTCTTCTTGGCCAGCTTGTCGATCTCGTCGATGTAGACGATGCCGCGCTGGGCGCGCTCCAGGTTGTTGTTGGCGGACTGGTAGAGCGCCTGGACGATGTTCTCCACGTCCTCGCCCACGTAGCCCGCCTCGGTCAGCGTAGTGGCATCGGTGATCACAAAGGGCACATCGAGAAAACGCGCCAGGGTCTGCGCCAGCAAGGTCTTGCCGGTGCCGGTGGACCCGATCAGCAGCAGGTTGCTCTTCTGTATCTCCACCTCCCCTCCCTTCTGGGAGGAGAAGCCCTCGTTGACCTCGATTCGCTTGTAGTGGTTGTAGACCGCCACGGCGATCTTGCGCTTGGCAAGCGCCTGTCCGACCACGTAGAGGTCGAGGAACTCCTTGATCTTGGCCGGAGGAGGGATGCGGGCATGCCCCCAGGCCATAGGCTTCTGCCGAGACTTCTCGTGGATGATGTCCATGCAGAGCTTGATGCACTCGCTGCAGATGAACACGTTGGGCCCGGCAATGATCTTGTCCACCTCTTTCTGCGGCTTGTGGCAGAAAGAGCATGAGAGTCCGCTCGGGTTGTTGTACTTGCCCATTTCTCCTCGCCCTGGTGCAGGGTGACGGACCAGCCGCCGGAGTGAAGGGCGGGACCTGGCTCCGCAGGCGGAAGTTTAGGCCGACCCCAGCATGTCGTCAATGCCCCGATGACACGCCGGCCGCATGCCCGGGCTTGGACTTACCGCGAGTGCGGCGTACAATGCTCTTCCGTTTCCAGCTCCCCTTCGCGCAGCTGGCGCTCGCTCCGAGAGATGGCACCCGATGGCCGACTACAACAAAGCCGCGGTTGGCAATTACTACGCCGAGCTGGGCGTAGCCTCCGACGCCACGACCCAGGAGATCAAGAAGGCCTTCCGCAAGATCGCCAGAGAGTGCCACCCCGACGTCGCAGGCGACAATCCCACCTCGGCCGAGCGCTTCAAGCGCGCGCGCCAGGCCTACGAGGTGCTCTCCGATCCCGTCGAGCGCGCCCGCTACGACCGCCGCAGGCAGCCCCGCTCCAATCCCTTCGACAATGCCTGGTGGGAGCGGCGTTCGGGTCCGGGTCCCGATCCCGGCTTTCACGCCGCGGCCAGCCCGGGCAACGACCTCGATCTCGAGGACATCTTCAACGACTTCGGCTCGTTCTCCGACTTCGGCTTCGGCCAGGAGGGGGCCGGGCCCCGGCCCCCCGGGCCAGGTCCCGGCAGGGGACCGGTCCCGCCTCACCCCGGCAGGAACGCGCCCCCCCCGGGCCCGGCTCGTTCCTCGGACGCACCGCGGCCCGAGGGCGCACCCCGGCGGCGACCTGGGCGCGACATCACGCTGAAGGTGCGCGTCCCCGAGGCCATCGCCGCGCGGGGAGGCAGCGTCACCGTCACCTACACGCGCCTGAAGCGCAGTGAGGACGGCCTGCGCCTGCAGAGCTACGACGAGCTGCACGAGCTGCGCATCCCCCCGGACACCAGCCATGGCTCAAGCCTACGCGTGCCCCGCCTGGGCGACGCCGGCGAGGGGGGCCCTCCGGGCGATCTGATCTGCGACATCATCGTCGAACAAGCCGCCGCGGGCCGACCCGGCGAATCCCGAGGCAGCGCCCCCCCAGGCAGGAGGCCCTCGGCTCAGGACAGCTCCGCCGCCGATGGCAGCCCCGAGGCTCCCCTGCCCCTGCCCATCAGCATTACCGAGGCGCTGCTGGGCGGACGGGTGGAGATCGACACCCCCGCCGGGGCCGTGCGCCTGGTGATCCCCCCCTGCACCTCGTCGCACACCGTGTTTCGCCTCAAAGGCCAGGACAAGAGCGCCCCGGACGGATCGCCCCGCGACCTGCATCTGGCGGTCCGTATCGTCGCCCCCGCCTCCCTCGACGACGAAAGCCGCGCGCTCCTCCTGGAGTTCGCGCGCCTCAATCCCTACGAACCACGCCCATGAAACAAGAGCGAGCGCTGCGGCCCGCACCATGGAACAAGCCAGCCAACTAGGCAGATACCAGCTCCTGGAGCGCATCGCCCAGGGCGGCATGGCCGACGTCTTCCTGGCGCGCAGCTTCGGCGTGGAGGGTTTCGAAAAACGCCTGGTCATCAAACGAATTCGACGCCACCTGGCCAACGATCCCAAGCTGATAGCGCTCTTCATCAACGAGGCCCGCATCGCCGTCAGCCTGAACCACCCCAACATCGTGCAGGTGCACGAGCTGGATCGGGTGGAGGGAAACTGGTTCATCGCCATGGAGCACATCCACGGCCGCGATCTGACGCGCACCGTGCGCAAGCTGCGCGCCCAGGGGCGGCTGTTGCCCATCCCCCTTGCGGTGCATTGCATCGCCTCGGCATTGCGCGGGCTGGCCTACGCTCACGCCCTGCGCGACCTCGAAGGCAACCGGCACGGCATCGTCCACGGCGACATGAGCCCCCACAACCTCGTCATCTCCTTTGCCGGCGAGGTGAAGGTGGTGGATTTCGGCATCGCGCGCCTGGCCGGCAAGGGCTGGGGTGACGACAAGGCCCGTCCCGGTGGCGGCAAGTTCGCCTATATGTCCCCCGAGCAGGTGCGCGGGCAGGCGCTGGACGGGCGCTCGGACATCTACTCGTCGGGCATCGTGCTCTACGAGCTGCTGGTGGGACATCGGCTCTACCAGCACCCCGATCCGGAGGAGAAGCTGCGCCGCGTGCGCCAGGCCGTGGTACCCGACCCGCGCTTCGAGAACCCGGAGATCCCCGACGACCTCTGGGAGTCCCTGCGGCGGGCGCTGGCTCGCGATCCCCACGACCGCTACGAGAAGGCCGAGGCCTTCGAAGAAGACCTGCGGGCCTTCTTGTACCGCCATCGGCTGCGCGGGGACGCCAACGCCATGGCGTCCTTCATGGCTGAGCTCTTCGCCGACGAGTGCCAGGCCGACCCGGCCATGGGCGACCTGGCGCGGCTCGCGGAGGATCTCCGTCGCCTGGAGGAGGGCGCGGCGCAGACCGGCGAGGACCTGGCCGAGGCCCCTCGCTCCGGCACCCCGCCCCCCCGCTCCGCTACCGGTACGCCCTCCTGGTTCCCGGCCTCCACAGAGGAGCTGAAGACGGTGACCGTGCTCTCGGTCGAGATCAGCGGCAACACCGACCTCACCGCGGGGGGCGATCCCAGCCAGATCATGGCCCGCCATCGGGCCTGGATGCGTTGGTTTCGCAGCCTCGCGAGGCGCTTCGGCGGCCTCTTGCAGGCCGGACCCGACGAGACCTACACCCTGATCTTCGGCGTCCCGCGCACGCGAGAGGACGACCTGGAGCGCGCCCTGGACTGCGCGCTGGAGATCTGCGACCCGCGCAACCGCCAGGGCTTGACAGACGCCGAGGCCGCACTCTGCGTCGGCGTCAACCAGGGCGAGGCCGCCGTGGAGCACGCTGGCGGCAACGCCATCGCGCGCATGGTGGGTCGCGGCGACACCGTCAAGCTGGCGCGACGCCTGGCCAGCTACGCCGATCTGGACCAAGTCAGGACCAGCCAAAGGGTGGCAGAGCTGGCTGTGGACTCCTTCTCCTTCGAGTTCGCGGCCCCCCTGGCCACCCGCGGCGAGGGCAGGATCCCCTGCTGGATCCTGCGAGGTCGCAAGAGCGCGCGCAACCTGCACGCGGGTCGCTGGTTGAAGCGCGCCGACGAGCTGCAGCGCTTGAGCGACGCGCTGGTGGCGCTCGGACGCAACGAGGGCCGCTTGCTGGTCCTCTCCGGCGAGCTGGGACTGGGCAAGGGACGCCTGATCCGGGAGGTGCTGGCGCTGGCCTGCAGGCGGCACCTGCCCGCCTACCGCGCCCAGGCCTTTCCCTTCTCCGACATGTCGCTGGCCCCCTTCCGCGACCTGGTGGCCTCCATCACCGGCATCGAGCCCCAGGACAAGGCCAGCGAGCTGCGCACCAAGCTGGAGCGCCTGCGCCAGCTGCGCCTGTCGGCCGCCGACATCTCGGTGGTCTCGGTGCTCTTCTCCAGCCGCTTCGGCACGCGCCCTCCCCCACCCTCGCGCAACCAGATCCTGGAGGTGGGTCGCCGCCTCGTACGTGGGCTGACCGACGACGGCCCGGTGATGGTGGTCCTGGAGAACATCCACCACCTGGACCCGCTGGAGTACGACCTGATGCTGCAGATGGTGCGGGTCACCCGTGAGCGCCCGCTGCTGCTCTTGGTCACCACCACCGGCGGCACCACCGAGGAGCTGAGCCGGCTGGCCGCCCACGACATCCGCCTCAGGCCCTTGCCCACCGAGGCCTTGACCAGGCTGCTCGCGGATCGCCTGCAGGCCGAAGAGGTGGATCCGGCCCTGACCAGGATGGTCGCCGCCGGCGCCGCGGGCAACCCTCGCTACACCCTGGAGATGCTCAAGGCGCTGGACCGCGCCGGTCACCTGCGCAGGAAGGGGGGGCGCATCCAGCTGGTCGCCAGGCTGGATGCCATGCCCTTGCCCCACACCCTCAAAGGCCTGATAGCGGCCCGCATCGATGAGCTGGATCCGGCCAGCAAGGGGGTGCTGCAGGTGGGCGCCACCATCGGCATGCGCTTTCCCCTCCAGCTGCTCCAGGACTGCGTGGGCGAGGAATGCGAGTTCCCCCTGCGCGACCTGCAGGCCAGGGGGCTGTGGAGCCTCGAGGGCAGCGTCATCGAGTTCGGCAGCGAGTCGCTCTGGGAGGTGGCCCGGGGAGGCCTTCTGGGCGAACGGCGGCGCGAGACCCATCGCCTGATAGCGGCCGGCATGCGCCGCCTCTACGCGCGGGACCTGGACGCCCACCTCGAGGCCCTGGCCCGTCACGAGGCCCGGGCCGGAGAGTGGCGCGCCGCCGCCGAGCACCTGATGCGCTCCGGCGAGGTCAACCGCAAGCTGGAGTTCCTGCAGCGCGCCCTGGCCTGCTACGACCGAGCGCTGCAGCTGTACCACGACAACGCCGACCCGCAGCGTCCCTTCGCGGGCAAGGACGCCGAACGCGAGATCTCGCTGCACCGCCGCTCGGGCGAGGTGGCCCAGCTGCTGGGCGAGCTGCGCAGGGGCGAGCGCTCGCTGCAGGTCGCCCTCGACCTGGCCGCCGAGCACGGCTTGCACAGCGAAGAGGCCGCCACCTGCCTGGCCCTTGGGCGCCTCTGCCTCTCCTCGGGCAGGCGGATAGAGGCCCTGGCCTACCTGGAGCAGGGCCGTGGCCTGGCGGAGGCCACCAAGGACGAGGATCTGGCCACGGACAGCCTCGAGTCCCTGGGCCAGCTGGCACAAGAGGAGGGCCGCGACCAGGAGGCCCGCGGGTTCTTTCGCGCCGTCCTGGAGCGGGCGCCCGAGAGCAGCTCCGTGGCCATGCGCGCCAGGCTGGGGCTGGCGAACCACTGCATCCGTAAGGACGAGCTGGATCGCGCGCTGCACCACCTGGACATGGTCGACAAGGCCGCGGACGAGGCCGGTGACCGCATCCTGCAAGGCCGCGCCTTGAACAACATCGGCTTCGTTCACCACAGCCGCGGCCAGTACCGTCAGGCCCTGGCCCGCTTCAAACAGGCCCTGCAGCTGCGAGAAGGCATCGGCTACCGCATGGGTGCCATCATCAACCTGCACAACATCGGGGACGCCCACTTCTGCCTGGGAGAGCACCCCCAGGCCTACGAGGCCTTCTCCAAGAGCGCCCGCTGGGCCCACGCCGCCGGTTGGCGGCGGGGGATCACCATGAACCAGATGTTCTTGGCCTACCTCGACGCCAAGCGCGGCGACAAGCAGGCCAGCGAGCGGCTGATCGACGCCACCCAGCGCGCCCGGCGGGGCGCCGAGGGCGACCTGCAGGCCACCGGTCTGTGGCTGCAGGCCCTGCTGCAGTGGCAGATGGGTGATCGGATCACGGCCAAGGAGCTGGTGGCGCGCGCAGTGGACGTGGCCCGCAAGGCGGGAGACACCAGCCTGGCCAGGAGGCTGGAGTCCATGGAGCTGTAGTCAGGGTGTCTACCCAAGCTCCGACAGCATGCGGGCCAGGACCGTGGACAGCGAAACCGTGTCCACGCTGCGGGGCAGCAGCACGGCCCCGGAGGACTGCAGGCGTTCACGCGTGGTGCGCCGCAGGCCCGGCGGGACCAGCAGGACCGAGTTGCGCCACAGCATGCGGTTGGCCTCGGCCAGGCGCTGAACCACCCGGATGCCGTAGCCCTCGGGACGGGAGAAGCCCACCACCGCCGCAGCGAAGCGACCCTCCTTCACTTGCTCTAGAACGTCCACGGCGGCGTCGGCCGAGACGGTCCTGAAGCTGGTGGAGAGATGGCGCTCCAGCGCGCGCCGCAGCAGGTCGTCCTCTTCCAGGACCAGGACGGGACCGGCCGTGCCCGCCCCATAGAGCGCCTGGGGCGCCATGGCGTGCAGGGCCACGGACGCGTTGGCCGCTGGGAAGGCGAAGCGGAAGTGCGTGCCAGCTCCCGGGGCGCCTGACAGGTCCAGGCTGCCCCCGGCGGTGCGGATCTCCTGCCTGCACAGCCCGAGCATCAGGGGACCGATCCCCGGACGTGTGGCCAGGTAGACGAGGTCCGACAGCCGGGAGCGCACGTCCACGCCGAAGCCCTCGCCGTCTTCGGCGACCTCCAGGTTCACCCAGCCTTCCTGGGATGTCCCGGTGACGCGGACGATGTTCTCCGAGGGGCTGCGGCCGCAGGAATCCGCGGCCGCCAACAGCATCAGGCAGAAGGCGCGCAGCATGGGACCGCGCATGGCCCGCACGGCCGGCAGCGCGCCCAGCTCCATCCGCACCTGGCAGCGCCCGGTCAGGCGATGCTCCACCAGGGACAGCGCCGCCCGCAGCACGCGCCCCAGGTGCACCGAACGGGGTGCTTCCGTGGACGCGTCGAGGAAGTGGCGCAGGTCGCCCACCAGCTGCCGCAGCAGCTGCACGGCCTCGCCCAGCTCGAAGCCCACCTCCTGGTATTCCTTCTCCAGGCTGGCCAGGTCCAGCGCCTCCAGCTCCGTGCGCAGGGCCTCGCCGTCTTCGGCCGCCAGCTCGGACAGCTTGCGCAGCTTGCGCAGCTGACCCAACAGCTGGTGCCGATCCGGGTCGAGACAGACCAACACGCTCTCCACCCGCGCCACCATGCCCTCGGTCAGCGTGGCGGTCAGCATGGCCTGCTTGGAGAAGAGCAGCTCGTCATCCAAGCTCGTGCGCTGGGTGAGATCCTCGAGCAGCAAGAGAGCCCCTCCGAACTCCCCGCGCTCATCCCGCAGCGCCAGCGCCTCGAGGGAGGCCTGGGCGACGGTGCGATTCGGCCTGTTCACCTGGACCTTCTGCTGCAGGCGGCCCCTGGCGGAGAGCTGGGAGGCCAGGCTGCTCCAGCTCATGTCTTCCAGGTCGAGCACCTCATCGACCGCCACCTGCCCCAGGGCGCGGCCGGCACTGCGACCGCCCAGGCGCTCGGCGGCTCGGTTCCAGGTGCGGACGTGCCCGGTCTCATCGGTGTTGATGGCCGCCACCAGCCCGCTGCGCGCCAGGCTCTCCTCCAGGGGGCTGCGCCCAGTGGCGGGAGCCCTTTCCTCCTCGCCCTGGGGCAGCTCCCTCTCTTCGGCCAACAAGAACGCCAGGGCGATGCTGTCGCCGTTCAGATCGCGCACCGCCTCGCTGCGGATCCTGCACCGGCAGAGTCCGCCGTCCAGGCGCGACAGCTCGCAGATCGAGTCCTCGGCTCCGCCCTTGCGGGCGGCGGCCAGCAGCTCTTGCGCCCGCTGCTCGCCTGTTGGCCCGTGGAACAGGCTACCGAAGTTTCTGTCCAGACGGCGGGGCGCGCTGCCCCCCAACAGGGCCTCGGCGCCGCCGCCCCAGTAGAGGATGCCGCCAGAGAAATCGGTGACGACGATGGCCTCATCCACCCACCCCAGAAGCTGGGACAGCATGCGCACCCAGCGCTCCAGCTTCCAGACGGAGGTGCCATCGCGACCGATGGCCACCAGGCGGGCCTGCCCGGCTCCTTCGACGCGACAGAGCAGCCAACGAACCAGGTGGCGCGATCCATCCCAGCCCGTGAGCACCTGCTCGAATTGCCGAGAGCTGCTCCCCGCCCGCATGACCTCGCGATGGATGCCCAGGGCCTCGATCCGTGCGTCCGCGTCGGGGTAGACGAACTCGAGGTAGGCCTCCAGTCTCATGGAGGCCGGCGAGGGCATGCCGAGCAAGCGCGCGAGTTCGGGGTTGACATGCATCAACTTCTCGCTGGCGTCGACGATGTAGACCGCCGCACCTGTATGCCGCAACAGCAAGGGAGCCAGGGAAGACGAGCGCGGGTCGAGGTTGGAATTCGGCGAGTTTCGGGTTTCCATCACAATGGCCTGGAGAGGGGTTCGAAGAGGGAAGATGGGATAACAACCCTGGTCCATGAAAGCCTGCATCGCCCCTACTGCGCTGTCCATCGCGCCCTTCGAAGAACCGGCGAGCGCCCTGCCTGTGCTCACCGAGCCCCTGGCGCAGATCCAGCGCCTGGTGCTGGAGGCCTGCGGCCTGCAGCTGCTGGATGCGGACGCCGCCCCCCCGAAGGACGAACCCTGGCTCTGGGTCGGCTCGCGCAGCTGGTTCACGCCGCGCCTGCTGGAGCGCTTCCTGGCAGCTGCCGGCGCTGACCCCCGGCTGCCCGACGGGGGCCTGCCAAGCGATTTCCAAGGCGCACGGTTACGTATCGAGCACACGCTCTTCCAGTCCTTGACCGAAGCCCTGCAGCGCCTGCCCCAGCCCGGTGTGCACGAGCTGGCACTGGTGCCTGCCCAGGGCGCTCCGCCTCCGGCCGTGCTGCCCCTGCTCCGCCTCGAGCTCGAGCTGCGCAGCCTGGACACGCCCTTCTTGCACCCGGCCCTGCCCAGCGGACGTCTGGACAAGATGGTCGAGGGCGACGAGATGATCCTGCAGATCGACCACTGGTGCCACCTGCAGCAGGTCAATGTCCTGGCCATGGCCGCCTTCGGATCCCAGCAGCACCGGCAGTTCCTGCAGAGCGCCTGGCCCTCGCGGCTCTGGCAGGGCCTGCGCCTGCTGCTGAAGGCCCGCAGCGCCAATCCCTTCCGCGTGGCCGCTGCCCTGTCGCACCTGGGCCCAGACTGCGTCATCCATCCCACGGCCATCGTGGAGGCCAGCGTCCTCGGGCAGGGCGTGACCGTCGGCCCCTTCGCCGTGGTGCGGGGCAGCCTGCTGGGAGACGGGGTGCGTGTGGACGAACACGCCAGCATCAACGGCTCGGTGCTCTGCCAAGGCGCCCAGGTCTGCGCGGGCGCCACGGTCAACCTCTGCGTGTTGATGGAGGGCGCCCTGGTGTCGCGCTGCGGCGGGCTGCAGGCCAGCGTCTTCGGGCGTCACTCCTTCCTGGCCCAACACGCCATCGTCATGGACCGCTCCTTCTCGGAGGAGATCAAGGTGCTGCAGGACGGCCGGCGCCAGAGCTGCGGACGGCACTTTTTGGGCGTGGCCCTGGGGCACGAGGCCCGCATCGGCGCCGGGGTGGTGCTGGGATTCGGTACACAGGTGCCCAATGGCACCAGCGTGGTGCTGGACGCGCGGCGTGTTTTGCGGCAGTGGCCGGAGGATGGGGGGGCGTTGGTGAAGCTCTGAGGGGGACGGGGCGCTCAGTCCATGTAGTCAATATAGGGATCCAGGTACTCCTCCTGGCTCACCGGGGTCTCGAAGGCCGCGCGGATCACGGCCTGCAGCAGCTCGGAGGCCATGGCGGACGAGGCCTGCTCGACCGCGGCTGACAGCGCGTCATCGAACACGCGCCCCTGGGCTGAGGCGTGCACGTTGAAGCCCTGCAAGCTCTGCTTCTGGTTGCGCAGGCGCAGCTTCTCCACGTTGAGCGCCACCCGCACCGTGTGGGAAGAGTCCAACGAGTCGATGCCGGGCGCCTGCACATCCGCGCGCACGGACGCGTCCACCAGCAGGTCGGCGCTGACCGCCGCCTGCGTGCCGTCCTCCCGCCAGCGCAGGCCGGCATCTTCGGTGAAGCGCTGAACCACCTCCGCCACCTGGCCCAGGCCCTCTTCCGGAAGGCTGGCCCGGTTCGTCCAGCGCAGGCGCAGATCGCGATAGCTCTCCATGCGCGACCGCCCGCGCGAGGTGGCCAGGTAGCGACGGAAGACCTCCGCCAGCGCCTCGAGACGGAACTTCACGCCGCGCTGCTCGGCCACCTGGGTCAAGATGTACTCCAGCTTCTGCTCCTCATCCGCCGAGCTCATGCGCGAAGCGTCGTACTGGGCGGCGGCCAGCGCCAGGTTTCCGCGCACCTCGGGGACGATGCCGTTCAGCTGTCGACGCTCGGCCTCGGCCAGACAGGCCTTCCACACCCCCACCACACGAGCCTCATCCCCCGCCGCATCCCGCTCCGAGCGCTGGCAGATGGCGTACTGAGCCGTCTCTTCGTCGTAGCTCTCCAGCAGGCCGCCAGCCCAGACCTGGGCCGCCAGGAAGGGTAGTACGAAGCGCATCATGGCTCTTCCTCACTGCGGGTTGTTTCCTCCATGTACCAGGGCATGGTCTCCAGACCCCGCTGCTTGAGCTCGCCGCAGCGAAAACGCAGCCAACCCAGGTACTCCTCCTGATACCAGCGATCCAGAGTGACAGACTGGATGCGGCCCTCCAGCATGGGCCGGTATCTCTCGTCCGTGAAGACCTGGCCGCTGATCCAGTCCCGCACCTCGAAGCGCGCGCCGTCCCAGCGCACGTATTGCGCATTTCGGAAGGTCCACGAGCCGGTGTTGACGTAGCGCTTGCCCGGCGCCACCTCCACCGATCCCGGTTGGTGGGAGTGGCCGCAGACCAGCACGCGCCACGGGCTGCGCGCCAGGTGGCGGCACACGGCAGGCCAGAGGTTCATGGGATCGCCCAGCTGGGACTGCACCCAGTAGCTGATGTAGGCCTCCAGCTCATCACCCTTGCGGGGCATGCCCAGCCTGGCCAGCAGGCGGTAGAACCAGCGGGCCAGCCCCACCCAGTAGCGCGCGAGCCACCAGTTCATGCGCCCGGCCATGGTGTAGAAATCCTCGAGGGGCACACGAATCCAGGTGTCGAGCACGCGCTCCACCTGGTGGTGGATCAGGGTGGCCAGGGCGGCCTCGCGCATATTGTTGGCGATGTAGGGATCCAGCTGGTGGCCGTGCATGAGCTGGATCTGCTGGCCCAGCTCCACCGAGGAGCAGACCTCCCAGCGCAGCAGATCGCGGTAGAGCGCAATGTCGTAGTCATGGTTGCCCCATAGGTAGGTGACGCCGTTGTGGCCCGCCATGTCCGACAACAGGCCGAAGATCTCGCCGTGGGCCCGCAGCACGCGCGTGAAGGTCAGGGCCTGGGAGAAATCGATGATGTCTCCCGCGATCACCAGGTGCGCGTTCTCGTCGCGTACCATCTCCAGAAAGGCCATGAACTCGCGCTCCTTGCCCATGAAGGCGTCGGAGCGGGTGCCATCCCCCAGGTGCACGTCGGACACGATGAAGAGCGGACGTTCAGGAGCAAGCCGCAGTATTCGCGTGGGTGTCGGGCGGCGGGCCCACGGAAACGCGTTCATGTTCAGGCCTCCAACCCGAGCATATCGCGGACTTGCCCCGCTCGCAGGGCTCCCTCCGCTGCGGCCGGCCCTCTGCCGGGATAGCCCATGCCAGCAACGAGGAAAGACCGATGGCAAAGGAACTGGCCGGCGGACGCATCCGCTTTCTGGGCTCCCACACCAAGCGCGTACCCCAGGGCACGCTGCCCGAGGTGGCGGTGGCGGGGCGCTCCAACGTGGGCAAGAGCCGCTGCCTCAACGCCCTGGTGGGCATGCGCGCCGCCGCGCGGGTCAGCCGCACACCGGGCCGCACGCAGGCCATCAACCTCTTCGAGATCGAGGGGCGCTACCTGCTGGCCGACCTGCCCGGCTACGGCTACGCCAAGGTCCCCGAGCAGGTGCAGCGGGGCTGGAAATCCCTGGTGGAGACCTACCTGGCGGGCCCCCGCCCCCTGCGGCTGCTGCTGTTGCTGGTGGACATCCGACGCCAGCCGGGCGGCATGGACGGGCAGCTGCTCTGGGGTCTGCGCGAGGCGCGCATCCCAGTGCTGGTGCTGGCCACCAAGGCCGACAAGCTGACACGGCAGAAGCAGCGCCGCGCGCTGCAGGCCATCCAGCGCGAGTACCGCCTGAAGGACGACGAGCTGCAGGCTTTCTCCGCCGTCACCAGGCAGGGCCTCGACGCGCTGAAAGCGCGCGTGGCAGCCGCGGTGCGCGACTGAGGGCGGCACGCCTGGAAGGAGCGAGCTTGGGCAAGCGCTGGAGCGACCACTACACGCGCAAGGCCAAGGCTGCCGGCTACGGCGCGCGCTCGGTGTGGAAGCTGGAGGAGATCCAGCGCCGCACGCAGGTGATACCGCACGGTGGGCGCGCCCTTGACCTGGGCTGTTACCCCGGCAGCTGGTCGCGCTACCTGCTGCAGCAGGGGATCGCGCAGCTGGTGGGCGTGGACCTGAAGCTGCCCAAAGGATTGAAGGGACGCTTTCTGGAGGTGGACGCGCTGGAGGCGGATGCGGAGATGCTGCGGCAGGCGTTGGGGGGACCTGCGGACCTGGTGGTCAGCGACATGGCACCAGCCACCACCGGCAACCGCTTCTCGGATCACCTGCGCCAGCTGGAGCTGGCCTACCGGACGCTGGAGCTGGCGGAAGCGCTGCTGAAGCCGGGGGGAGGATTGGTGGTCAAGGTCTTCGAGGGGCCGGATGCGCCGGACTTCGTGCAGCGGGCGCGGGGAAGCTTCGGGCGGCTGCGCCGGGTCAAGCCGACGGCGACGCGGAAGCAGTCGGTGGAGTTCTTTGCGGTGGGGTTGGGGTTTCGGGGATAGGTCCTCCCCTCCCCCTCTCCTACAAGCCTCGCAGCCACTCCGGCCGCAGGCCGATGCGCCCATCCAGGGCCGCGTCCAGCGCCTGCAGCATGGAGTCGCGGTCGGCGGGCAGGCGCCCCTTCAGGGGCAGGTAGTTGGACGCGTGGTTGGTGCGGAAGAGCGCATCCGTGGGCGCGGCCTCGCCTACGAAGATGCGCAGCTCGCGCAGCATGCCCAGGGGCTCGGGCAGCTTGAAGCGGCCGCGCTGCTGCAGCTTGTGTATGGGGGTGCCCGGCACCACCGTCAGGGTCAGGGCCGCCAGGAAGGCCGGGTCCATGGCCGTGGCCAGGGCGGCCGAGCCGCGGGCGTGCTGCTCGCTGCGCTCCGCGCCGCCGCAGCCCAGCAGGAAGATGGCCGAGATGGACATGCCCGCCTCGCGGGCCCGCCGGGCGCACTCCACGTGCTCGTCGAAGTCCGCACCCTTGGCGATGGACTTGAGGGTGGCCGGATCGCCTGACTCGGGACCGATGTAGAGCAGGGAGAGGCCCAACTGCCGCAGCTCGGCCAGCTGCTCAGGGGTCTTGTCCAGCAGGTTCATGGCCGTGGCGTAGGTGCTGACCCGCTTCAGGCGCGGAAAGGTGCGCCGCAGGGCCCCCAGGATGGGGCGCCAGTGCTCCATGGGCATGGCCAGGGGGTCGCCGTCGGTGATGAAGACCTTGTCCACGCGGGAGCCGATCTCGACGCGGGCCATTTCGATGTCTTCCAGGGTCTGCTCCAGGTCGCGCAGCCGATACTTGGGCTTGTCGCTGTACATGGAGCAGTACGTGCAGTGGTTCCAGGTGCAGCCGATGGTGGCCTGGAGGAGGTAGCTGTAAGCCTCGGAAGGAGGCCTGTAAATGCGACCTTCATACCTCATGGTGGTTCTTCTCCTTGGAGGGTGATGGCGCGGCCGCGAACACAGCGCGAACATCAGCCCTCCCGTGCGAGGGGGATAACGGTGCCGGTGGCGACCGGTGGAATCGAAGCGACGACCTCGCGGAGCTTGGGCATCATCAGCACCGGGTCGATGTATACCGCCTCGGTCACGGACCTGGGCTTGTGACCCACGAGCTGCTGGACGAGGTGCAGCTGGGCGCCGCCGAGGACGAGCCCCGTGATGAAGCCGTGGCGGAAGGCGTGCAGGGGCTGGCCGCGCCGGCCGTGGGTCGAGCCCCAGACCTCGCGGCGCACCTTGGCGCGCTTCCAGATCTCCAGCACCCAGCGCCGGTGCGGCTCTCGGGTCTGGTTCCTGGGGCCGGTGTCGATGAGCCAGCCATCGCGGACGCCCCAGCCGGCCAGCTCCTCGACCAGGTGGGGGCTGATGGGGACCACCCTCCCCCGCTTCTCGTGGTGGGTCTTGCCGAGCTCCGGTCTTACTCGCAGAAGGGCCTGGTCCAGGTCGACGTCGTCCCAGATGAGGCGCATGAGCTGGTTCTTGCGCAGGCCGGTGTAGCGGGCGAGGAGGAAGAGGTTGCGATACCAGCCGCCTGCAGCCAGCACGGCGGCGTCCATCTCTTCCCAGGTGGGAGCGGGCATCAGGGGGACGGGATCCTGTGGGAGGTCTTCGAGGCGGCGGGGCCGCGGTGTGAGTTCGCCATGCTTCTCGTGGTCGTAGAGGCGGCGCCAGAGGTCCTCGATCTTGCGGACGCGTTCACGGGCCGTGGACGGGTTGCAGGCGCGTTCCTGGACGAGGTGGTCGTAGTAGTCGCCGAGGGCCTGGCGGGTCAGCAGGTCGGGCGTGAGGCGGCCACGGTGGTGCTTCTCGAGGCTGTCGATGAAGAGGCCAGTGGCGACCTCTATCTGGTAGATGGAGCCGGGCTTGAGGCGGCGGGCGCGGTCCTTGATGACATCGGCGAACATTTTGGTCAACGTCGGGATCCGGTGAGCTTCTGCAGGCGTCCAATCCCTCCCGAGCGCGAGGGCTTGCTCGATCTCCCTCTGGAGCTTCTTCGCCGTGGCGTAGTCCGGGCACTGGCGGGAGCGGTTCTTGCCGGCTCGGTCCCGCCATCGGACGCTGTAGCCTGGCTTTCTCGGGTGGATGCTCGCCATGCGCAGACCTCCAGTACCCAGTCATCTATCTCGGCGAGGGGCCTCCAGCGGTGGCAGCGGGGAGAAAGGACGGCGCGGGG
>CAYVQL010000157.1:0-24827 GCA_964454135.1 uncultured Enterobacterales bacterium | reverse complement strand
CCCCGGGGCGGCGGCGGGGGGGGTGGGGGGGGGGGGGTGGGGGCGTATGGGGGGTGCGCCTATGGCGCTGTTGGGGGGCTTGGCCCCCCAAAGAAAATGCTGGTGCCGCTACCCGGGGATACCTGGAAAGGTATCTCTGGGTGGCGGCATCAGGCCTGCCCTGAAGCGCGAGAGGAGGCCCCCGTGGCCGAGCTGCTGCCCAAGCTGATGGACCAGGCCGTCAACCGCGTGACCGGCGCCTACGCCGGCTTCAAGCCCCGCAAGCCCAACGCACTGGTGATCCCGCGCTTCGTGGCCATCGAGCAGCGCATTCCCTCACTCGTAGAGGCCCTGGGCGCCTTCATCGATCTCAGTCGCGTCAGGCGTCCCCTGGTGCTCTGCGACCCAGTGACCTGGGAGATCGCCGGGGCCGAGCTCTTCCAAGGCTTCTCCGACGCCGGCCTGCGGCCCTGCCGGGCCCAGGTCCGCAGCAACCAATACCACGAGGCCGCGCGCGTGCTGCAGGAGATGAGCCGCGGTCCCCGCCTGTGGTCCGAAGCCCAGACGCCCTGGCAGCGGCGACTCTACGGAGCCAAGATCCCCTCAGCCGTCTTTGCCGTCGGGGGCGGCACGGTGATCGACATGGCCAAGCTGGTGGCCTACCAGCTGCATGTGCCCTGTGTCACGCTGCCCACATCGCTGGCCAACGACGGCATCGCGTCCCCCTTCGCCGTCATCCGCCCCCGCCAGGACGACAAGGGCCCCGGGGCCGTCACGGTGCGGGCCAACACGCCCCTGGGGGTGCTGATCGACCTGGGGCGCATCAAGCCCCGCGGCCCCCAGGACGCCGCCTTCTACACCGCCATGATGCGCTCCGGCATCGGCGATGCCGTCTCGAACCTCACCTCCACCCTGGACTGGCGCCTGGCCGGCGCCCACGGTCGCGACCAGCTGGACTACCTGGCGCTGCTGCACGCCCGCAGCGCCGGCGAGGTGGTGCTGCATCGCCTGTCCCAGGGCGCCTCCCTGGACGACGACGACCTGGTGCTGACCCTGGCCGCGGGTCTGGTCTCCAGCGGCGAAGCCATGGCGCGGGTGGGCTCCTCCCGCCCGGCCTCCGGCTTCGAGCACAAGCTCTACCACGCCTTCCAGAACGTGCTGCGCTTCGAGTCGCGCGCCACCCACGGCATCCTGGTGGCCATCGGCTCCCTGATCTCGGCCGCAGCCCACGGCCAGTGGCTACAGGCCATGCGCCACGGCTTCGCCCGCTGCGGCCTGCCCGTGGACCAGCCGGGCCTACAGGCGCTGGGCATCGCGCCCGCCCAGATCGAGCAGGCCATCCAGGCCTCCGTCAAGGTCAAGCCCGAGCGCTACACCGTCCTGGAGCACCTGGGGCCCGAAGCGCTGGTGCGCGCCTTCCGCGAGGTCTTCGACACCTAGTCGACACCGTCCCTAGGGAACGACGATGATGGCCGGCAGGTCCTGCAGGCCCGCCCCGTCCATCGCCGCCCACAGCTGTTCCACGCCCTGGGCCGACAGGATCCGTCGCAGCAGCTCCTGGCCCTCTTTCTCCTCGGTCAGGCGGCCGTCGCCGTACAGGCGCGTGCAGCTGGAGAACTCGCCGTCCTGCCGCCAGGTGATCTCCAACAGGACCTCGGCCTGGCCGCTCGCCACGACCTGGCCCTCTGCGGGCGAGGACAGGCGCTTGTCGTAGAGGTTGCGGATGACGCCCAGCAAGGCCTCCACCCCTATGGCGGATCCCTGCACCTCACGCCGGAGCGCGCCGCCCTCGAGCCTCAACACCCAGGTGGAGCTCTGGGCGGGCCACTGGTGGATTCGGTTGAAGCGCTGGAAGAGATCTTCCAGCACCGGCAGCTTGTTGACCGGATGCCCCTCCACCACGACCTGGTGCAGCTGGCCGTCCGCCCAGGCGCGCCAGGTCAGGGTGCTCCCACCCTTGAGATCGCCCTGGTAGGGGTAGCTGGCCTGCAGGGATGGGAAGCCGGCCTGCTCGATGGCCTGCCAGACCTCGTCCAGCTCGCTGGCGGTGAAGCTGTAGACCGGGCTCCAGCCGTGGGTACGGCCCTGGACGGTCAGGGACTGGCTGGCGTCCAGGACCAGGTCGTGGTCGCTCAGGGACTGGTAGCGCCCGTCGCCCAGCACGCGCATGCCCGTGGCCATGCCACGGGCGGGCTGGACGATCATCTCCAGGATCACTTGGTCGGCTGCGGGTCGGGTGGTCATGGCGAGCTCGTCCGCGGCTGCGGGGGTTGGCCCCCTGGAGGGGATGGCTTGCGTGGAGCAGGCCCCTGCCAGCAGCAGGGCCGTGAGGTTCATGGGGAGGGCGTGGCGTCAGGGCCTGCGGCGTCGACGGCCGTGGGCTTGGGGCCCGGCGGGCCCAAGGCCCACTCCATGATCCCCGTGACCACGGTGAGGGCCTCGTGGAAGGTGCAGTAGTGCTCGGGCCGGATCTCATTGCCGCCGGACATGACGTTGTCGTTGTTCTCGGCGATGGAGGGGGGCAGACCGTTGCCGTAGCTGTCCTGCATGCCTTGCACCATGCCGTCGTGGTCGGTGGTGTCACCGGTCTGCACGGGGTTGCCGGTGATGCCGGTGGCGCTGCCGTCGGTGTTGGTCTCGGCGTACTGGTCGTCCAGACCGAAGGTGTGGCCGAACTCGTGCACCGCCAGCACCTGCGCGCCGCCCGGGTTGTCCACGCTGACGTCCACGCGGCGGTCGAACTCGTTGTCGGTGGTCTGGTCCGCGTGGTCCTCGCCCGTGGCCTCTTCGGTGATGCGGGAGTCGAGCTGGGTGAAGCCGGCGCCTCGCAAGCGGTTCTTGACCGTCTCCACCCGCTGCTGCGAGAGGCGCCGGTTGCGGGCGGCCGAGCCTGAGCTGCTGGCGTAGCCCTCGACGTTGATGTCGACGGCATTGCTGCCATCCGTGCCCGGGGCGCCCTGCCAGGTGGCGGCGAAGCTGTCGAGCTCGCTCTCGCCGTCCGGAGTCAGGGCGGAGGAGCCTGATCCGAAGTAGATCGTGATGGGCGCCGTCCAGTCGTCGGGGCGGCCCTCGATGTCCGTGCTGGCGATGCGCATGGTCTGGTCGTGGGCGTCGTTGGTGGCGCCGCCGCCCGCCCAGGAGTAGTGGCCGTAGCTGTAGAGGTTGTCGAACTCGGGCGTCTTGACCGCCTCGATGGAGAGGTGGTCGGTGGCGTCACGGGTGGTGCGGGCGTTGGTCAGCACGTCCACGGCCACCTCGGCCCCGATCCAGTCCCAGCCCGAGCGGGCGATGTGGAACTGGTGCTGGCCGCTCCAGGCCGACTCCACCGCGCCCTCGAGCCTGGTCATCCAGTCGTTGCGGTCCGCATCGGCCGTGGACCACATGAACTCGGGCAGCGCCGCAGCCTGATCGGCAGGGGACAGCCCGTTCAGGTAGTCGGCCACGCCCTGGAAATCCGGGTCGGTCGGCGTGACCGTGCTCCCGCTGACCGTCACCGGGTTGACGAAAATCACGGCGGCGCGCACCTCGATCAGCAGGCCCGGGCTCTGTTCCGGGTAGAAGGTGGCGTCGAAGCCCCCGCGGCCGTTGGAGGGCGTGTGGGTGATGGGCCCCTGCTGTCCGCCCATCACGAAGAACTCCGCTTCATCGATCTCCGCCTGTGTCGGACCGTCCATGGAGCACGTGGTGCGGGCCGCCCCGGTGGGATCGCGCTGGATGCCCGCGGCAGGTGCGGCCTGCACGCTGACGGGATTGCCGGCCACCACCTGGGACGCCACGCTGTCCGCTTCGCGCTCCGCCGCATCGCCAGGGCTGCTCAGCCGGGCGGAGCGCTGCACGCCCTGGCCGCCCTGCCGCTGCTGCACCACGTGGGTGAGCTCGTGGGCCACCGTCCCCTTGTCGGGATTGGTGGAGGCGAAGGCCACCTGCTCGCCGGAAGCCGCGGCATTGGCCGAGAGCTGACCCATGGGTCCGGCCTGGCCCGTAAAGGCCTGGACGCTGGAGAAATCCTCGCCGAAGCTGGCCTCCATCTGGGACTGGAAGGGCACCGCGCCCCCTCCCCCGTGGGGGGGGGGGGGGACGCCGCCGGCGGGATCGCCCTCACCGCCACCCGATCCCCCTCCATCCGCCGAGCGGAAGATCATGCCCGCCACGGCCGCGTTGCCGTGGGTGGACTGCATGTTCATGGCCGAGTCGGGGCTGGCCTGCACATCGATTCCCGTGGCCGGAGCCGATGTCGGCGTCTCGCTGCTGAGGGCCTGGGTTGGGGCGGATTTCTGTACGGCGTGCGTCTTGGACACTGGAACCCTCACGGACCGGGGACAAACTCAAGGGCAGTTTACCCCGCCAGAGAGGGCTTGGCGCGGGTAGTTGTCTGGCAGAGGGGACCCGCTCAGCAGCCCGCCGGATTCGTGAATTCGGGATCCTCGATGTCCCGCGAGGAGCAGTCGGCCGGCGCGTTGAGCGGATTGCAGCGCGAGGGCGTGCCGCCGGGGATCTCCACATGGTAGTCCAGGCCCTCGACCGGCGCCGGGTAGTCGGTGGAGACCATGGTGGCGCCACTGGACAGCGCAGCCTCGCGCCGGCTCGTGTCGCCAGCCGCCACCTCGGCGCTCTCCGAGTCGGCCCTCGTCCGCACCAGGTAGTTGGCGCGCACCAGCTCGGCGATGTCTTCGGAGTCGGGATCGTCGCGCATCATCACCGCGGCGAAGGGGTGCTCGGGATCGGACTTGACGAAGAGCAACCGGTCCTGCAGGCCCAGCCCGCCCCAGGTGTAGATCTCGCGCAACGGGCCCGTGTCCAGCAGCCAGAGCAGCAGGTGCCCGCGCAGCTGGCCCAGGACCGGCCAGCCCTCCTCGGCCATGGCGCTGGCCAGGTCGGGGTGCTCGCCCCGCACCTCGTCGGGCGTCACGATGCGCTCGCGGGGCCAGGCATCCGCCACCGCCGACTCCAGGTCCGCAAGCAGCAGCTCGGCCGTGTCTTCGTCGTAGCTGTCCTTGGGCTCGATCATGACGAAGAGTGGGTGGTGAGCCGGGTTGAGGTCCGACCAGGCCCGCATGCGCCCCAGGCACTCCCGCAGCGAGGCGCAGTTGGTCTCGTCGTCCAATGCGGGCACGTGGTAGACCTCGAAGCCACCCTGCTCATCCCAGTAGACGTCCAGCTCGAACTGCCGCACGCCCTGGCAGGCCAGCTGCACCTCCATGGGCGCGTGGCTGTAGCGCCAAGCCTCGATCACGTCGTGCCCGGGTGCCAGGTGGTAGCTGTTGTGGGTTCCCTTGGCCTGCAGGTGTTGCAGGCGCAGCCAGTCATCCAGCTCGTAGACGAAGCTGGGCTGCAACCCGCTGTCGTCGACCGGTTGGCAAGCCGTCAGGCCAGAGTGCGCCGCCAGCAGGAGCCAACGACGCCACGCGCTCAAGGCAGCACCGCCCGCAGGGACTCGTCGAAGGGCGGGTAGAGCACGCCGGCCTCGGTGATGATGCCCGTGACCAGGGAATGGGGCGTGATGTCGAAGGCCGGGTGGCGCACGGGGATCCCTTCGGGAGCCACGGCCTGGCCGCGCACCTGGGCCACCTCTTCCCGGCTGCGCTCCTCGATGGGGATCTCGGCGCCCTGCGCGATACCCGGATCCACCGTGCTCAAGGGCAGGGCCACGTAGAAGGGCAGCCCGTGGTGCCGTGCCAGCACCGCCAGGGCGTAGGTGCCGATCTTGTTGGCGAAATCGCCGTTGATGGCCATGCGATCCGAACCCACCACTACGGCATCCACTTCGCCGCGGGCCATGAAGTGCCCGGCCATGCTGTCGGTGATCAAGGTGGCCGGCACGCCGGCACGCAGCAGCTCCCAGCTCGTGAGCCGTGCGCCCTGCAGGTAGGGGCGCGTCTCGTCTACCCAGACGTGCTCCACCCGCGCACGCCGCCAGCCCTCCACGATAGCGGCCAGAGCGGTGCCGTAGCCTCCGGTGGCCAGAGGGCCGGTGTTGCAGTGGGTCAGCACCTGGCCGCGCAGCACGGCGGCGCCGTGCGCTCCGATGGCGCGCTCGGTCTCGCACACTGAGCGCCAGATGTCCTGGGCCAGATCCAGGGTGGCCGCCGAATCCCCCCAGTGCTCCTTCATGCGGTCGAGCACGTAGAAGAGATTGGACGCGGTGGGCCGGCTGGCGCGAAGCACGCGATCCGCCTCGGCCGGATCTTCCCCAGCCAGGTGAGCCAGCACCATGCCGTACGCTGCGGTGACGCCGATGGCGGGCGCTCCGCGCACCACCATGTCGTGGATGGCCTGGGCCGTGCCGACGGCTGTGCGCAGGGGCACCCACACCTCCTCGAAGGGCAAGAGGCGCTGGTCGAGCAGGAAGAAGCAACGCTCGTCTTCCGAGAAGCGAAAAGGTGCGGCGCGCGTCATGGCATCCTCGGCGTCGGGCGGCGAGACGGGGGCCTGGATCGCATATCGCGGCCTTCGCATCCAGGCAGCGCGAGCCCGTCAGGGCGAGCCAGGATATGCCCAGGGCTGGAGATGCAGTGGTGAAGGCCTCCCAGCCACCTGAAGACCTAGACGGCTTTCTCGAGCGCATCCTGCAAGGCGCCCGTGACGAGGACGGCCGTTTCCGCGCCTTCATGAAGGCCCTGAACCACCACCTTGCGCTGCCCTGCCGCGGCTGGGTGATGGACCACGAGGTGCGCATCGTGGCCCTGCGCTACAAGGGGCAGCCGCGCCGCGGCATCGTGGCGGTGGTCTCGGATGATGCCAAGCTACACCCCGTTTCCCTGGCGGATGTGCGCCCCGATCCCTCGGCCAGGGGCGCCCTGCACCTCACCGCCTACCGGGCCTGGATGGGCCTGCCCCCCTCCCACCACCTGATCGACTGGGCCGCGTCAAAGGCGCTGCTGCGCCCGGCGCTGCCCGGTCGCGCCGAGCAAGACGGCGGCGCGCCCGCCGCCACGCTGGACCTGGTCGTCCTCTCCGTACAAGAGGACTCCGCAGAGTGCCGTGACCTCAAGGGCATCCAGCGCATCTCGCTGCGCCTGCCGGGCGGTTGCGACCTGGTCCCGGGCGAGGTCGTCACCATCAAGCCCCACCACGCCTGGGTGCAGGACGACAGGCATTTTCTGCGTGGCGAGGTGATCGAGCGCCAGATCGACGCCCGGCTGCTGGACTTGACGCCCCTGGAGCTCTGGTCCCGCGGCCACTGGGATCCCAGCGAGGGCTACTGGGGAGCTCCCGGGCAGCCCATCGATCCCTGCTACGTGCCTATCCTGCAGGCCGGGCCGCGGCCCAGCTACGAGATGGACCAGCTGCTGCCGGGCTGCATGGACGACACCGGTGAGGATCCCATCATGCAGGCCATCGCCCTGCACAAAGAGGGGGACCACCAGGCCGCGCACCAGATCGTGAACGACCTGGTGACCCGCGAGCTGCGCTGTCTCGACTCCCACGCCCACCTGGGCGTCTTCGCCTTCGAGAAAGACCCCGTCGCTGCGCAGCGGCATTACGAGGTGGGCGTGCGAATAGGCGAGCTCTCGCTGCCGGCCGGCTTCCGCGGCGTGCTGCCATGGACCTTCCCCAACAACCGGCCCTTCCTGCGCTGCCTGGAGGGCCTGGGGCTCTGCCTGTGGCGCAGGGGTCACCACAAAGAAGCCACAGAGGCCTTCCAACGGCTGCTATGGCTCAACCCGGGCGATCACCAGGGCGTGCGCTTCCTGCTGTGGGACCTGCGCATGCACCGGCCCTGCTGCCCACGTTCCTGAAGGGCGCGCCCTCAGTTCAACGCCCTCAGTTCAACGAAGGGCACCAGATGGGCACGGGCATGGGATCGCCCGTGATCGCGCCCGTTGAGCCGTGCATGCCCGTAAAGCTGAACTCGCCCCAGGCCTTCTCCTCGTCCAGGTAGTCCAGGGTCAGAGAGCCATCGTCGCCCTGGGCGGTGTCGACGTAGAAGTAGCGGTTCTGCCCCCCGGCCTCTTCTTGCAGCTTGAAGGTGGGCGAGCTGTTGCTGTAGTCGTAGGTGCCGGTCCCGTCCAGGTCGCCCAGCAACGAGGCCGCCAGGAAGAAGTAGTGGCTGCGGCTCTCATCGCGCCAGATCATGCTGAAGTTGTTGGAGCCCACCTGTTGGGTGCAGGTGGGCTGGTCGAAGCTCAGGGTCTCTTCCAGCGCGCCCGTGATGACGATCTGGAAGGGCGTGGGATCGCTCGGCGGCCCGCCGGTGTCGCCTGCGCCGCTGTCCTGGGTATCGTTCGGACCGCCGCCGCCTCCCCCGCCTCCCGGATCCTCGGCGCTGTCCTTTTCGCCCCCATCGTCGCAGGCCTGCACGGCCAGGCAGAGGCCGGCGAGGAGGAACAGGCGAGCTGAGATCTGCATGGGGCACCTCCGTGGGTGGCCCCATTGTAACCCGGTCGTCAGGCCTCTCTCTCCACCACCACGGCCGTGCCGTAGGCCAGGATCTCGGCCGCACCGGCCATCACCGTGGAGGTGGTGATGCGCAGGCCGAGCACGGCGTTGGCGCCGCGCTCCACCGCTTCGGCGCGCAGGCGGTCCAGCGCCTGCTCACGGCTCTCGGCCATCATCTTGGTGTACTCGCTGATCTCTCCGCCCACCAGGGTCTTGAAGCCCGCCAGGATGTCGTTGCCCACGTGGCGGGCGCGGATGGTGTTGCCACGCACCAGGCCCAGCACCTGCACCACCCGGAAGCCGGGCATGGCGTCGGTGGTCAGCAGGGGCAGGGATTCACCGGGGCGGTTCGCCATGTCGGCGGCAGCGGCCGTGCGTGGATCGTTCATCGTTTCACCTCTTTGTAGGGATCGTGCTTGTAGGTGCTCATGCGCCACTTGATCACGGCGACGAGCAAGGAGAGGGTGCCAATGCAGGTTCCGCCCACGGCCGCCTTCACCAGCAGGGGCGCCTGGGGATCGAGGAAGAGCTCGAACATGCCCCAGCCGATGGGCAGGGCTGAGCTGGCCAGCAGCAGGACCACGCCGACGGTCACCAGCAGGCGGTTCAGCACGCTGCGCTGCTGCCGGTCTTCGGCCAGGTCCGCCATCAGCCGGTCCACCCAGCCATCCGTGACGGCCTTCAGGGCCTGGTGCGACTCCAGCTCGCGGGCCAGCTCGGGCTTGTCAGCGACATGGGCCATCAGCTCCTCCTTCTCCAGGGGGGTGGCCGCGCCATCGACCACCTTGACCATCAGGATCTCGAAGCGTTCTTGGTTCATGGCATCTCCTCGAGCAGGCGCAGCAGGGCCTTGCGGCTGCGGTAGATCCTGGACATCACCGTGCCCTGGGGGATCTCCAGCAGCTGTCCGATCTCGGCGTAGGACAGGTCCTGGAAGTGGCGCATGGCCAGGATCTCGCGCTGCTCGGGCCGCAGGCGGTCCATGGCGCGCCGCACACGCTGCCGCGCCTCCTTGGCGTCCAGCAGCGCCAGGGCGTTGGGGCGGGCCGAGGCCAGGCGCTCCGTGTCGAGCCCCGCGTAGGCGCGGTGGCTGCGTCGCGCCAGCGCGTCGCGACAGGCATTGCGCACGATGGTGTAGAGCCAGGGGTAGAAGGGCCGCGAGCTGTCGTAGCGGCTGCGGGCCGCCCAGGCCTTCAGCAACGCCTCCTGGGCCACCTCCCGCGCCTCCTGCTCGTCGCCCAGCATGCCCAGGGCCGCGCGGTGGACCCGCGGGTGGTAGAGCGCCAATAGCTGGGGAAAGGTGGCTTCCATGCCCTTCACTGCCTCATCGTCGACCCTAACTACGGTCATGCCCGCTGCGCATTCCCCTAACTGCTCGTTTTTTTTCCTCCGGGGTAGGCACTATCCTTCAAGGCAGGCCACCTGCCCTCGGAGCGCCCATGCGCCTGCCTCTCACGCTCCTCGCCTCCGCCACGCTGTGGGGCTGCGCCTCCGACTACACGGTCGTGCCCGAACCACCGGACGTCGACCCGGGCGAAGTCCTGGACTGCCCCTTCAGCCGCGTGGGCAGCAGCGCCTTCTACAGCTACGACTGCAACCCGGTCTTCACCACCACCGGCGAATCCTGGGCGCCCGTCATCGGCTCCACCGCCTTCAACGTCACCGAGGTGCTGGGGCATCCCTTCTACCAGCTCTGGTACGTGGGCTGGCCCGAGAGCGGGGAGCTGGGCCGCTACGGCCTGGGCTACGCGGTCAGCGAGCAGGGCACGACCTGGGCCACCCACGCCTACAACCCCCTGCTGAACGAGCCCAGCGACGGGATGGCCTGGAACGCCTCGGGCATGCAGACCATGAAGGTGCTCTGGGATCCGGACCTGATGCAGTACATCCTGCTCTACGGCGGCTACAACGTGGATCGCAAGCCCAGCACCTGGGGCATGGGGGTGGCCACCTCGCCTGACGGCGCGTTCTGGAGCCAGTCGCCGGCCAACCCGGTCTTCGACCTGACCGTGGGCGACACCAAGAGCGGCGTGGCCAACTGGTGCTGGCCCCTGGGTCTCAAGCGCGGCACCGTGGCTGGCTACACGGGCTACCTGGCGGGCCAGGTCCAGGGCAGCGGATCCTGCGAGGTGTACCGCCTCTCGGCCAGCGATCCCAACACCTGGCAGCCCGACACCGAGGTGGTGCTGCAGGCCGAGCCCGACAGCTGGTACAAGATGGGCTTCGGCGACCTGTCCATCGCCGACCTGGACGGCACCTGGTACATGTTCTTCGTGGGCTTCGGGTCCTGGGAGGTGAACGACGGCTACCTCACGACCCAGGAGATGTTCCTGGGCTGGGCCAGCTCGCCGGACGGCTCGAGTTGGACCGTCAACCCCGATCCCATCCCCATCAACCAGACCGAGGTGGGCGAAGTGGGCAGCGTGGCGGCCCACCGCGTGGACGACCGCATCCACCTGTGGGTCACCGACGTCTGGAACGAGGAGTCGGGCGTGGGCTACTTCCTCTACGACCCAAACCGCGCCGCCGAGGAGGACGGGCTGGAGTGAAGCCCTCCCACGCCGGCGCCGGCGCGCTCTGCCTCCTGCTGGGAGGCTGCGGCAAGATGGGCCTGGATCCCAACGAAGACACGGCGCCAGCCGCCGAGCTGCGCGTGGACGCCCTCGACCCCGACTGGGGGCCCACCAGCGGCGGCAACCAGGTGGCCATCAGCGGCGCCGGCTTCGTGGGCGCGGTGGGCGTCAGCTTCGGCAACGCCGAGCTGGCCGTCACCGTGGTCGACGAGCAGCAGCTGACGGTCATCGCCCCCGATGCCGGCGTCGAAGCCACGGTCGACGTCACCGTCCGCTCCGACCTGGGCGAAGTCCTGCTGGAGGGCGGCTACAGCTTCAGCGACGACGGCCCTCCCCCGCCCGATGACACGGGCGAGACCACGACCATCGACGGTATCGGAGGCGTGGTGGAGTTCTCGCACCTGATGGTGGCCTGCACCACTTGCTTCGACCCGCCCTATGAAGCGATCACCGTCAGCGCCGGCGCCGCTTTCCACGAGCCCGCGCAGCAGAGCTGGACCGAGTGGCTGCCCGACATCGGCCAGTGCGTCACCAGCTTCGACAACAGCCCGCCCGCCTCCAGCTTCATGGACCTGGGCGAGATGGTCTACCTGAACTCGGGCAGCCTCTCCATCGCCCTGGTGCGCACCTACGACTCCGGCTCGGTGGAGTACCAGCCCGGCTCCACCCTGGACAACGACGATTTCAGCCAGAACGCGGCCTACGACCTGCTGGTGCCCGACGGCGGCGAACTGGGCGCCTTCGAGCTGGAGGACGCCGTGATCACGGGTCAGCACTTCAGCGACATCCAACCCGTGGGGCTGATCTACACCGACCCGCAGAGCGCCTTCGCGCCCGTGCTCAGCGCGAGCAACGCCACCATCAGCTACGCCCCTTCCGGGGGCACGGGCAGCTTCCTGGTGCTGTTGGGTATCTACACGCCCCAGGGCCAGTACTCGGGCACCGTGCTCTGCCGCGACAACGACGACGGATCCATCACCATCCCCTCCAGCTACTTCTCGGGCGCCCTGCCGGGCAGCATGCTGACGGTGCAGATGATGCGCTACCAGATCGAGTGGACCGAAGCCCCGACCCTGGGGAGCTTCCTGGAGTCGGTGGTCTCCATCGGCATCCTGGGCACCGCCAGCCTGCAGTGAAGGAAATCAAGATGAGACGCACCCTAGCGCTGTTACTGACCCTGTGCGCCTGCGCCCAGGAAGAAGAAGGCCTCCACTCCCAGGACTGCGAGGATCTCTGCTCCGAGCTGATCACCGCCTGCGCCTACACGGCCTTTCCCAGCACCGATTCCTGCTTGCAGGGCTGCTCCTGGAACGAGTCCGAGGGCGCAGCCATCGCCGCGCAGCTGGCCTGCGTGAAGGACGCGGCCTGCGACACATTCCTGATCGTGGAGTGCGAACACGAGTACGGACCGGTGGAGTAGGGACGATGCATCTCGGCAACGACAAGCTCGCAATCGGTGGAATACTCTCGATCCTGCTCTGGGCCATGGGCTGTCAGGACGACCCCAAGCAGGGCGACAGCGCCACCGGCGACACCACGTCCCAGGACAGCCCCCCTGTCCAGGACAGCGACACGGGCTCGCTCCCTGCCAGCCAGGGCGCCGTGCGACTGGCCTATCTCTTCGTGACCGCGGACACGCTGGCGGACGAAAGCTACCCCAGCGACGAGCAGATCTCGCGCCTGACCCACGTCAACGTCTCCTTCTTCGACATCGAGGGAGGCACCGTGGTGCACGGGTACGACCAGCAGCAGCTGACCGCCTTCCTGGACAGGCTGCGCGCGCAGTGCAACGAGTACGGCGTCAAGATGCTGGCCTCCGTCGGGGGCTGGGCCTACGCCAACCCCAAGGCCGAGGGCTTCTGCGAGTACGTGGCCGCGGCCGAGACCGAAGAGAGCCGCGCCAGCTTCGCCGACAACGCCAAGGCCGTGCTGGACGCCAGCTGCGACAACAGCGGCCAGCCCTGCTTCGATGGCTTCGACCTGGACGTGGAATACATCGGCCAGACCATCGACAGCAGCGGCGCCTGCACCGACGGCGACGACGACGCCGAGCTGGAGGAATTCCCCGATTTCGAGCGGGCCAGGGACTTCCGCGATCTGCTGGCCGAGCTGGACAGCCGCTTCCAGCTCCTGACCATCGCCGGGCCGGGGGCGCTCTACTCCCTCAAGTTCGGCTGGTCGGTCATGGCGGAGATCGCAGAGACCGTCGATCTGATCAACATCATGGCCTACGACTACACCGGCACCTGGACCCAGACCTACCAGACGGCGGACACCTCCATGACCGGCTGCGAGCCCGACACCCACCAGTGCTGGGGCTGCGACTACAGCAACCGGGGCGCCGTGGCGGACCACCACAACGCCCTGCACCCCTCCGAGGGCGCGCCGGGCAACTACAACTTCCTCTGCGATCCGGACCAGGCCCTGGAGGGCCAGGCGGTCTGCGACGAGTGGGGAGGAGGAACGCTGGACTGGGACAGCGAAGCGGGGGCGACGGTCTGCATCAATCCCTACGTGCTGGCGGCGGATCGCGTCGTGGACTTCTACACCCACGGTATCGGCGTGGACGCCGGCAAGCTGGTGTTGGGCCTGGGCTTCTACGGTCGCGCCTTCCGCAACCTGCGCGCAGACGCCAGCGGCGACGCCCCCGGCGCCCGGCAGGGCCTGCGCCAGTACTTCAGCGATATGTGCATCAACGACGCCTACTGCTGGGGCGAGGAAGACGTCCCCGCCGGCAGCTGCGAGACGATGGCGGGCGTCGTCAGCTGCGACTGGGAGAGCAATTGGCTGACCGGCTTCGTCTTCGACACCGACCAACCCGATCCGCGCTCCGTGACCTACGCCCAGATCGCTGCGGTCTGCCCAGAGGTGGCCGACCTCGAGGGCCTGAGCGACATGAGCGGCGAGGCCACGGGCGTGGCCTGCAGCACGGAGGGATGGACCGCCTACTACGACGACCAGGCCGAGGTGCCCTGGCTGCACCACGTGAGCGACGAGCTGCTGGTGAGCTTCGACAGTCCGCGCTCCGTCAGGGGCAAGGGGGCGTGGGCCCTGGACCGCGGCATGGCTGGGCTGATGTTCTGGCAGTTGGGCGAGGACAGCGCGGACGGCCAGCTGCTGAACGCCGTCCACGAGGCGATGACGGCGGAGTGAAGGGCCCGAACCAGGCTGTCAACCGGGTGTGGCGCCGCAGCGCTGGCAGTTGCCCGCGTCCTCTCGAACCGGCATGCCGCAGCCGCCGCAGCGCACCCAACTGGAAGAGGTTCGTTCCTCGTCCTCCTCCGCTCCGGGCTGCAGCAGAAAGGCCACGACGATGAACCCGATGGGACCCAGCAAACCCCAGAAGAAGCCATCGAGAGGCCGGCCCCAGCGCTTGGTCACCAGATAGCCGAGCACGGGCCAGATGGCCCAGAGTCCCATCCACATAAGCGTGTCGATCATGGTGGCCCCCGTTTTCCGCCGCACGAACGCGGGTGGGTGAGGCGTGCGGATGAAGAGGATCACCAACCATCTTGCCAGCTTTACGTTTCACTGTCAACTTAGTCCCGCCGAGACAAGAAACCCGCCACACGATCCCAGAGCGTTGGGATCAGAACAGCGGGCGCCCGAAACAGCGCAGACAAGCCGCCTGGGCCGCAGCCAACACGTCCTCGAAGACCTGGTCCGGACCGGGCTGGGCATCCACCAGGGCGATATTGCCCCGCTGGCTGGCCCAGGTCTCGAAGACTCGCCGGGCCCAGGTCAGACGCCCCTCGGTCTCGCACCAGTCGCGCTCCCCGCCGCGCGAGGTGACCCGCCCCAG
Source organism: uncultured Enterobacterales bacterium (assembly GCA_964454135.1). Classification (GTDB taxonomy): domain Bacteria; phylum Myxococcota_A; class UBA796; order UBA796; family JAFGLY01; genus CAYVQL01. The sequence continues at coordinate 10,094 of CAYVQL010000157.1, read as the reverse complement.
GGCCACGTCCACGGGCAGATCGAGCACGATCATCAGATCGTACTCGGGCACCAGCACCCGGTTGATGCGCTCCAGCACGCTGGGCGCCAGCCCCGAGTCGTAGGACTGGTAGGCCACGGTGGACAGGTAGCTGCGATCCGAGACGATGTGCTTCGTCCGCGAGCCCGCCGCTTCCTCCAGCCTGGGCGCCAGCAGGGCCCGATCCGCCAGGAAGCAGGCCAGCTGCTCCTCCAGGCTGGGGTCTTTCAGGGCGCGCAGCTTGCGCCCCCAGCGCGAGTCGGAGATCTCCTGCAGGCGCTGGGCCTCCAGGCGCTGGGCCAGGCGGGCCACCTGGGTGCTCTTGCCGCAACCGTCGATGCCGTCGATGGAGATGAGCATGGGGACTCCTGTCTTCCAAGCCCCCTATCCCAGCACCGCCCTCCCAAGCAGCTCTGCCACGTCCAGCACCTGCAGTTCGTCCTCTTCGATGCCCAGGGCGCGCCGGGCGTCCTCCAGCATGACGGTGCAGAAGGGGCAGGCCGTGGCGATGGCCTGGGCCCCCACCTGCAGGGCCTGCCGCACCCGCAGCACGCCCAGGCGCTCCTCGGGGTCCACCTCGCTGAAGATGCCCCCTCCCCCGCCGCCACAGCAGATGCCGCGTTCGCGGCAACGCTCGAACTCCAGCAGCTCCAGCTCGGGGATGGCGGCCAGCACGCGGCGCGGCGCGTCGTAGACGCCCATATGGCGCCCCAGGTAGCAGGGATCGTGGTACGCCACCTTCAGGGGCACGGGCTCGCCGGCCCGCAGCGCGCCTTCCTGCAGCAGCGCATCCAGCACCTGCACGTAGTGCCGAACGCTGGGACCCTGGCCGTAGCGCTCCGCCAGCGCGCTCATGCAGTGGGGCGAGGTGACGATGGCGGCGCGCACCCCGTGCTCTTGGAAGAGCGCCAGGTTGGCCTCCTCGAGGGCCTCGAAGGCCTCCAGGTCGCCGCAGGCCTGGGCCTGGTCGCCGCAGCAGCTCTCCTGCGCGCCCAGCACGCCCAGGTCCACGCCGCCTCGCAGCAGCAGCGCGGCCAGTCGGCGCAGGGCCTTCTGGTTGCGGGGATCGTAGGCGCTGGTGCAGCAGGCGAAGAGGAGCTCCTCGGTCTCGGATGCGTACTCGGGCAGCTCGAGATCGCCCATCCAGGTCGCCCGCTCTTCGCGCGGCGCTCCCCAGGGATTGCCCTCGTCGTGCAGGCTGGTCAGGGGCGCTCGGAAGGTGGGCGGCACGAAGCCGCTGGCCAGCATGACGGTGCGCGTGGCGCGGATGGCGTCGATCAGGTCGATCTCGCGCGGGCAGCGCTTATTGCAGGTGGCGCAGGTGACGCAGCGCCATAGCGCCTCCTCTTCGTAGCCCTCCATGCCCAGGCCCACCTGTCGCATCAGCAGCCGCGGGCTGAACTCGGCCGTCATGCCCCAGGGGCAGACCCCGCTGCAGGTGCCGCATTGCACGCACTTCAACAGGCTCTCGCCGCCGAACTCGAGCACCATGTCGGTGATCTCGAGCATGGGAACCACGGTGCTCATGGCGTCGCTCCTCGCCCAAGACCCCTCAATAGGAGCCCGCTTCCAGTCCCAGGCGCTCAGCGGCCTGCTGCAGGCTGATGGGCCCGTCCAGCTCCAACCCAGCGCTGGTGATGGTGTGGGTCAGCCAGATGCCTGCCGATGGGGAGCCCCAGCCGATGCCCAGGGTATGGCTCAAGCTGGGCACCCTCTTGTCGGGGAAGGCGTTGCGCACGGCTATCTCGGCGTCTTCGCAGGCCAGGGTCAGGATGACGTCGGCCTGCTGGAACCAGTGGCGGGTGGACTCTTCCTTGCCACGCTTGCCCACCAGGTCCGTCGAGCAAGCGAAGCCCACCAGCTCGCGCCGGAGAACCTCGAATCCATCGTCCTCAAGCTTGTCGGCCAGGGCCTGCAGGCCGACCCGGCCTCCCAGGCCCAGGCACTTCTTCGCGCAGTTGTTGCAGGACAGGACCACGATCTTGTCGCCCTTGTCCAGGCCCTGGGCCAGCGCGGGGTAGGTCGTACGCTTGATGGAGAGGATCATCGGTCCGCCTCCTGACACTCGAGCTCCTGACAGGGAGCCATGCTCAACAGCTCATCGTCGTAGGAGACCGTGGTGTCTCCGGCCTTGTACTCACGGCCCAGCAGGTGCTCGTAGCCCGGGAAGGTGGCAACCAGCTTGAGACGACCCCTGGCCTTGGCCGCGACCATCAGGCCCAGCGTCTCTACGCCCGGGACGATCCGCACGTCATCCAACAGGGATTTCAAGCCCTCCTGCGCGCCACTGCAGGCGAAGACCACCGCCGTCTTCACCGCCGGAGCGAGCGGGTAGTGCTCCATCCAGGCGCGCGCGCAGAGGTTGGTGGTCAGGATGCGCTCCTCCACCCTCACGCCCCGTTTCTCCAGCTCCTCGCAGATGGCGGGCAGCCGCAGATCGCCGCCGCTGCCGCAGCCACGAACGCAGTTGTTGCAGCTGATGACGGCCACCGAGCCGGAGCCCGCCTCGGCCGCCACCTCGTCCAGGTCGCGAATCACGGAAAGTACGCCCATCGTCTCCTCCTAGGGCCAGAGGGTGGCCCGCACCTGGGCCGCCGCCTGCCGGCGCCGCAGCGCCGCGGGCTCCTGGGGGTCGCAGAATGCCAGGGCCTGCTTGGGGCAACCGGCCACGCAGACCGGCTCCTGACCCTGGGTGACGCGCTCATCGCAGAGGTCGCACTTGACCAGCTTGCCCGTCTTGGCGCTGACATAGGGCACGCCAAAGGGACAGACCACGACGCAGGAGCCGCAGCCGATGCAACGCGCCAGGTCCGCCACGACCGCGCCGTTGGCGCTCATCTCAATGGCTTCGCTCGGGCAGGCGGCCTTGCAGGGGGCGTCCTGGCAGTGCTGGCAGCGCATGGGAAAGGGGAAGTAGCCGTCTACGAGCTCGACGAAGCCCCGCGTCTCCCAGTCGTGCGCCTTCTCGCAAGCCACGAGGCACTCCTCGCAACCCATGCAACGACTCGGCAAGAGGTGGATCTGTTTCATGGCGGTTCCTCAAGAATTGGGAATTCGATACGAAACGAGGTGGTCGCGCATCTGCCGCGCGTGGGCCTGGCGCAGACAGGCCCGGCAGAGCTGGGGCTCGTCCGCAGGCAGGCCAGCCGCAGCCAGCGCGTCCATCAGGTGGCTGATCTGCGCCTCAGGCGCCACATAGGCGCCGCAGCTCGCGCAGCGCGCCAGGGGCAATGCCACGGCCTGGTGCCGGCGCCGGGAGAGGAAGGCGCCCAGGTCGAAGCGCGAGCGAACCTCGATGGCCTGCTGCGGGCAAGCCTGCTGGCAGCTGTCGCAGCGCAGGCAGCGCGAGTGGAAGTGGGCGATGCTGCGCAGGCCCTGGGCGTCCCACAGCTCGATGTTCTCCGCCGGGCAGACGCTGTGGCAGGCACCGCATCCCATGCACTTGTCCGCATCCAGCGCAGGCTCGCCAAAGCCCTCGGCCACCAGCTCTTCCGGCAGGGCGGCACCCGGGGGGATGTCCAGGGCCAGGGACTCGGCGATGCCGACCAGCAGTCCCCGGAAGGCCTCGCGCTTGTCGGCCGGCAGGGCGCGGGCGCGGGCCTGCAGCGGCGAGGGCCCCAGCTGCGCCACGCGGGCGCGGAAGTCGGTCAGCACCCGCTGGAAGCGCTGCCCCTCGGAGGCGGACACCCAGTGCAGCTCCAGGCGCTGGCGCAGGCCCAGGCGCTCCAGCACGGCCCGCAGAAAGTCGATGCGCTTGCGCGCTTCGAGGTTGCCCGAGGTGTAGTGGCAGTCGCCCGGGTGGCAGCCCGAGACCAGCACGCCGTCGGCCCCCAGGGCCAGGGCGCGCAGGATAAACACAGGGTCGACACGGCCCGAGCACATCACGCGGATCAGGGTGAAATCCGCCGGCATCTCCAGCCGGGTGGTGCCGGCCAGGTCGGCGGCGGCCGAGGAGCACCAGTTGCAGGCGAAGGCCAGCAAACGCAGGGTCATGGCGCCACCTCCTGCGACTGCGCCAGCAAGCTGTCGATCATGCCCAGCAGCTGGTCATCCCGGAAGTTGCGCATGTCGGCGGCCCCCGTGGGGCAGGCCGGAGCGCAGGCGCCGCAGCACAGGCAGAGGGCGCCGTTGACCTCCACTCGTCCTCGCCCACGTCCGCCCAGCGCCTCGTCCAGGGCGCGGGCCCCGGCCGGGCAGGGCTCGATGCAGTGGCCGCAGCCCACGCAGCGCTCCTGATGCACCACCGCCACTGTGGGATCGGCGCTGATGGTCGGGCGGCGCAGCATGTTCAGCACCTTGCTGGCCGCGGCCGCGGCCTGGGAGACCGTCTCGGGGATGTCCCGCGGACCCTGAGCGGCACCTGCCAGGAAGTAGCCGGCCGTAGGGCTCTCCACCGGGCGCAGCTTGATGTGGGCCTCGCCCAGGAAGCCATCCGGGGTCAGGGCCAGCTTGAGCTTCTGCGCCAAGGCTGCGGAGCCCCGCTCGGGCTCCATGGCCGTGGCCAGCACCACCAGGTCCACGGGCAAGCGCAGCAGGTTGCCGCTGAGGGTATCTTCGGCTCGCACGACCAGGCGGTCCTCTTCTTCGGGTTCCTCGGGCGAACCCGGCGCCACCTCCACCACCTTGCCGCGCACGAAGCGCACGCCCGCTTGCTGGGCGCGCACCAGGAACTCCTCGTAGTCGCGCCCGGCGTGGCGCAGGTCGATGTAGAAGGACCAGGCCTGGCCGTGGGGTACGCGCTGCTTGAAGAGCAGGGCGTGCTTGGCCAGCGCCATGCAGCAGACCTTGGAGCAGTAGGGCTTGTGGTTCACGTCGCGCGAACCCGCGCAGTGCACGAAGGCCACCGACTCGACCGGGCGCCCATCGGAGGGACGCAGCAGCTCGCCCGCGGTGGGCCCGGAGGCGGAGAGCAGGCGCTCGAGCTGCAGGGCGTCGATCACGTCGGGCAGCTGGCCGCCGCCGTACTCGGGCAGGCGGTCCAGGGCGTAGGTGCGGTAGCCCGTGGCCACCACCACGGCGCCCACCTCCAGCTCCAGGGCGCGGGGCTGATCGTCGAAGCGCACGGCCTGGGTGGGGCAGATCTTCTGGCAGACCCCGCAGCGCCGCTTGCCGCTCTTGGTGCGCTTGCCGAACCACAGGCATCCGTCGCGGTCGATGGTGGGCTTGTTGGGCACGGCCTGGGGGAAAGGCGTGTAGATGGCGGGGCGCGTGCCCATGCCGCGCTCGAACTCGGAGGGGTTCTTGCGCGCGGGGCATTTCTCGACGCAGGCGCCGCAGCCGGTGCACAGATCCCAGTCCACGTAGCGGGCGCGCTGGGCCAGCCGCACCTGGAAGCAGCCCACGTAGCCCTCGATGGACTCCACCTCGCTGCATGTCAGCAGCTCGATCATTGGGTGCTGGGCCACCTCCACCATCTTGGGGGTCAGGGTGCACTGGGCGCAGTCCAGCGTGGGGAAGGTCTCGGAGAGGCGGGCCATATTGCCGCCGATGGAGGCCTGGCGCTCCACCAGCCAGACCTGGTGCCCCCCCTCGGCGATCTCCAGGGCGGTCTGCATGCCGGCGATGCCGGCGCCGATGACCAGGGCCGCCGGCGTGACCGGAAAGCTCAGGGCTTCCAGGGGCTCGTTTCCGCGGCCCTTGGCCACCATGGCGCTCACGATGCGCAGGGCCTTGGCCGTGGCCTGGTCGGGGTCGCTGTGGATCCAGGAGCATTGCTCCCGGATGTTGGCGATCTCCAGGCAGTGCGGGTTGAGGCCGGCGGCATCCGCGGCGCGCCTGAACGTGGTCTCGTGCAGCCGGGGGGAGCAGCAGGCCACCACCACGGCCTGCAGATCCTGCTCGACGATGGCCTGGCGCAGCAGGCCCTGGCCGGGCTCGGAGCACATATAGGTGTAGTCCGTGGCGTGGACCACCCCGGGCAGGGCCGCGGCAACGGCCACCAGCTCTTCGATGCGCACGCGCCCGGCGATGTTGTGGCCGCAGTGGCAGACGAAGACGCCGACGCGCGGCGCGGCCCCTCCGTTCATTGCTTCCAATGGAGGTTTTCTACCGTTCATCCTGCAGTTCCAGCTCCATGGAGGGATGGCCCGAGGGTTGCATTCCTACTTCGAAGAACACCGGACGTCGAGCGCCCGGAAGCCCTGTGGGCCCCCTAGGCTAACCGGCGTGGAGCCCGAGCGGGGCCCCTACCAGTTCTGGTCGCCCTCGTCGCCGTCCACGCCGTCCACGCCGTCACCGGCGCCCGAGCTGCCACCCAGGCCGCCACGTCCGCCGCTGCCGCCACCCGAGTAGGACAGGCTGTTGTCGGCGCTCAAGTAGCTGGCATCGGGCGTGACGCCGTAGGCCATGGCCGCGAAGGACACGCCGCCCGCGCCGCCACCGGCACCGCCGCCGCCGCCGCCCGTGCCGCCCGTGCCGCCATCGCCGCCATCGTTGCCGCACCAGGCGCTGCCGTCGCGCGAGCCGCCGACGCCGCCCTCGCCGCCCTCGCCGCCCTCGCCCCCGTCACCGCCCTCGCCGCCATCGCCTCCGAGGCCCGCCACCAGCTCGTTGCCGCTGAGGATGGGCAGGGCGCTGGGCGTGCTGCTGTACCAGAGCACCAGGCCGATGGAGCCGCCACCGGCCGCACCGGCATCCGCCGTGCTGCCGCCGCAGCCGCCAGCGCCGCCGCCGCCACCCGTGCCGCCCAGGTGCATATAGGAGCAACTGGAGTCCACCCAGGCTCCGCTGCCCGCACCGCCACCGCCGCCCCCTGTGCCGTACTCCCCATCCGTGCCGTCAGCACCGGCCTCTCCCTGCCAGACGCCGGCCGAGAGATCGCCGTCTACATCGCTGGCGCCGTTGCCCCCCGTGCCGTCCGCGCCATCGCTGCCGTCGCTGCCGTCGCTGCCGCTGTCCCAGCAGCTCTTGGAGATCTGGCAGCTGTAGCAGTCCGAGGAGCTGATGGAGCCGTCGCAGGCGCCGTAGCCTGCGCTTCCGCCGGATCCCGAGGGGAACCCATCGCTGCCGTCGCCCTGGTAGCCGCCGAAGCCCGTTGGGCAGATTGCGTCGCCGCCCTCGCCGCCATCCACCGCAGCAGAGCCGCAGTCCAGCTGGCCGCCCCCGCCGCCCAGGGGCAGGGAGCTGCAGTCGGACAGGGCCCCGTCCACGCCATCGTCGCCGTCAGGGCCCTCGCCGCCATCGCCGCCGTCGCTCCCGTCGTCGCCGTCGAGCGCGTCCTCGGACTCCACCAGGTTGTTGGAGATGGTCAGCCCATCGCTGCAGTCCTCGATCCACAGGGCTACGGCGCTGCCGCCGCCGCTGCCGTCGGTCCCAGCCCTGACCTCGAAGCCGTCGAAGATCGTCGAGCTGCTGATGCCGACGGCGCTCACCGCTCCGGGCTGATCGGCGCTGTGACCGCTGGCCTCGATGATGGTGACGTAGACGGCCGCGTCCCGGTCACCGAAGTCGGTGTCGTAGCCGCCGTAGACGTTCACACCGTCCTCCAGCTCCACCGCCTCTTCGTAGCTGCCGTAGGCCACCACCACGTAGGACAGGCCATCGGCCCAGGCCAGGTCGACGCCGTCCTGGATGCTGTCCAGCGGATCATCGATGCTGCCCGTACCCGTGGCCGAGCCCGTGTCCGCGCTGACGTAGATGGCGTCCGAAGGATCGCCGTCGCTGCCGTCGCAGTCGGCATCCACGCCATCGAAGGGCTCGTCGCTGGAGGAGCTGGGCACGCACTCGCAGCCGTTGGCCGAGTCGCCGTCGGCGTCGTAGTAGCCGCTGTCGCAGGTGTAGTTGCACCAGGGCATGCTGGCGCTGGCGTCGCAGTAGGCCGCGGCGTTGTCGTAGCTGTAGGTGGAGCAGTCGTTGCCGCAGGCGCCGCAGTCGCTGTCCAGCACGTACTGCCCGCTCACCAGGTAGCCGTCGTCCACGGTGCCGTTGCAGTCCTCGTCGGCGTAGTCGCAGCTCTCGCTGGCGGCCGGGTTGATGGCTGCGTCCGTGTCGTCGCAGTCGCTGCCATCGGCCACGTAGCCGCTGGGCTGGTCGCAGGCCGTGGTGGCGCTGTCGCCGTCGCCGTAGCTGTCACCGTCTGCGTCGGCGTACCAGGTGCTGGCGTCCGCGGCGTCGTCCTCGTCCGTATCTCCGTCGCAGTCGTTGTCCACGCCGTCGCCGCAGAGCTCGCTCGCGCCGGGGTTGGCCCCGGCGTCGGCGTCGTCGCAGTCGGTCCCGTCGGCCACGTAGCCCGAGGGCGCCTCGCAGGAGACCGCGCTGCTGGCCGCGTCGCCGTAGCCGTCGCCGTCCGCGTCGGCGTACCAGGTGCTGGCATCGGTGGCGTCGTCCTCATCCGTATCTCCGTCGCAGTCGTTGTCCGCTCCGTCGCAGACCTCGGTGCCGTCCGGGTTGGCGCTGGCGTCGCCGTCGTCGCAGTCGCTGGCGTCGCTGACGTAGCCGCTGGGGGCCTCGCAGGCCTCCACCGTGAAGCTGGCGTTACCGTAGCCGTCGCCGTCGGCGTCGGCGTACCAGGTGCTGGTGCCCGTCACGCCGGGATCGTCGTCGTCCGTCAGGCCGTCGCAGTCGTTGTCCGTCCCGTCGCAGACCTCCACGGCGGCAGGATTGGCGCCGGCATCGCCGTCGTCGCAGTCGCTGTCGTCCGACACGTAGCCAGAGGGCGCCTCGCAGGAGGTGCTGCTGACGCCGGCATCGCCGAAGCCGTCGGCGTCGGCATCGGCGTACCAGGTCTGCGCGTCGCTGGCATCGTCCTCGTCCACGTCGCCGTCGCACTCGTTGTCGAGGCCGTCGCAGACCTCCGCCGCGCCCGGGTTGGCCCAGGCATACCAGTAATAGCAGTCGCTGCCGTCGCTGACGTAGCCCGAGGGGGCGCTGCAGGCGACGGCACTGGTGGCGGCGTCGCCGTAGCCGTCGCCATCCGCGTCGGCGTACCAGGTGCTGGCGTCGTCGGCGTCGTCTTCGTCTGTGTCGCCGTCGCAGTCGTTGTCCGTCCCGTCGCAGATCTCGGCCTCGCCGGGGTTGGCCCCGGCATCGCCGTCATCGCAGTCGATGTCGTTGCTGACGTAGCCCGAGGGGGCGTCGCAGGAATCGCTGCTGAAGGCCGTGTTGCCGTAGCCGTCGCCGTCGCCGTCCACGTACCAGGTGGTGGTGCCGGCCACGCCGGGGTCCTCGTCGTCCTCCAGGCCGTCGCAGTCGTTGTCCAGCCCGTCGCAGACCTCGGCGGCCCCAGGATTGACAGCGGCGTCGCCGTCGTCGCAGTCGCTGTCGTCCGAGACGTGGCCCGAGGGGGCGTCGCAGGCGACCTGGGAGCTGGCGGCGTCGCCGTAGCCGTCGCCGTCCGCGTCGGGGTACCAGGTCTGCGCGTCGTCGGCGTCGTCCTCGTCCGTGTCGCCGTCGCAGTCGTTGTCCAGCCCGTCGCAGATCTCCGTCTCGCCGGGGTTGGCGGCCGCCTCGCCGTCGTCGCAGTCCGTGGCGTCGCTGACGTAGCCGGAGGGCGCGCTGCAGGCCACGGCGCTGCTGCTGGCATCGCCGTAGCCGTCGCCGTCCGCGTCGGCGTACCAGGTGGCGGCGTCGGTCGCGTCGTCCTCGTCCGTGTCGCCGTCGCAGTCGTTGTCCAGCCCGTCGCAGATCTCCGTCTCGCCGGGGTTGGCGGCCGCCTCGCCATCGTCGCAGTCCGTGGCGTCGCTGACGTAGCCGCTGGGTTGGTCGCAGGCCTGCAAGGAGAAGCTTGGGTTGCCGTAGCCGTCTCCATCGGCGTCGGCGTACCAGCTGGAGGTGCCGGTGACCCCCGGATCGTCGTCGTCCGTCAGGCCGTCGCAGTCGTTGTCGATGCCGTCGCAGGTCTCGGTCGCGCCCGGGTTGACGGCCGCGTCGCCGTCGTCGCAGTCGCTGTCGTCCGACAGGTAGCCCGACGGCGCCGAGCAGGAGACGGCGCTGGTAGCGGCGTCGCCGTAGCCGTCGCCGTCCGCGTCCGCGTACCAGGTGCCGGCGTCCGCCGCGTCGTCCTCGTCCACGTCGCCATCGCAGTCGTCGTCGTAGCCGTTGCAGAGCTCCGAGGCGTCCGGGTTGACCGCCGCATCGCC
>CAYVQL010000156.1:0-24960 GCA_964454135.1 uncultured Enterobacterales bacterium | reverse complement strand
GGTTCCGTGATAGTTGCCGTACTTGGTGCGATACGGTAATGGTGCCTATACCCCGGCCGCCAGGTGGGCGCGGGTCATGAGCACGGCCAAAGGATCCGCATCCACGGCCAGCAGCTGGCCCTGGAAGCCCGCCCGGCGCAGGGCCACGGCGAAGCGTCCCGAGCCGCTGCCCAGGTCCGCTACGCGACAAGGCGTACGCTCCAACACCCACGCCGCCATGGCGTCCGCCAGGGGCTGCGGCGTGTAGAAGGCCCCGCGCTTCCTGCGCTCAGCTGGCGGCTCCAGGCTGCAGAAGGCCTCTCCGATGGGATCCTGGCCGGCCAGGATGGCGGCCCGCAGGGCGCGATCATCGAGCGTCGCTGCCGGCGCGTCCCCGCAGAGGGCGGCGCAGATGGCCTCGAGCTCGTGCTTGTTCCGGGGAGGCCAGGCGAGCGCCGGATCCTGCCCCGTGTCGCTGCTGGTCCCTGGCTCGGCCATCGCTCTCCCGCTGGCGATTGAGGATCACCCCTCCGCGCTCAATCTCAGGATCTCCAGCAACATGCGCAGCGCGGCCTGCATGTCGGCGATCGCGATGGACTCCTCGGTGGAGTGCTCGTCCTTGGCGCCGATGCCCACCACGGCCATCTCAATGCCCTGGTTGTTGTAGATCGAGGCGTCGGTGAAGCCCGTGATCGCCACGCACTCGGCGTCGATGCCGATGCTGGCCAGCGCTCGCTTGGCCACCTGCACGGACCAGGCCTGCTCCGGGATGTCCACGGCGCGGCAGAGCTCGTCCGAGCGGACCTCCGCCTCAGCCCCCGCGGCCTCCACCCGCTCGCGGATGATGCCGACCATCTCCTGCTGCAGGGCTGCGGCCTTCTCGTGGACGGCGCTGCGGCACTCGGCCAGGAAGCTGCAGCGGTCGGGCACACCGTTGCGGATGATGCCCCCCTCGATCACCCCCACGTTGGCCGTGGTGTCCTCGTCCAGGCGCCCCAGCCGCAGCGCCGTGATGGCCTGGGCCGCCGCCACGATGGCGCTGATGCCCTTCTCGGGCTCCATGCCGGCGTGGGCCGCCTTTCCGGTGACCTGCACGTCGATGGCGAAGTAGGAGGGCCCCCCGATGACGATGGTCTCCAGTGTGTCATTGTCCATCAGGAAACCGCGACGGGCGGTGAGCTTCGAGAAATCCAGGTTCTTGACGCCCAGCAGGCCCACCTCCTCCTGGCGGCTGACGGCCAGCTCCACCGGGGGCATCAGCTCGGCCACCCGCATGGCCTCCAGCACCTCGGCGATGCCGGCCTTGTCGTCGGCCCCAAGGATGGTGTCGCCCGCCGAGCGGATCACGCCGTCCACGACGACCGGCTCGATGCCGCGGCCCGGCTTGACCGTATCGCCGTGGCAGGAGAGCAGGATGGGCTCCCGGCCCTGGCAGCCACGGGCGGCGAAGCGCGCCAGCAGGTTGCCGTAGTCGTCCAGCTCGGCCTGGCCTCCGATCTGCCTGATGGCGCCCAGCAGGTAGGCCATGAACGCGGCCTCCTCGCCGGACTCGGAGTCGATGCGCACCATCTCCATGAACTGCCGGACCATTCGCTCGGACATCTCTACCTCCAGGGCGTCGAAGAGAGATGCACCTATCACCGGTGCCCGGAGGTGCCCCGCCCGTGACGCAGCAGAGCGCAAAGAAAGGAGCTTGCCAGCCACAACTACGTCGTGTAGTAGAAGCGTGGAGGTTCGAGATGGTCGCCAGGAACCACCTGGAACGCATGGTCATGGACGTCCTGTGGGAACAGGGCGAGGGCAGCGTGCGCGACGTGCTCGAGCGCCTGGATCGGAGCTACGCCTACACCACCATCCTGACCGTGCTCGACCGCCTGCATGAAAAGGGCGCGGTTCGGCGGGAGAAGCTCGATGGCGCCTGGCGCTACCGGGCCGCCCGCTCCCGGGGCGCAGCCATCGGCCGCGCCGTGGCTTCACTGATGGCCGAGATCCGCGGCGATCCCGAACCCGTCCTGCTGGCCTTCCTCGACCAGGCCGAGCACCTCGATCCCGAAGCGCTCAATCGCCTCGAAGCGCTGATACGGCGCCGCCGCGAGTCCGATCCATGAGCGCGCTCGTAGTGCCAGCCACCATCGTAGCCATCGCGCTGCTGACTGCGCGGGGCCTGGCCTGGCTCCTGCTCGGGGCGTGGAGCTGGCTCCTGCGTCGCAGCGATCAATGCCTGTCGCGCTGGAGCCCGCTGCTGACCGCCCTCCCGCCCCTGGTGGGCCTGGCCCTGGCCGCAGCGGTGCTGGTCCCAGCGAATCCCGTGGCGCGCCTGCTGGGCGCATCCTACGACGCCTCGGTGACGGGCGAGCTGCTCCACCTTGACCTCGGCCATCCCCCGGGGCCATGGCCCCTCCTGCCCTTCTCCCTGCTCGTGGCGCTCGTGCTCGCGGCCGGGCCGGCTTGGCGCTGGCTGCGGGTCGTGCGTGGCTGCTGGCAGGCCAGGACGCTGCTGGCCTCGGCCCAAGACGCCGGAAAAGGCCCGCTGCTCGCGGATCTGGACACGCCCAACGCCGTCTCGGCCGGCCTGCTGAGGCCCCGCATCGTGGCGGACCGGCGCTGGTGGAGCGCGTTGAGCGAGCCCGAGCGCGCCGTGGTGCTGGCCCACGAGGGCGCCCACGTCTGCAGGCGCGATCCGCTCACGCTGGCCAGCCTGCTGATCCTGGGCGCCTTCGCCCCGCGCCGGGTCATGGAGCGCATGCTGCACGCCTGGGAAGACCACGCCGAGCTGCTGGCGGACAGCCACGCCGCCGCCGTCCTCGGAGATCCGCTGACCGTGGCAGAGGCGCTGCTGCGTCACCACAAGCGCTCCTCCCTGATCCCGGGCTTCACAACCGCCTGGACAGGCGGCCGCCTGGAGCGACGCGTCGAAGCCCTGCTGGCCGACCCGCCTACGCCCCCGTCGTTGCGACCGGACATCGACGTCGTCGTCCTGCTCTGCTTCGGCACGCTCACACTGGCAGTGCTGGCCGCAGCGCCCCGGCTGCACAGCCTGGCGGAGTTGATCCTCAACCAGCTGCTCTGAACGTGGAGGGCCCATGCCCCGCGAAAATGCCGAAGAACGATCCGAACCTACTACGAATGGTAGTAGGCCACGCTTTCAACTCGATCTTCTCAGCTGGCCGATCGCGGCCCGCATCCTGCGCTGGCCCGCATTCCCCCTGGCCCTCCAGATCCTGACCCTGCTCGTCCTGGTCCTGCTCGCCCTCAACGGCTGGGGTGCGGGCACGGACCTGGACGCCACGGCGCTCAAGACCTTCCGCAAGACCCACCTGACCACACTGACCGTCTGGGGCCTGTGGTGGCCGGCGATGATCCTGGCCGTGCTGGCCCTGGGGCGCGTCTGGTGCACCGTCTGCCCCATGGAGCTGGTCAGCCGCCTGGGGCACCTGCTGGGGCGCCGGCTCTGGCCCGGGCTGGGGCTCCCGCGATGGATCCGCGTCGGCTGGCTGACGCTGCTGGCCTACCTGCTGATGCAGGTGTTGGTGGCCTCCATCTCGCTGCACCGGGTTCCGCACCTGACCGCCCTGATGCTCCTGGCCATGCTGGGCTCGGCGGCGCTGGCGGGCTTGCTGCTGCGTCACCCGCGCGGCTTCTGCGTGGCGGCCTGCCCCGCGGTGCCGCTGCTGTCGGTCTACTCGCGCATCAGCGCCCTGGGCCTGGACAGGCGCTCCGACCATGTCTGCGCCGCCTGCAGCGGTCGGGACTGCACGCAGGCCTCCAAGCGCCAGCGCCTGGACGGCAGGTCCTGTCCTTCCCTGATCCGTCCCTTCCGGCGGGTACAGGGCGATGGCTGCGTGCTCTGCTTCCAGTGCGCCAAGGTCTGCCCCCATCGTAACATGGGCTTCGGCATCACCGGGGCCGGATCGGCCCTGCGCTCGCCCTCGCCGCTCAGCCCCGTGGAGACGGCCTTCGTGATGGCGGCCACGGGCTTCGTGGCCCACGAAGTGGTTGGCGAGGTCAAGTGGCTGGATCCGTACTTCCACGCCGCTCCCGAGGCTCTGGCCGGCGGCCTGCCCATGCTGAGCTTCCGCAGCTGGGAGGGAGTCTGGTATCTGCTGCTCTTCCCGGCCCTGGTCTGGGGCCTGCCAGCCCTCGTCCTGCGCCTTTTCACAGGGGGGAGCGGCTTCGGCACGGCGCTGCGGGGGGTGGCCGGCGGCGCTGCCGTGGTGGTGGCGCTGGGGCACGGGGCCAAGGCCGTGGCCAAGCTCTCCAGCTGGGGCGGCTTCTTGCCGCTGGCCATCGCCGAGCCGCAGGGCGTGCGGCCCTACCAGGGCTTGGCCGAGGGGAGCCTGGCCAAGCCTGGAGTGCTGGTGGGGCTACCGGTGTGGGGCTGGCTCTTCCTGCTGCTAGTGGGGCTGCTGGCCTGGCGCCGTTGGCCGCGCGCCGCGGGCGCTGGATCCACCGGCGCGGCTGCCATGGGCCGTGTCGGCCTGGTTGCAGCGCTGCTGCTCTACGTCCCGGTGCTCGTCATCTGGGCGTTGGGAGTCTGAAGCGCGCTGCTTCGCTCGCTAGCCCGCTGGATGGCACCCCCGAGGTGACTCGACCAGGCTCAGCTTCGCAGCTGCGCTCCGAGCTCCGCCTTCCCTGTGAAATGGACGACTCGATCGCCTGAACGCCATTCTCCTGGCCGCAAGCGGCGCCTAGTCTTCAGGGCCGATCCCCCTGCCCAGGAGCAGCCCTGAGAACGCCGAACAGCCCTTGAGGTCGCGTCCCGAGGACCAGCCCCACCAAACCCATGGACAAGGGAGGCAACTCGCCTGCGGGGCACCGAGGCGGACCGCGGCTCGGAGCTGTTATGGCTCAGATCTCCGTCCAAGGATCCCGACCATTCTGCTTCCCCTCCTCCTCGCCTGTTCCCCCAATCCCGACGCGCCCGAGGTAGCCCCCGTCACCGGCGCCGAGGCCACGGCCGCCATGGCTGAGAGCCTGTGCAAAGCTGCCGAGGAGGCGCGGCTGCTCTGCAGCGCCTCGGGCGCCAGCGCCAATCTGGGCAGCCGCACCCTGGAGGCATCCGCCACCGTGGAGAGCTTCATCTCCCTGGAACCAAGCAGCTTTGGCGGCAACCAGTTCCCGGGCGAGGTGCAGCTGTCCATCACAGGGAGCCTGAGCGTGGACGGCGAACCGCTGCTCTCAGCGCTCCACGCCCACTCGGGCAGCGACATGAACCTGGAGACGGCCCGAGCCAAGGCCCTGGACGCATGCGTGTCTGGTTAAGCATTACACCGCCTTGTACCTGCAGTATCCGGCAGCATGGAAGGACATTGGGCCTGTGCAGGTCACTCCACCTGCGCTGGACGGGGTCACGAGCACGAGACCGATCCCCGTTCGAGCAGGCTTCTCGACGAGGCTCCTACATTCCCCTGGACCGAGGAGGCGTCTTCCAGGTGGTGCGTGGGCGTCCATATGGTAACATTAACCACCAATATCAGCCTAATCGATCACGGATGGCCCTGGACGAATGGGGCGAACGCTGGGTGGTGGCGCACGGATTGGCCGTGCTCGACGCTGCCTCCGGAGATGCGACCGCCCCCGTCCTGGCCTCCGTCGGTCTGCAGGTGCCGGCCCAGGACCTGGGCGATCTGCACGCCTGGGCCGGCTACCCCAAGCTGCGGGGGAAAGGCTTGGAGCCCGATATCGTGCGCAAGATGGCACCCCAGGTGAAGTCCATGCTGGCCGCTCTGGGGCCCTTTGCCGAGGATCTCTCCAGCGACCGGCTGCACAGCGTCCAGGTCCAGGCCATCCTGGGGGGAAGCGGCGCACCCGGTCCCTGCGGCATCATGCCCTCCTCCATCTCCATCGCGCCGGGCAGCTCGTCCTCCATCGTACCCCTGGCCGGCGAGGTGCGCGTGGACGGCCAGGTGAAGAAGACCATCTGCGAGCTATCCGAACCCGTGGCCTGGCCCCTGCCTGCGGGCAGCGCCCTGTTGCAGTGGGAACAAACGGCCGTGCTGGGCTTGGCCGTGGTGCCGCCGGAACCGCTCGAAGGAGAGCAGGAGTAGGCACACGGCGCCACCAGGTGCGCAAGACCTCCAGGACGACCCGGGTACGACCCGCGTCCCTCCCCCGTCTCCGCCTTCCCCAAATTCCCCTCGAAAATGGCACCCCCGAGGTGACTCGAACACCTGACCTACTGATTAGGAATCAGTTGCTCTATCCTGCTGAGCTACGGGGGCGCAGCCAGCCGCTATCTAGCCCCGCCACCCCGACACGGCAAGCGCCCTGCAGCGCTAGCGCCTCTTCGCGCCTCCCCCCTTCCTGGGCCTCTGGCGCTTCTTGGTGGGCTTGGTCCCCTCGCTGGCCCCCACCTGCTGCAGCTCGTCGTAGCCAGGCAGCCCCGAGAGGTCGGGCACCACCACGATCTCGATGCGGCGGTTGGCGGCCTTGCCCTCCTTGGTCTCGTTGGAGGCCACGGGCCGGAACTCGGCCAGGGAAGCCGCGCTGATGCGCTCGGCGGGCATGCCGGCCTCCACCATGGTCTTGACCACGGTGAGCGCACGCCCGGCGGCCAGCTCCCAGTTGGAGGGGTACTGCTCGGTGTGGATCGGATCGTCGTCGGTGTGTCCCTCCACCTGGAAGCCGCGGTCGGGGATGGAGGCGAGAACGCCGGCCACCTCTTCGATGGAGGCCTTTCCCTCCTTGGAGAGCACGGCCGACCCGGACGCGAAGAGCACGTCGGTGGCCAGCTCCACCACCATGCGGCCGTCCACGATCTTGACCTTCAACTTGCCGGCGTCGATCAGCTTGCGGAAGCGCGAGAGCAGATCGCGGTAGGCGGCCAGGCGCGCCTCGGCCGCGTCGCGCCGCGCTTGCAGCTCGCTCAAGGCCTGGCGCATGGACTCCACGTCCTCGGCCAGCTTGCCCTTGTCGGCCAGGAGCTCTGCCTGCTTGCCCAGGGCGCCGTCCAGATCGCCCTGCTTGCTCTCCAGAGAGACCTGGAGCTTGCCGATCTCGGACTCCAGGCGCGACACATCGGCCTGCAGCCCCGAGACCTCCCCCTCCAGGTCGGACACGCGCTTGCCGCGCTCCTCGAGCTGGACCTGGGTGTTGGCCAGGTCGCTCTCCAGGGCGCGGTACTGCTTCATGGGCACGCAGGCGACCAGGAAAAGGAGCCCGCAGGGAAGACAGAGGCGGTCTGCGAAGGACATGGGAACCTCCTGGGATCTCAGGGCCTGGTATTGCAGCGCGCGGGAGGCAGCCAGGTACGCCTGTGGCAAGGGGTATCGGCCGGGGATCAGGCGGCGCGCTCTCTCCACCCAGGACGGGAATGGGCGAAGAGCGGTGCGTTGCCGAGCAGGCGTGCCATGCGGACGTTTATTGTCAAAACTATTTTTCAAACGGCGTTTTTTCGGTCTATTCCTGTCCCGCTTTTCCTTGCATCCCTTTTGAGAGGTGATTAGGTTCTTTTCATGATTGAAATGCCTGATATCGAAGGCGTCGCCCCTGTCGGCGCCTTGGGGCTGGTTCGCCCCGCATCCTGGGAACCGCCAGGCGGCGGGGAGCGGCGACGATCTCTGAGCTACGCCTGCCCGCCCTCCGAACCGCCTCCCCTGGCGGCCGAGGAGCAAGGGCCCTACGACCCCTCCTCTTCCAAGGGAGGCAAGCCGACCAGCGATCCCGAACCCTTTTCCGAGTACCAGGGCTGGGTGCGCGAGCTCTGGCTGCACGGTTGGAACGATCAGCCCCTCGAAGAGGGCGCGTCACGCGAGCAAGCCGCCCGCCAACTGCTGCGCCGCATGGCGGCCCTGGCCGGCGGCGGCCGGGCCCTGGATCTGCGCCAGGCCCGGCTGCTGGCCTGGTTTCGCACCCAAGACCTGGCGTTGCTGGGCTACCCCGGCTTCCCGGCTTTCCTCCGGGAGCGCGTGGACTGGAAGTCCAGCTGGACCTACCAGCTGATGAAGCTGGCCTCGTCGGGCCTGCCGCGCATCCAGGCCGCGGCCGCCTTGGGCTTGATCTCGCTCGAGCAGGCCTTTTCGGCCGTGGGCGAGATCGCGCCCGAAGAGCAGGTCGGCTGGCTGGACCGCGCGCTGGCCGGCCTGGTGGAGTCCTGGCGCGGAAAGACCCCCCAGCCCAGCGAAGGCGAAGAACCCCTGCGCTGGTCTATGGACCTGCGGGGCGCCGAAATGCAAGAGATCCTGCGCGCCCGCCACCTGGCCCGGCTCTGCATGGGCCGCCCGGTCAGCGACGAGCAGGCCGACCGCTACATCTTGAAGCAGTGGCGAGCCCGCAAGCCCGGCAAGCAGATCCTGGCCGAAGCCCGCCAGCCCCCGCCCGTGCCCGACGTGGGCGAGAGCTCCTGGTGCGACGCACCCGATCCGGCCACGCCCCTGGTGGGCCCCTGGGTACAGCCTCAAGACCTGCAGCACGGGCTGCGCCTGCTGGAAGACCTGCAGCAGGTGCGCCGCCTGCGCGTGCTGGCCCTGGGGCGGGCCTACCAGCTGGCAGCCGAAGACCGGCTGTACTTCGAGATGGGCTACCACAGCCTGGGTGGCCTGGCCATAGACGGCCTTGGCACGAACAGGCGCACGCTTGAGCGCCACCGGGCCCTGGCCCTGGCCATCGACGAGCTGCCCCCGCTGCGGGATGCTGTGGAGCAGGGGCTGGATCTGTCCCGCGCCCAGAAGCTGGCCGACATCGCCTGCGAAGAGGACATCGAGCAGTGGCTGCACGTAGCGAAGTGGATCGGCGTGGGCGAGCTGGGGCGGGCCATCAAGCTGGTGGGCAGCAGCAAGCGCGTGGCTTCCGCGCTGCTGGACAAGTACCGGCGGGCCATCGAGACGGCGCGGGAGCTCGTGCCGGGTGCCGAGCCCATCGGGCTGGCGCCGGCCGAGGACGGGGCCACGCCGGCCGAAGAAAGCGCCGTGGAAACGGATGCGACGGAATCCGGAGACCAGCCCCGGGCCGCCCAGGAGGAGGACAAGACTGCAAGCCCGCCCCAGGCCGATGCGACAAAAACCGGAAACGGGCCCCGCGCCCTCAGGCTGGCCGTGGCCCTGCGGGCCGTGCTGGCGCCCCCGCCAACGCCGCGTTGGGTCACCGTGCACGCCGATCTGCCCGCCGCGGCGCGCTGGTTCCTCGAAAACGTCCAGCCCGAGCCCCAGAAGGGCTTCGGAAAGGTGAAGGAGAGGGACGATTTCCGCTGCCAGAACCCCGAGTGCCGCCGCCGCATGCTGCGGGCTCATGCCCACCACTGCCACGAACGCAACAAGGGGGGCGGAAACCAACTTTGGAACGGCAAAACCCTCTGCAAACCATGTCATCTGCGGCTGATTCACGCCGGGCGCGTCACCGTTGAGGATATGAAACTCGAAGGCCTCCCTCAATTCGTGCATAGAGCGCGCCAAATACGCTGGTGGCTGCCGAGCGATGAATGGAGGGCGCCTGAGCTCTGGCGCTACCCGGGGCGCGTGGTGCTGGTCTTCTGAGAGATTCCGTCTTCTGATGCCCCTAGAAAGCCACCAGGTAGACCGCGCCGGCCTCGTTGCCGTTGCTGCTCTCCTGCCGCGCCCCTACCAGGGCTTCCCCCAGGCCGTCCCCGTCGTTGTCTCCCACGCCTGCCAGCGAGTACCCCGCCCAGTCGTTCTTCCCCTCGCCGGTCAGCTTGAGCGCGACCTTCTCATCCCCCAGGCTCCAGCTGCCCTCACTGCCTCCCGGCACCGCGTAGACGGCCCCGGCTTCGCCATGGTGCAAGGCCCCCACCAGGATGTCCCCGACCTCGCCTCCGAAGAGGTTCTCAGCCTCCGAAGAGGTTCTCAGCCAGCGTCACGGACCAGCCGGCGGCATCGCCGCCCTCCTCGCCCTGCAGGATGAGCTCGGCGCTGTTGAAGGCGCGGCCGCTCCCGCACTGCTTGTCGTTGAAGGGGCCGCGCAGCAGGTAGGCGGCGCCCGCTCCTCCGTTGATGCCCTCGCTGCCCAGCAGCAGGTCGAGGTGGCCATCGCCGTTCGCGTCCAGCCCGGCGTCCGCGCCGCGCAGGCCGCCACCATCAGTGCCGCTGATCTGGCAGTCGGCCGAAGAAAGCGCCATGCTTCCGGTGACCGCCCCCCAAAGCAGGTAGGCCGCGCCGTTGCCGTTCACGGCGGCGCTGGCTCCCACCAGGATGTCGTGCAGCCCATCCCCATCCAGGTCCCCGGCATCGCGCAGGGCGCTGCCGGCCATGTCCCCTTCACTCTCGCCCTCCAGCCTGGTGTCGGCCTCGGCCAGGGAATGGGCGCCCGTCAGCTCCCCGGTCCACACGTAGGCGACGCCCTTTCCGTCTTCGTGCCCATAAGCGCCGATCAGCAGCTCCCCCTGGCCGTCGCCGTCCCGATCCTGCAGCGCGGCCACGCGGCAGCCGGCCTGGTCGCCGCTCTGCTCCCCGTAGAAGGCGGGATCATCTCCCCCCAGGACGTGGTCGCCGCGCACGCTGCCCGAGACCAGGTAGACCGCCCCGCTGTCCGCCACCGAGGCGCTGTCACCCGAGGCGCCGATCAGGATCTCCCCCAGGCCGTCGCCGTCCAGGTCCGCTCCCGTCACCCGCTGTCCCACGTTCTGATCCGCTTGCCCGCCCAGGATGCGAGCGGAAGCCGAGGCCAGCTCGACCGTTCCGGCGACAGGCCCCACCAACAGGTAGACGGCCCCGCCGTGCTGCGCCTCGCTGCTGTGGTACTTGGCCCCCACCAGCAGGTCGGCTCTCCCGTCGCCGTCGGCATCAGCCCCCGCCACCGACTTGCCCGCGCTGTCGCCGTCTTCCTCGCCCAGCAGCTTGGCGCGGGCGTCCCCCAGCCCAGCCAGGCAGCCCTCCACATCCCCGTCGCAGTCGCCATCCACGCCCTGCAGGCAGTCATCCGCACCGTCGGGGTTCACGGCCGGGTCGCCGTCGTCGCAGTCGCCGCCCACCGCCTCGTAGCCGCTGGGTTGGTCGCAGCTGACCAACTCCTGCTCCTCATTCCCGTATCCGTCGCTGTCCTGATCGGCGTACCAGGTGGTGGCGTCCTCGGCGTCAGCCTCATCGATCTCGTCGTCACAGTCGTTGTCGACGCCGTCGCAGAGCTCGCTGGCCCCGGGATGCACCTCCTCGTCCTGGTCGTCGCAGTCGATGCTGGACAGGTAGCCATCCCCATCCTCGTCGCGAGGGCCGCTGTCCCCTGGAAGGCTGTCCACGTGCTGGCTATCCCACGGCGGTGAGCCACTGTCCTCTTTGGCCGGCTTCTCCAGCTTGGACAGGCAGGAGAGACCCGCCAGCGCGAACATCGATGTCCATCCGAAGCGCATGCGGACCTCAACATACACCCAAGCGGCCACCGGGGGCTACTAAACCCCACAGCGAGGCCACGGCAGCTATGGCGAGGCCTACCCCGAATATCCTCGACAGACCAAAGAGAAGCGGCTTTTCGGCGTGAAGCGTCACATTGACACCCCCGTCTCTGCGGTGCTACCCTCCCCTTCCATCCCATCAGGAGAGGAAGCATGGCCACCTGCCATTTCTGCTCTGGCGTCGCCCTGACGGCGCTGTCCGTCTCCGCGCTGCTGGCCGGCTGCAGCTGCAAGGAGGATCCCCAGGACACGGGCGAAGTCGAAGTCGTCGAGGAGCGTGACCGCGGCCAGTGGCTCTCCATGGGCGCGCTCTCCAACGGCACGCCCGTGGCCGCCTTCTACGACCGCGAGAAAGACGGCCTGGGCGTGGCCCTGGGTACCATCAGCGAAGGCAGCGACGGTGAGACCAGCGCCACCTGGACCTACGAGGAAGCCGATGGTTTCGCCGACGAATCGGGCATGGACGTGGGGGACCGGGGCAGCTACGCCAGCATGCTCGTGGGCGCTGGCGACACGATCTGGATCGCCTACCGCGACAACTCCAACAAAGCCCTGCGCTACGCCCGCCGCAGCTGGCAGCTGGAAGAGGGCGCCATGCCCCCCGGGATCACGGGCAGCTGGACCTCCGACGTGGCTGATGTGGGCGGGGGCTCGAGTCCCGACTCCGGCTACTGGGCCAGCATGGCCATGACCCCCGACGGCGACCCCGTCATCGCCAACTACGACAAGGGGCAGGGTGAGCTGCGCGTGGTTCGCTGGGACGGCTCCAGCTTCGGATCGGCCATCATCATCGAGGGTGAGGCCTACACGGCCCAGGACTCGGGCGAGGAAGCCAAAGACGCCGACGTGGGCTCCTACGCCCGTCTGCACATCGACGCCCAGGGAACCGAGTACGTGGCCTACTACGACGCCGCCTGGGGCGCCCTGCGGCTGGCCGTGGGAGGGGCCGACGGCTTCACCGTGCACACCGTGGACGAGGACGGCGACGTCGGCCAGTGGCCTTCCCTGCTCACCGACGACCAGGGCGAGCTGCACATCGCCTACCACGACGTGGGCAACCAGGACCTGAAGCACGCCTACGGCAGCCCGGGGGCCATGGTGGTCGAGGTGGTGGACGCCGGCGAGTACGTCGGGGCCGACACCGAGATCTTCCTCAACGGCTCCCAGCTCTCCATCCTCTACTTCGACGGCCAGGAGAACGACGTCAAGCTGGCCAGCAAGGCTGGCGAGACCTGGACCACGGCCACGCTGGCGGGCTCAGACGGCATCGCGCTGGGCTACCACAACGAGGTCATCTCCTCCAACGGATCCTACTACGCGGGATGCTATGACTACACCAACCGGGTCATCTGGTTCGGCGCCATCCAGTAGCTCCCTGCTGCGGCTGGCAGCGGCGCTCCTCTTCGCGCTGCTCGTCTCGGTCCCCGCCCTGGCGGGCACCCTCACGTTGGACGTGCTGGACGTGGGCCAGGGCGACGCCTTCCTGCTGCGCAGCCCCGAAGGGAAATCCGTGCTGATCGACGCCGGCACGGGCCGCACCGACATCGCCGCCGAGCTGCGCGGCCGGGGGGTCGAGCAGATCGACATGGTGGTGGCCACCCACCCGCACCAGGATCACATCGGCGGCATGGAGGCCGTGCTGCGCTCAATGCCCGTGGGCGTGTACCTGGACAACGGCGTGGTGCACACCACCCAGACCTACGAGAACCTGATGAAGGCGGTGACCGAGCTGGGCCTCGCCTACCAGCAGGCCGAAGCCGGCCAGCACATCAAGTTCGGCAAAGAGGCCACCATCGACGTGCTCTGGCCGGGCCAGGTCAAGCTGCGGGGCACGCGCTCCGACCTGAACGCCAACTCCATCGTGCTGCGAGTGGAGCACGAACAGAACTGCTTCCTCTTCACCGGTGATTCCGAAGAAGAGACCGAGACGCGGGTCATGATGCGCGGCTTGCAGCCCTGCGGCGTGCTCAAGGTGGCCCACCACGGGGGCAACCACAGCACCGGCGACCGCTTCCTGTCCAAGGCCCAGCCCGAGATAGCGCTGATCAGCGTCGGCGAGAGCAACCGCTACGGCCACCCCGGCGATGAGACCCTGCGCCGCCTGGCCCGCCGCAAGGTAGTGGTCTACCGCACCGACGAGTCGGGCGCCCTGCAGGTGCTCTCCACCGAGCGCGGGATCGAGGTGCTCGAGGGCATCATCAACGTCGAGAGCAGCCACGTGCCCCCCCCTACAGCCTACGCCGAACAGCTCGAAGAAGCCCAGGCCGACCACGAGAACGACGATCCCGGATTGACATTCCGCTACGTGGCCAGCAAGAAGAGCGCGGTCTTCCACAGCCCGGACTGCGAGTGGGCCCAGAAGATCTCGGATCACAACCTGGTGGGCTACGAGACCTACGCAGAGGCCATCGAAGACGGCAAGCGACCGGCAGGCTGCTGCAATCCGAAGCCGGAAGCCGGGCTATGAGATGCCGGGCCATGAGATGATAGTCGTGGACCGCATCGAAGGGGACCTGGCCGTCCTGGAGGCGGACGGGCAGCTGCTCGATTTCCCCTTCAGCGCGCTGCCGGAGGGCACTCGCGAGGGAGATATCCTGCTCATCTCTATCGACCGCGACCACACGCGCAGCCGCACGGAACGGGCCGAGGCCAGGCTGGCGCGTCTGAAGAAGCGCACCCCCCAATCCAAGACCTTCGAGATCTGAAGGGCCGGCTCCACGGAGAACCCATGTCGCGCACCCTGTTCCTGATGTTCCTGGCGCTGCTCTGGACCACCGTGGCCTGGGCCGCCAAGATCGACCTCAACAGCGCCACGGCCAAAGAGCTCACCAGCCTGCCCGGCATCGGTGACGCCTACGCCCAGCGCATCGTGGAGTACCGCCAAGCCAACGGGCCCTTCACCGACCCCCACCAGGTCACTGACGTCAAGGGCATCGGCGAGGGCACCTACGCCAAGATCGAGGCTCTGATCTCTGTCGGCGGCGAGGGCGAGGCCGCTCCCGCGTCCCCGGCCGCGCCCGAGTCCGTCGTCAGCGCCATCCAGGCCGCCCTGCCCCGGGTGGACCTGAACAGCGCCTCGGCCGACGAGCTCACCGGGCTGCCCGGCATCGGAGCCACCTACGCCCAGCGCATCGTGGAGTACCGCCAGGCCAACGGTCCCTTCACCGACCCGCACCAGGTCACCGACGTCAAGGGCATCGGCGAGGGCACCTATACGAAGATCGCGGCCCTGGTCACTGTGGATGGCAGCGCACCGGCGGCCACGGCTCCGGTCCCGACCACCAGCTCCAGCTCCAGCTCCGGCCCGCTGGTGAACATCAACAGCGCCAGCGCCAGCGAGCTGACCAGCCTGCCCGGCATCGGCGACACCTACGCCCAGCGCATCGTAGAATACCGCGAGGCCAACGGGCCCTTCACCGACGGCCACCAGCTCACGGCCGTCAAGGGCATCGGTGAGGGCACCTACGCCAAGATCGCCGCCCTGATCTCCGTCGATGGCAGCAGCGCGGCGGCCACACCCACCGCGGGCAGCGAACCGGAGCCGCAACCCGCAGCCGCCCCAGCCGGCCCCACCGTGAACATCAACACGGCCAGCGCAGCCGAGCTCGAGACCCTGCCCCAGATAGGCCCGGTCAAGGCCGCCCGCATCGTCCAGGACCGCGAGGCCAACGGATCCTACGCCAGCTGCGACGACCTGCAGCGCGTCAGCGGCATCGGGCCGGCCACCGTCTCGCAGGTCGAGCCCTACTGCACGGTCGAGTAGGAACGGCGGAGCGCTAGTCCCCGCCCAGGCGGCGCATCGCCTGCTGCACGATGCTCTCTGCGCCCCCGGCCGGCGACGGCACCAGCTCGACCGGTGTCGGCCGCTCAGCCTGCGCCCGCACGCTGGGCCCCAGGCCCGCGGCCTGCCGCTTCTCGACCAAGCGCTGCACGTCCTGCGCCGGGATGGGTTTGGGTCCTCCCAGCTGCCGGGCCACCAGCGCGATGCGCGCCAGGTGCTCGACCAGCTCCATCCGCAACAGGCAGTGTTCCAGGTCCGGCCCCACGGTCAGCACGCCGTGGTTGCCCAGCAGCAGGGCGTCGGCCCGCCGCAGCGCATCCGCCACCGCATCCGTCTCGCCCTCGGCACCCGGAAAGAAATAGGGAACGCAGGGGATCTCGCTGCCCAACGACACCACGGGCTCGGCCATGAAGGGCGGCCCCAGGTCCGCCCCGGCCACGGCGAAGCCCGTAGCGGTGGGCGGGTGGGCGTGCAGCACGGCCCGCAGCTCGGGCCGCGCCTGGTAGGCGGCCAGGTGCAGCTTGAACTCGGAGAAGGGCTTGCGCGTGCCCTGCAGGAGCTTGCCTTGCCCGTCGAGCAGCACCAGCATCTCGGGTGTGACATCGCCCTTGGACACCGAAGTGGGCGTGGCCAGGAAGCGGCCCTCATCTAGCCGCACCGAGAGGTTGCCGTCGTGGTTGGCGACCCAGCCCAGCTGATACACCTGCCGACTGCGTCGTACCAGCTCGTTCCGCAGTTGCTCCTCCACGGCCTACTTCCCCGGCCCGGAGAGCACCTGCCCGCGCTCGCAGACCTCGTCCACGACGGCCAGGATCACCGAGTGATGGGGCTCCTCGGCCCCTGAGGGACGAGCCAGGATCTGACGCGCCGCATTGCCCTCTCGCGCGCAGAGCACCAGGTCGCCCACGCCGGCCTGCACCGAGTCCACGGACAGGAAGCTGCGCCCCATGGGGCGACCGCGGGTGTCCACAGGTTGCACCACCATGACGGCGTAACGGTCGAACTGCTCGTGCTTGACCGTAGCGATGGCGTTGCCGATGACGCGCCCCAGGATCATTCCAGATACCCCTCGTCAGCCCAGTAGTGGTCCACGATGGCCACGATGCCCATGTCCACCGGCGAGAACTTGACGGGCAGGCACATGGAGGCCTCGCGGCCCTGCACCCACTCCACCGTGTCGCCCGGGCCCGCCTGCAGCGGATCGGCCGCCACCTCGGGGGGGCCGTCAGGCTGCCCCGAGTGGTCGTGGGGCTGGACCACCAGCAGGCGCACGCCCACCAGGCTCTCGTGCTTTCGCTCGGCCACCACCGTTCCAATGACCTTGGCGAGTTGCATGGCTATAGACCTCCAGGGCTGAAGGGGGGCGGCCGCAAGAGCCAGGTCAAGAACTCCGCGTGCGGACGGGCGATGCGCTCCGCACAGTGCAGCGTACCGCGCTTTTTCAGCACGCGCTCCCCCGCCTCGAGGGAGGCCTCGACATCGTGCTGCAGCCCATGGACCACGTAGTAGGCCTTGCCGCCCAGGGCACCGGCCACCCGGATGCCGCACAGGCCCACGTCGGCGTCCTTCAAGGAGCGGTCGCAGGCCTCGATGACACCGGCCACGTGGCGCCCCTCCACCACGCCCACCGTGTCGAGACCGTCCAGCCGAAGCTCGCCGGCCAGGCCCCGGGTCAATCCGGGATGCACCACGGGCAGCAGCATCTTCTCCACCAGGCGCTCGTCCGCCACTTCGCAGGCGGCGTCGAAGGACTCCTCCACCTCGCCCACACCGCCGCTGAACAAGATGAGGAACTTGCCCGGCTCCACGAGGTTGGCCTCGTGCATGGTGACCGGGGCGCGCTTGACCAGCGCGTCCACGGCGCGCAGGCCGCGGGCCACGCTCTCCAGCTCGACCAGGGCTAGGGCTTCGAGCACCAAAGCCCTCAGATGATCCGGAAGTGCCCGGAGAGGGTGCAGCGCCTTGTGCGCGTGAAGTGCCCGGCGTGGGTGACCCCCTCGCCCGTGGGACTGGCGATGGTGAAGCTGGTGTAGCCCTCGCCGCCAAAGCCCAGCCCCGCGTAGTGGGGCGCGTTCTTGACGAAGATGGAGCAGTCGCAGACCCGCGCCATGCGGTGCAGGGCGTCGATGTTCTTGGAGTACATGCCCGCGGTGTGGCGGTTGCCCTGCTCGGCTTCCACAGCCAGATCGATGGCCTCGTTGACGTCGCGGCAGCGCACCACGCCGATGACGGGCATCAAGAGCTCGGCCTGCACGAAGGAATGCTCGAAGGGCACCTCGGCGTAGACCAACCGCGGATCGCCCTGGAAGGGCACGTCGATCTCTCTAAGGATCTTGCCCGCGTCCTGCCCGACCCACTCCACCTTGGGGCGCTTGCCGCCCGGAGCCACCACCAGCTTCTCGCAGCGGGTGATCTGGTGGTTGCGCAGCTGCACGCCGCCGCTGAAGCTCAGGGCCTCCAGCAGCTGGTCGGCCACGGCCTCTACTACGAAGACCTCTTTTTCGTCGATGCAGATCAGGTTGTTGTCCATGGAGGCGCCGGCCACGATGCCGCGGGCCGCCTGCGCGATGTCGGCGGTCTCGTCCACCACCACGGGCGGGTTGCCCGGACCGGCCGCCACGACCTTCTTGCCCGAGTTCATGGCCACGGCCACCACCTCGGGCCCGCCCGTGACCACCAACAAGTTGATACCCGGGAACTTCATCAGCTCCTGCGCCGAGGCGATGGTGGGCACCTCCACGCAGCACATCACGTCGTCAGGACCGCCCACCTCCATGCAGGCCCTGTTCATGACATCCACCGTGAAGGCGGAGATGTTCTTGGCCCGCGGATGGCAGTTGAAGACCACCGTGTTGCCGCCGGCCACCATGCCGATGCCGTTGCAGATGATGGTCTCGGTGGCGTTGGTGGTGGGGGTGATGCTGCCGATGACGCCAAAGGGCGCCCGCTCCACCAGGGTCAGGCCGTCGTCGCCGGTGTAGGCGATGGTCTCGAGGATCTCGGGACCGGGGGTGCGGTTGATGGCCAGCACGTTCTTCTTGATCTTGTCCTCGACCCGGCCCATGCGGGTCTCTTCCACGGCCAGGCGCGACAGGTCGGGCACCACCTCGGAGAGCCGGCGCCGCATATTGGCCACGATCTCTCGGCGCTTCTCCATGGGCAGGGCTATCAGCACCTGCTGTGCCGTGCGGGCCGCTGCGCAGCAGGTGGACACGTCGGGATGGACGCCGTGGGGCTGGGCCGGAGGGCCGGAGGCCGGAGCAGGCCCGTCGCCTGCTCTCATCCGGGCGAGGACCCGCTCGACGATTTCGCTTATCTGGTCGCGCTGCATCGGGGACCCCCGTGATCAGCGGTTGCCGAGGGGGAGACCTAGCCCTCGCCCGGCGCAGGGTTCTTCTGGTAGATGATGTCCCCGCCCACCTCGAGGGTATCGACGATCGCCATCACCAGGGCGTCGCAGGGCCGCTCGTGGGTCTGCCTGGTCTGGCGGGCGCTGGAACCGGTGGCGTAGAGCACGACCTCGTCGATGCCTGCACCCAACACGTCCGCCGCGACGACGAAGGAGTCCTTCTCTTCCATGGAGAGGCTGAGATCGCGGACCAGGTAGAGCTTGAGCCCGACGATCTTCTCATCCTTGCGGGTCGACACGACCGTACCGACGATCCTGCCCAGCTTCATGGGACCTCCACTGGCGGACCACGGACCGCGCGGGCCGGCAGCCCTTGCGCGTGGTCTACTTCTTTCTCTGGGACTTGCTCTTTCTCTCGGGCTGGCGTCCCAGAGGCAGGACTTCGTCGATGTTCTCGTGGGGGCGCGGAATGACGTGCACGCTGACGAGCTCGCCCACGCGCTGAGCCTGGCGCGCGCCAGCCTCGGTGGCGGCCTTGACCGCGGCCACATCGCCACGCACGATGGCTGTCACGTAGCCACCGCCGATCTTTTCATAGCTGACCAGTTCGACCCGGGCGGCCTTGACCATGGCGTCACTCGCCTCGACCATCCCGATAAAACCTTTGGTCTCAATCATTCCCAATGCATCAGCCATCTGGGACTCCTCTGCCGCTGGCGCTTCCAGTAAAAGGTGGGCTTTCTCCTAGCGCGGCGCCCTGGCACCGGCAAGGCGGCCGGGAACCAGCTCAGGGCAAGGAACCGACCACGGCCCGCGCCTCAGCGTCGTAGCTCAGGCCCCAGGAGGCGCTGCCCGCCAGGATATGCAGGCGCAGATCGGTCAGGCCGGCGGCGTGCAGCGAGCCGTCCCCGCCATCGTACGAAGAAGCGGCGGGAGAGAGGGAACGCCAGCCTACGCCGTGGCTGGCCAGCACCAGCGTGGCCGCCTCCGGGTCGCTCACGTACTCGTTTGCGCCAAAGGCCACCTGCTCGTCCCGCTCCGCGGGACGCTCCAGCATGCCCCCGCGGGCCACCAGAAAACCCGTGCTCCCGACGTGGTCGTACAGGGCTCGGAAGAGCGCCTCGTGGGCCAGAGCCCGGCTGTCCGAGTCGTGGGCGTCCAGGATGGCCAGCGCGTCTTGCAGCAGGGGCGGATCCGAGCCGGCGTGGGTGCCGTAGGGCTCGGGCGCCCTGTCCGCCACCCAGGCGAAGCGCTCCTCGTGACGGGGCAGGTCGCCGTAGGCGTACCACTCCCCCTGGTTCTCGGCAGCCTGACCATCCCAGCCGACGGGCTCGGCACCCTCGGGCGGCGCGTCCAGCAAGGGCTCGCCGGCCTCAAGGTCGAAGGTCCAGCCGGCGGTGAGGCGGTCCAGGCGCAGGTCGGTCCAGATCAGCGGTTGCCCACAGCTGCGCAGCAGCTGTGAATCCCCGCTGGCCTGCAGGAAGCTGACCGCGCCCACGCCGTGAACCTGGGCCTGACCGCCACGGATGACCAGCCCCGTCTCCTGCTCGATACCGATACCCAGCAGCCCGTCCGCCCCCTCTTCCTCCACAGCCCGGGCCATGGCCCCGGCCAACCTGCCCAGGCGACCGCGCTGGGTGAAGTGGGTGTCGATCAAGGCCCCAGGCACCGTGCCCAGAAAATCCGTGTGCACGGCGGATCCGCCGTCGCTGTCGTCCAGCCAGGAGGAGCAGGCGTCCTCCAGGACATCCAGCGCCACGAGATCCTGCCCGCCCGCCAGGGCGTACTCGGCCTGGGACATGGCCCCGGCGCTGGTGCCCCCCACGCCGCCCCCCCGCTCCTGGAACAGGCGCAGGATCAACGTCTCGGCCAGGCTGCCGTTCCACAGGTCGTAGTATTCACCCTGGTCGCCTCCCTTGACGAACACGGCGTCAGCCAAGCCCAGGCTCTGCTCCAGCGCCGGACCGTCGGCCGCCTGCACGCTGTCCAGCTGCAGGTTGAAGGCCTCGTCGGCCCCCAGCCAGCGGAAATACGAGGGCAGCCAATCCGTCTCTTCCGCGGCGGACAGGATGGCCACGCGCAACAGGCCATCGCCGTCCACGTCGCCGCCCGAGAGAAGCTCACGGTAGAGCCCGGCGCTCCAGGAGGCCTCGTCCCCCTCGTCTCCCTCGCTCCCCCCGCCGGCCAGCACCACTACGCCCCCCGCTGGGGCCGCGCTGTCGTCCGGCGGTTCGCCGCTATCCTGGAGCGGACCGCCGCTGTCCCGCGCGTCGGTCCCAGCTGGAGCGCTGTCGCCGGGCGGGCGGGACTCGGCGGACGTATCCGCGCCGCAGGAGCAGCCCAGGCCCAGACAGCTCAAGACAAAGCAGCCAATCGGTCGCAGCATGCATCCTCCGCACGGCGGACAAGCCCGCGGCGCCTTTCCGGACTATGGACCGGGTATCGCCCTGGCATCCGTCTTGCGAGCCCCCCCATGCCCCTGCCCTTCCTCTTGCTGCTCATCAGCTGCGCCGAGCCCCCTCCGCAGGCCATCGTACCTACGGTGCCCAGCCTGAGCGCCGAGCAGAAGGCGGGGCGCGTGGCCTTTCGCGCCACCTGCGCCGCCTGCCACGGACTGCTGGCCGACGGGCAGGGCCCGGCAGCCGCCGCCTTGCTGCCCGCTCCCGCCGATCTGCGCGGCAGCGGCGTGCGCCTGGGAGAAGAGACGCTGCGCAGGCGCATCCGTGACGAAGCGCCGGGCAGCGCCATGCAGGGCTTCGGCGAGCGGCTGGGCGAAGACCTGGACCCCGTCGTGACCTGGCTGATGACCCTCGAAGCGCAGCTGCCGCCCCCATGAGCCAAGAGCGCCGCGGCTGGCTGCTGGCCCTGCTCCTGGCGCTCCTGTGGGGCCTGGGCCCCGCCCTGCCCGCGCTCCTGCGCGGCGAGATCCTGGGCCATCCCTACACCGACCTCTACCCATCGGTCTGGGGGCTGTCGTGGTTCGCCGCCCACCAGCCCGGGCTGCCCAGCTTCGCCCCCGAGCTGGGCTGGCCCGCTGGCATGGGCTTCTACTACTCCAGCCCCCTGCACGGCTGGCTGGCCGCACCCCTGCTGCGGCTCGGCCTGCTGGACCTGGCCGGTTGCTACAACCTGGGCGTCGTGGCGGCGCGCCTGGCCGCGGTGCTGCTGAGCTACGGCTGGCTGCGCGCCGAGAAGCTCTCCCCCCGCGGCGCCCTGGCTGGCGCGGCGCTCTTCGGCTGCGCCCCCTGTTTCCACGGCTATGCCGTAGAGGGGATCGTGGAGGGCACCGATGCCTGGACCCTGGCCCTGTGGGGCTGGCTGGTGGCGCGGCGTCGCCTGCTGCCGGCCTGCCTGGCCTTCTGGTTGATAGTCGCCTCAAGCTGGTATCTGGGCCTGGCCGGCCTGCTGGTGGCCGCCGTACGCGCCAGGGAACATCGGGTGATCGCGCTGTCGGCCCTGGGGGGCCTGCTGCTGGCGCTTCCGCTGTGGTGGCTCTTCTCGGACGCCTTTGGCCAGGCCGAGCCCCTGCCCGGCCCGCTGCGGGCCGCCATGGGAACGCCCCTGACCGTGCCCAGGCCGGGCCTGCTTCCAGGCCTGAACCCCTTCGCCGTGACCAGCTACCTGGGCTGGCTGGCCTGCGGGCTCTTCCTGTGGGGCGCCCGACAGCGCCCCTGGCTGGCCGCGGGAGCTGCGGCCTGCTGGCTGCTCTCGCTGGGCATCGGCCCCTGGTACGAGCTGCCGGGGCTGCAGCAGGTGCGCTGGCCCTACCGCCTGGTGGCAGCCTCGCTCTTCCTGGCGGCCCCCGTGGTGGGCTCCGTGGCCGCGCAGCTGCGCTGGGGCACCTGGGTGGCGGCGGCCGTGGCCCTGGAGGGGCTGCTGCTCTCTCCGGTGGAGCCCATCCTGCCGGGCGCACCTGCCCAGCTACCCCCCATCTACGAGCAGGTGGAACCGACGGTGCTGCTGGAGCTGCCCGGCCCGGTGGCCATGCCCCCCGGAGAGATCAACCTCTCTCGGCCGCGGGCTCGCTACCTGCTCTACTACCAGGCCTTGCACGGCGCAGCCTCGCCCTGGACCCCGGATTTCAACGGCCTGGCCCAGGCCCACGAGCCGCCCTGGCTGGCCAGCTTCCGGGCCTTCGATCCGCTCGTGGACGCCCCCATGCCCGCCAGTCCGCCCATGCAGGCGCTGCGCGACGCTGGGATCCGGCAGCTGATGCTGCATCCGAAGGAGCTGGGCAGCGAGCACGCGCGCCAGCTGCGCGCCGCGCTGCTGCAAGCGGGCGCCCAGCTGCGCGCCGAAGACGAGGAACAGCAGCTCTACGTGTTGCCCTAGTGCAGCCTGTGATCGGGCACCAGCATCAGGTGATCTGAGCGGTAGGGCCGCTCATCCTGCACCAGGTCCCAGTCGATGCGACCCACCGAGCGGCGGCTGAAGGCCAGCTCCAGCAGGGCTTGGCTCTCTCCGCTGGAAGAGTCCTGGTCCAGGCAGCTCCACTGCACCTCGATGCGCTGCAGATCCTCGTCAGCGGCCATGACAGGGCGGGCCATGGAGAAGAGCACGCCCAGGGCTCCGCCGATCCAGGCCTCGGGCGGCGCTGCGCGGGGGCAGCTCGTGGCCACCGCCTGCAG
Organism: uncultured Enterobacterales bacterium; assembly: GCA_964454135.1. Taxonomy (GTDB): domain Bacteria; phylum Myxococcota_A; class UBA796; order UBA796; family JAFGLY01; genus CAYVQL01. The sequence continues at coordinate 1,885 of CAYVQL010000156.1, read as the reverse complement.
GTTCAGCGTGCGGCCCGTGCGCTGCGCCGAGACCTTCAGCGCGTCGCCACCGGGCAGCTCGATGCGCTGGGTCCGTCCACCCTCTCGCCGATCGGCACCGTCCAGGATGCGCACCCACTCGGGCAGGGCGAAGGGAGCCAGGCCCGTCTGCAGGATCTCCGCCGCCACGCCAGCTGCACGCTGCCGCAGCGCGCTGTGCAGGCGCCCGATGCGATTCACCTGGTAGAGCATCAGCTGGGCCCGGGTGAGGGGCGGCAGGCCCAGGGCGTCGCGGCCGTCGTGCCCGCCTCTGAACAGCCCGGCCACCTCGTTCTCCAGCAAGGGTGGCGCCGCGGGCAGGGGCCCGCGCACCGGCCCCAGGCGCTGCACATGGTAGTGGGCCACCGAGACCACCGCCACGTAGCGACGCAGCTGGCGTGCCGCCTCCTCCACCGTGCTGGCGTAGGCCGCGCTGACGAAGGACTGGGGCTCGAAGAGCGTGGCCTGGGCAGGGGGATGGGCCAGCAGCAGCTGGGCGTCTCCCTCCGCCTCGGACAGCGCCCGCTCCACCACGTTGGAGCACCAGCGACGCGTCAGCTCCCCGTCCCGCCTCTTGCCGTGAACCACGGCTGCGTCCACCACCTGCTCCAGCACCGAGCTGTCCCCCAGGGCCAGGCTCTTCCAGATGGCCCGCTCCAGGTCCTGCTGGGCGTGGGGGCCGGCGATGACCAGCGCCTCCACCAGGCCCTCGGCGGGCGGGGATTCCCGCTCCAGCCGCAGCAGCAACGCCGCGATGCGCTGCTGGCGCAGCTCGCCGGCCTGGGTGGCCAGGGTGGCGTCCGTCCGCTCGGCGCGCTCCAGGTCCAGCAGACCCGCCGCATCCTGGCCCACGGCGAAGCCACGCCGCGCCCGGTCCATATAGGCGCGCCCCAGGGTGCCGCGAGTCAGGTCCGAGGGCGCCAGGGCCTGGGCCTGCTCCAGCTCGCGCACGGCCGAGTCCAGGCGCAGGCCTGCCAGGGCCTCCTTGCCGCGGGCCAGGCGCACCGCAGCCTCCATCGCGTCCAGATCCGCCTCGGGGTCCACGCGCCGCGCCTCGCGCACCAAGGACAGGGCCTCGTCCAGCCGGCCGCGCGCCAGCTCCCGTCCGGCGTCCGCCAGCATGCGCTTGGTGAGCACAGCGCGCGCCCTCACCCCCGTGGGCGTGTCTCCATAGCGGTACAAAAAGGCCATGATCTCGGCGTCGCCCGGCTTGCGGCCCAGTCGGCTCCAGGCCTCTTCGGCCAGCAGCTCATGCCGCAGCAGCACGGTCTGCTCGCGCCGCGAGCCCTGGGGAAACCACTCCAGGTAGGCGTCGCAGAGCGCGAGCTGCCGCTCCTCCCCCAGTCGCTCCAGCAGCACCTGCTCGGCGATCAGAAAGGCCTCTTCGGCGTAGCGCCGCAGCTCGGGCACGGCCAGCGCCTCGTTCATGAAGGGGAAGTTGGCCGGCTCGCCCATCTCACCCAGGGCCAGGATGGCGCGTCCCCGGGCAGGGTGCTTCTCCAGCACGGCGTCCTGCAAGGCGCCGCTGGCGGCCAGGCCCATGTCCACCAGGGACATGTAGGCCTCGTGCCAGGTGGCCTGGTCGGCGCTGTCCAGGGCGTTCACCAGCCGCGCCAGCTTGCGCGGATCCACCTCGGCCTGCTGGGCCAGCTGGGCCACGCGCTGCGGGCTGCGAGCGGTGCAGCCCAGCAACAGGGCCAAGAAGGTCGCACAGAGCGCTCTTGTGAACATGACGCAAGCATAGCACCGCTGCGGGTAAGTTCCCCACCGGCCAGCCTGGTCGTCCCTGGACAATGAAACCAGGGGCGGCCTGGCGCCATAGCGGTGGGGAACAACGCGGGGGAGGGGGAGCGCGAAGCGCGGTATG
>CAYVQL010000155.1:0-25001 GCA_964454135.1 uncultured Enterobacterales bacterium | reverse complement strand
AATCGGCTTTCAACCTTGGCAATGCATCGGTTGGCCGCAAGGATGACCGAGCCCTGGATGCCGGGGAGGGAATGGGTGAGCCGGTTGCCTAAGAGACGGGCCTCTTCCTTGGGGGATCACTGGAGGATCACCTCTTGCGCCTACCTGCGCTTGCACGCGCCAAGAGGCGGTTAGCTGCGTCGGTACTACCTGGTTTTCCGCCTTCTACCGTCCCCCCAGGCATTCCCATGACCCGCCGCCAGTTTCGTCGATTCCGGCCATGCAAATGTGCTTTTCTTAGCTCGGGTTCGATTCCGGGCGATCGCCTAGTCATGGGGTTCCTACCGAAAGCGACCGGCCGCGGCGGGACGCTGGCGAATTCGAGATCTGCGGAACAGGTCGGGTTTCCCTCTGTCGACACCGCCATGACAACGCCGCCACCACGGAAATGGACAGGCCCATTCCGGTGTTCATCGACCGAGTCGAGTTCAATGAGGCAGGTTCAGCCGCTCGGAGTCCCAATGGCCCTCCCCCGCTCCGCCTTCTTCGTCGCTGTCATTCTTGCGAGTGCCTCTGGTTGCAGAAAGGCGCCCTCGGATCCAATGGCGGCGGCCGTTCGAGGCGAGGCAGCACGTACGCGACCGCTGCTATCCGGTGATTTCCTCGTCATCATGCCCCCAGGGGGGTGGCGGCCCCCGAGCCGAGGTCCCCTCGGCTACGAGATGGTCTGGCTCCCGGCCGGCTCCTTCTGGATGGGAAGTCCTCGCGATGAGGAAGGCCGTCACAACGGAGAGCATCGCCACGAAGTCTCGCTGAGCGCCCCATTCTGGCTCGGGCGGATGGAGGTGGCCCAGGCGCTCTGGGAGCAGGTCATGGGAGACAACCCCTCGACGCTCGAGTACCGAGAGATGAACCTCGTCGCGGAACAGTTTCCGGTGCAGTCGATCCGCTGGACCGACGCGGTATCGTTCGCGAACCGCTTGTCAGAGCTCGAGGGGCTGCAGCCGGCGTACCATATCGAGGGAGACGAGGCGATCTGGGACCGCGCGGCGAACGGCTATCGCCTCCCCACCGAGGCCGAGTGGGAGTACGCTGCGCGGGGCGGCGTGTACCAATCGTTCAGCGGCACGGACGCGCAGGAAGAGGTCTGCAAATACGGAAATGTGGCCGACCTCTCGGGGATGCGCCAGTTCGCATGGACAGATCCCATCTTCGCCTGCGAGGATGGCGCGCCCGGGCTGGCCGCGGTCGGCAGCTACGCCCCCAACTCCTGGGGCCTGCACGACATGACGGGCAATATCTGGGAGTGGGTCTGGGATTGGGAGGGGCCTTACCCCGAAGGCGGCGTCACCGATCCCCTGGGGCCAGCGTCCGGCACCGCGCGCATCAAGCGCGGCGGCTCGTGGATGCACCGCTGGAAGAGCGCCCGCGTGGCGGACCGCAGCCGGGACAATCCCAGCGGTCGATACCACTATGTCGGCGTCCGCCTCGCACGGTCGGCGGAGTGACGGACGGGACGCTCCTCAGTCAGTCCACGATCTTCACCGCCAGCGCGCCTGACGTGCCCCGGAAGACGAGCGGGTTTCCGCCGTCTCCCCAACGATCGCCACGCAGCATGGCCAGCAGGCGCATGGGCTGGCCCGTCCGCGGATCCGACGGACGCTCGGGGTTCGCGCCTTGCCACACCGGCCAGCCCCCCACCTTGTCTTTCGGAACCTGCCGAGGCTCCTTTCCGAAGATGTGGAAGCGCTCCTCCTACTCCTCGACATTGGGGTAGTCGGCCTTGGCCTGGAATCCGGTGATCACCCGGGGCCGCTCGAAGGGCTCGAGGCGGCAGGCGGCGCGGTGGGGACACCACCCTCGATGATGCTTAGCAGAAGCCGTCACCGTCGTGGCCTCGTCGGGGTTCCTCGAGGCTGTGGAAGACCTGCAGGATCCCCTCACCGTCCAGCTGTGGGCCCTATCCCGTGCGAAGCAGAGAGAACGAACGGCGGGTAGCGGCGTTCAGTCGGCCAGCGCCCCGGCACCGCGGTAGGGCGCCCCGGCCTGGTCCATCGTGTACAGCAGGTCGAGGCTCCGCTCCCGTGACGCCTCGGGGCTCACGACAATGTCGACACGGGCTCCCCCTCCTCCACAGCACGCCCCGAGGCACTTCGAGCGCTCCATGAACATGAGCAGGTGGTCGTAGAGCCGGATGTGGATGCGCCCCTTCCATTCGTCGGGCGGGGCTGGCCATGGACCGATGGGCCACTCGTTCAGCTCCAACGTCAGGCCGCTTTCGGCCTCGACACCCACTTCGAGCAGGGCGGTCGAGACGGCGCAGCCCAGGATCGCGTCGCTGCCGAGTTCGGACCATATCAGCCCCTCGGCCAGTTCGATCCCTCGGTCCTCGGCTGCCCTGGACAAGCTGCCGGGAGCTCCGGCAGTCCCTTCATTGGGAGTGAGAGGACGTACCATGCAAGCGATGACGAACAGGACAGGGACCACAGGACCTCCGCCGCGCTCGGACAGCGAGGGGCGGCGCTGGTTCCATCGGCGGTGCTCAGGAGATCGCGTTCCAGAAAGACACGGAACTCCGGCCGCCACGATATTGTCCCGCGTTATGCCAATCTCCGCTACCGACCACGGAGAACCATGGACAGCGTCCACATTGCAGGAAAGCGCCGTGCCTCGTCCCCCCATACATTGAGCTCTGTCCTGGTTTCCCGGGCAGCAGGAGGCGACCGCGGCCGAGCGCAGCAGAGGTGGCACGCCATCCTCGCCGTCTTCGCCGATGACATCACGGTAGCCATCTCCGGCGTGCGGATCGAAGCTGGTGAGGCGGACAACAGTGTACGCCCCGAGTCAACCAGCTACCTGGCCGGTGGGGGGCTGCTCTGTTTCGCGGATGCCGGGGTGTATGTGGACGACGTCGTCTTTGCCGACAACAACGCGGAGAGCGGTGGCGCCATCTTCGCCAGCAGCGACTGCTACCTGTCCGTGCAGGATAGCTCGTTCGAAGACAATTCGGCGAACTGGGGTGGTGGCATGATCCTCTATGAAGCTCGTACCGTCTTGCAGAATGCGGTCTTCGACTCCAACACCGGCATCGAGGGAGACCGAAGCCCCAATGGCGGCGGGATCTTCCTCGTCCGCGACAGCGCGCTCGAGGCGAGCGATTCGGCATTCTCCGGGAACACCTCCGTCTACGGGGGCGCCATCTATGCCAACGCCAGCGATGTCGAGCTGAGTGACACCTCCTTTGACGACAACTCCGCCACCTATGGAGGAGGGATCTACGCCTCCACCGCGAGCGACCTGGTGCTCACGTCCGTGTCCTTCAGCGCCAACATCGCCTCCGACGACGGGGGCGCCATGGACCTCGACGAGAGCGATGCCGTCCTGACCGACACCTCCTTCGAAGGAAACTACGCTCCCAATGGAGGAGCGGCGCACCTCGATGAGAGCGTTGCGACCTTCGACGGCGTGTCGTTCGACGGCAACATCGCCGACTACGATGGCGGAGGCCTGCACCTCCGAGACAGCTCCAGCATCGTGGCGACGGATTCGAGCTTCAGCGTCAACTCCGCCGCCGACGAGGGCGGCGGGATCTTCCTCGACGACTCCGACGCCTTTCTCGACAGCGTGACCTTCGAGGAAAACACCGCCTCCGGGCATGGCGGCGGGATGCCCCTGGAAGACGAAGCCAGCACCGAGTTGACCGGCACGACCTTCGATGGGAACTCGTCGTCGGATGACGGAGGGGCGATGTCCTTCTGTTCTAGCAGCGCCACCCTGCAGGGCGTGGAGTTCACAGGCAACACGGCGGGCGAGGTCGGCGCCGGATTGTTGCTTCGGGACAGCAGCAGCGCTGGCTTGACCGATACGTCGTTCCAGGACAACCAAGCTGCGCTCTATGGTGGCGGGATGTACCTCGCGTCGTCCTGCACAGCCACGGCTGCGAGCACCGACTGGGTGAGCAACAGCCCCGACGACACCTACCACGTAGGCAGCTCCACCGTCCATACCTGGGGCACAGGCGCCGCTTTCACCTGCGATACGGACTCCTGCTACTGATCGCCTTCGAGATCATGAACTCGCGCACCTCCCCCGCCCTCCTCATCCCCCTGCTCCTCCTCGCCTGCGGCAAGGACCGGCGCGGGAAGCCCTTGACAGACGATACCGGCCCCGGTCCCGACACCGTTTCGGCCTGCGACACCGGCCACCTCGACGTCGACGGCGAGTGCGTGCCCGCTGCATGCGGCACCGGCACTTGGGGGAACCTGGAGGTGGATGAGAGCACGGTCCATGTGGACATCTCGTCAGCGGAGGGCGGCGACGGCAGCCAGGCGGCGCCCTTCACCTCCATTCAGGAGGGGCTGGACGCGGCGGGCGACGCCGATGGAGGCATGGTGGCCGTGGCGGCCGGGACCTACCCGGAGACGCTGGAGCTGGGGCGTACCCATGACGACCTGCACCTGGCGGGACGCTGCCGCGAGCTGGTCGTCATCGACGCCAGCGCGGGAGATGAGAGCACGCCGGGGATCCATGTGGACACCAGCTCTTCAGAAGTGGAAGTCTCGGGCGTGACGGTGAATGGATCGCGGTATTTCGGCGTACTGGTCGGATCGGGCAACATGGCGATGCGGGCTTGTGCGGTGACAGAGAGCGAGTACGTCGGTGTGGCGGCCTTTCAGGCGGGAATGCAGACGACGGCGCTCACGCTGGAGGGCTGCGAGGTTCGGGGGAACACAGGTTGGGGCGTGTTCGTGGCCCAGTCCGGCACCTCGGTCACCCTCCGAGAGACGTCCATCGAAGACACGCTGCCCGACGGGAACGGGGAGCACGGGTACGGTCTCGAAGTTCAGGACGGCGCGAGCCTGGATGCGGAGGATTGCGAGGTGAGGGGCAATACGACCGGCGGGGTGTTCGCGATCGGCCTCGGCACCTCGGTCGCCCTCCGGGGAACCTCCTTCGAGGATACCAAGCCCGACGAGATAGGCGGCAACGGGTTCGGCATCGTGGTCCAAGACGGAGCAAGCCTGGACGCACAGGGCTGCCAGGTCAAGGGAAACACCAGCGCGGGCGTGGCCGCGGCCAACACGGGCACTTCGGTCACTCTCCGGGAGACGACCATCGAAGACACCGAGCCCGACGACAAGGGGGTAGGCGGGTGTGGCATCGGCATCATGGATGGTGCGAGCTTGTTCGCGGAAGACTGCGAAGTCAGGAGAAACGCCAACCTTGGCGTGGTCGGGTTCGACTCTGGCACTTCGGTCACCCTTCGGGAGCTCACGATCGAGGACACCCTGCCCGCAGAGGACGGGGAGTTCGGGTACGGCATCCAGGTCTACGGCGGCGCGAGCCTGGACGCTGAGGGCTGCGTTCTCAGGAGGAACACCAACACGGCGGTGATCGCATTCGATCCCGGCACCTCGGTCGCCTTGCTGGAGACGACCATCGAGGACACCCTGCCCGACGAGAAAGTGGAGGGTGGGTACGGCATCGACGTCTCAGAAGGAGCGAGCCTGGACGCGGAGGCCTGCGTGGTCAGGGGGAGCTCCACCATAGCCGTGGGCGCGCGCGGCTCGGGCACGTCGATCACCCTCCGCGAGACCACCATCGAGGACACGCTGCCCAACGATGACGGGGAGTTCGGGTACGGAATCTATGTCGAGGAGGGCGCGAGCCTGGACGCAGACGGCTGCGCAGTCCGGGGGAACGCCGCTGCGGGCGTGTACATTGCCCAACCCGGTTCCTCGGTCACCATGCTGGGAACCAGTATCGAGGACACCCGGCCCGATGATAACGGGGATTTCGGGTATGGCATCGAGGTCCAACAGGGGGCGAGCCTGGACGCCGAGACCTGCCTGGTCCGGGGAAACTCCGCCGTAGGCTTGGTCGCGGCCCACTCCGGCACCTCCGTCACTCTCCGGGAGACCTCCGTCGAGGACAGCCAAACCGATGAAGACGGGGACGGGGGGTACGGCATCGAGGTCCAACAAGGCGCTAGCTTGGACGCGGAGAACTGCGAGGTCGGGGGGAACACCGTCGTGGGCGTGCTCGCGCTCGACTCCGGCACCTCGGTGACCCTCCAGGGCACGAGGATCGCGAACACGAAGCGTGGAGAGACCTACACCGTCGGCCTGGGCGTTGTCGCCCAGCGCGAAGCATCCGTCGTGGCGATCGGCGTCGAGGTCTCCTCGAACGAGGGGCCCGGGATCTTTCTGGTCGACAAGGACACCTACCTCACCTGCTCGGAATGCGTGGTTCGGGACAACCAGTTCGCCGGGGCGGTCGTGGTCTGCGAAGCCGCTCTCGGTATCTCCGGCTCTTTCATCGAGGGCAGCACCGAGCAGGAGAACATCGGCGGTGGTGTCGGTATCTACGCCGAACCCTGGCTTGGCGGTCCTCCGTTCTTGTCGGTCACCGACACCACCATCCAAGACAACGCCATCTCCGGCGTCTGGCTCTCCGGACAGGGCAGCTACTCGTTCTCGGACAACGCCATTCACGGCGGAGAAGGCTGGAGCAGGGAGAGCCTGACCAAGTGCGGAGACGCCGTCTACGCGGGTGAAGGCGTGACGGCCTGGGATGGAAGTGCGGGTCTGCTGCTGGAGAACAACGACCTGCTGGACGGTCTGGGCGCTGGCCTGATTCTGGACGGCGCTTCCGCCACCCTCTCGGGCAACCACTACGCGGACAACGACGTGGATCTCATCACGCAGGGCGCGTCCTGCGCCACGCTTCCAGAGGGCTACGAGAACGAGACCATCGGCTCCGCGGAGATCTGCCCCACCCACGACTACGCCACCTGCGGGGACGAGTTCTCGCTGGTTCTCACCCTCGCGAAGCCGGAGTCCGGGCACGGCCTGGCACTTCCAGGCCTGACCCGTGCCGCTACATCGGCGGCGGTCCCCCGCGCCTTCGATCCGGTCCCGGCCCTCAGCTCGGGACCGCCAAGGGGTGAGGTCTTCGAAATGGGACGACGCGAGCCGGCGAGCCGTATGCAGCTATGTCCCGAGCCCGCCCCGCTGGTCCCGGACTCGACGGATCGGCAGGCGCGGCCGTAGTCGCTGGGCCCAAGGGCGACGTGACCACGCCGACGACTGCGACGGTCCGGACGCCGACAACTACCGCGATGCACCGAGGCTCCAGCCTCCAGTCCATAGTCCCCCCTCACTCCTCCGGTAGGGGCCAGGTGGCGAGGCGCGTGGGCGGTCCCATACCGGTGGCGCTTGACACCCTCCCCCGCTGACTTCGGGAGGGGGGATTCCCCCTTCCCACTCCCCCCCCTCCTCCTGCAAGTTCGACATCATGGTCGAGGGCCTTCGGTTCCCTAGCCTCTCAAGAACCGCAGTTGACAGAATTCATCGCTTTTGAGATCAAGAACCAACCAGCGTCGCTTCGCTCCGGCAGGTGTCCAGCTTGACGTGGAACAGGTGACCAGCTTGACGTGGAACAGGTGTCCAGCTTGACGTGGAACGGCTGTCCAGCTTTGTGTGGAACAGGTGATCACTTTCCGTGGAATACGCAGCCTGGACCGCCGCGAGCAGTCCGAGATCCTCCGCCGGGTCCTCGTCGCTCTCGACGATGTGAGCGACTCCGTGAACCTCGCCCTGGTCGTCTCTCTCGACGGAGGCTTCGCCATCGAGGAGCTACCCGCCGAGCCGGCTTGAGAATACACGCGAAACCGCGCCTCGACCGAGGCTTTCCAGCTGGTTGTCTCGGGGGTCGATGGTGGGTGTCAATAGTGACGTGACGACCCGCCGCCAACATAGTCTACGATTGCGATGGTGACGGCATCGTAGCTGGAGAGGTTCGCCTTCAGGGGCGGCTTGGTCCACGAGAGTTCCACAGGGTGGCGGAAAACGGGCCTTGGAAGGCTGTCTTGGAAGACGGCCTGCATGACTCGGGATGAAAGCCGCCTACTCTGGGGTGACCAGGGGCTTGCGGACCGCGAGTGGTGAGGGACGCTACCCGATCCCCAGCCGCTTCTTGATCCGGTGCAGGTTCGCCCTGCCGGTGCCGAGCCGGCGGGCGGCTTCCGCCCAGTTTCCCCCGCATCGCTCCACGGTCTCCAGGATGAGGCGCCGCTGAAACTCGTCAACGGCAGTGCGCAGGTCCAATCCCTCGTAGGCTCCGGCAGGCTCACCGGCCGGGGGAGCATCATGAGAACCTGCGCTCCCTCCCACGGCCTCCAGGTCCAGATGCTCGGCGTCCACCTGAACCGGACCGCCCCGTTCGTCACCAGCCGCGCGCAGCACGGCCCGTAGCAGAACGTGCTCCAGCTCGCGCACGTTGCCGGGCCAGGACCAGCCCAGCAGCAGGGGCCGGGCCGATGGGCCGAGGTGGATGGGGCCTGTGCCCAGCCGCAAGCGCGCCTGGTCCAGGAAGTGCCCGGCCAGCAGCAGCACGTCCTCGCCGCGCTCTTGTAGCGATGGAACGCGGATGGGGTAGACGCTAAGGCGGTGGTACAGGTCGGGCCGGAAGCGGCTAGCCCGCACTTCCGCGACCAGGTCGCGGTTGGTGGCAGCCAGGATGCGCACGTCCACGCTGCGGGGCTGGTCGGCACCTAGGCGCTGCACATCCCCCAGCTGCAGCGCTCGCAACAGCTTGGGCTGGATGGACAGGGGCAGCTCGCCGATCTCGTCCAGGAACAGCGTGCCTTCGTGGGCCAGCTCGAAGCGGCCGGCGCGGTCGGCCACGGCCCCCGTGAACGAGCCGCGCAGGTGACCGAACAGCTCGCTCTCGGCAATGTTCTCGGGCAGGGCGGCACAGTTGACATAGACCAAGACCTGATCGGCGCGGCTGGAGCTGGCGTGCAGCTTGCGGGCCACCAACTCCTTTCCCGTTCCGGTCTCCCCAGTGATGAGAACGGTCAGATCGGAGCTGGCCACGCGCTCGATGTCGGCACGAAGGGCCTGGATGGTCTCGCTCTGTCCGAGGATCTCACCACCGCGCCGCTGAAGAGCCTCGGCCACCAGGCGACGACTGACCCGTCCGCGCCGCTCGGCGAGCTCCTCCAGGGCCTCGATAAGCCCAGCCGTACGCATGGCCGCGGCGGCCAGGGCAGCAAAGGCCTGCAGCGCGCTGACGTGCTCCCCGTCGAATGCCCCGGGGCGGAGCGCGTCCACCGTGAGCGCGCCCACGAGCTCGCCATCCACGCGGAGGGCGCAGCCCATGCAGGAATGCACACCCGGCGCGCCACCCCCCAGGCCGTCGATGTGGCCATCGAAGGGATCGGGTCGGGCGTCCTCTGCCGGAAAGCAGACGGGCTCCATGGCGTCGAGAATGGCCGCGAGGCGTGGGTGCTCATTGGGATCGTAGCGACGGCCAAGGATATCCGCAGCCAGGCCCTCGGCTGCGAGCACCGTCAGGGCTCGATCCTCCACACGCAGCAGCGCCGCGGCGTCACTTGGCACGACCCTGCGTACGGCCGCCACCAGCCGCTGGTAGCGGTTGTGGGCCGGCAGGCTGGCGGTGAGGTCGAGGGCGACATTGTGAAGGTCATCCAGCATGGGCATCGTGGCTCCGCGCGAGGTGCGATGTGTAAATGAAAAGATAACGCCGTCTGCAGATGGGTGACACAGGATTGTACTCAGTTTGGCGACAGCGTCCCGAGAGTAGGCTTTCTACCGTTCCGTCAACCCATGGCACAGTCCTTGCGATTTCTCCTGTTCGAATCCACCCACGCTTCGCACCAGAGATGAACCATGTCCACTCCCTTTTCCCATTCCCAGACCGTCAACCTGGCCGAGCTGGTCCAGGTCACCCCCGACGCCATCGTCAGCCGCACCCTGATCAAGAACTCGGCAGGCACCGTCACCCTCTTCGCCTTCGGCGAGGGGCAGGGCCTGTCCACCCATTCGGCGCCCTTCGACGCCCTGGTGCAGGTGCTCTCGGGACTGGTACGCGTGACCATCGACGGCCGCGACCACGACCTGACCAAGGGCCAGGCCATCCTCATGCCAGCTGACATCCCCCACGCCCTGCACGCCACCAGCGACTTCCGGATGCTGCTGGTGATGGTCAAGGGCCGCTGAGTGCTTCCCCACGAACCCCGCAAGGAATCGCCATGAAACCCACCCGCAAGCTCTGGCTGGTACTGCTGCTCACGGTCGGCACCGCCTTCGCCATCCTCGGCTTCTTCGGAGTCGAGGTCTACCGCAACGCGCCTCCCATCCCCGAGCGGGTAGTCACCGAAGACGGGCACGAGCTCATGACCCGGGACGACATCCTCTCGGGCCAGGAGGTCTGGCAGTCCATCGGCGGCCAGCAGGTGGGCTCCATCTGGGGCCACGGCGCCTACCAAGCCCCGGATTGGACCGCCGACTGGCTGCACCGCGAGGCCACCGCCTTGCTGGACCGCTGGGCCCAGGCCGACCACGGCCGCGCCTTCGAGGACCTGGACCTCGAGGCCAAGGCTGCGCTGCTGGCGCGGCTGCAGGCCGAGCTGCGCGCCAACACCTGGGACGAGAGCGCGGGCACTGTCACCGTCAGCGCCCATCGCGCCGCGGCCATGGCCGAAGTGGCGGCCCACTACGGCGCCCTGTTCGGCGGTGATCCCGCGCTGCACGAGCTGCGTGAGGCCTACGCCCTGCACGAGACGCCGCTGCCCGATCCCGAGCGGCGCGCGCTCATGTCGGACTTCTTCTTCTGGACCGCCTGGGCCGCCACCACCGAACGCCCGGGCACGGCGGTCACCTACACCAACAACTGGCCTCACGAACCCCTGGTGGGCAACGCACCCAGCGCGGCCAACCTGATGTGGTCCATCGCCAGCGTGATCCTGCTGCTGGCGGGCATCGGGGCCCTGGTGTGGTGGAAGGTCTTCCGTGACCGCGAGGAGGAGCCGCCCGAGGCCCCAGAGACCGATCCGCTGGACGCTCTGACGCTCACTCCATCCATGCGTGCCGTGAAGAAGTACGCCTGGACCGTGGTGCTGCTGCTGGTGGTGCAGGTGCTGCTGGGGGGCCTGCTGGCCCACTACGCCATCGAGGGCCAGGGCTTCTACGGCTTCCCGCTGGCGGAGTACCTGCCCTACGCCGTGGTGCGCACCTGGCACGTACAGGCCGGAATCTTCTGGATCGCAACGGCGTTTCTGGCCACCGGCTTGTTCCTGGCCCCGGCCATCGGAGGGCGCGAGCCCCGCTTGCAGCGCCTGGGCGTCAACGCCCTGTACGGCGCCCTGCTGCTGGTGGTGGGCGGCTCGTTCACCGGCCAGTGGCTGCGCATCCAGCAGAAGCTGGACGACACGCTGGGCTTCTGGTTCGGCCACCAGGGCTACGAGTACGTGGACTTGGGCCGGGCTTGGCAGATCGCCCTGTTCGGCGGGCTCATCCTCTGGCTGGTACTGATGGCCCGCGCCCTCTGGCCAGCGCTGGTGCGCGCCCACGAGCAGCGGCCTCTGCTGGCCCTGTTCACCGGCTCCACCATCGCCATCGGCCTGCTCTACGGCTCCGGCCTGATGTACGGCGCCCGCACGCACCTGTCCGTCATGGAGTACTGGCGCTGGTGGGTGGTGCACCTGTGGGTCGAGGGCTTCTTCGAGGTCTTCGCCACCGCCGCTTTGGCCTTCATCTTCGCTCGTATGGGCCTGGTGCGGGTCGCCACCGCCACCGCGGCCGTGGTCATCTCCACCGCCATCTACCTGGGCGCGGGCATCCCCGGCACCTTCCACCACCTCTACTTCTCGGGCACGCCCGTCTCCATCATGGCCGTGGGCGCCAGCTTCAGCGCCCTGGAGGTGGTGCCCCTGGTGCTGGTGGGCTTCGAGGCCTTCGGCAACCTGCGGGCGCGGAACGCCGCCCCCTGGATGGCCCGCTACCGCTGGCCCCTGACCTTCTTCCTGGGCGTGGCCTTCTGGAACATGGTGGGTGCCGGCCTGTTCGGCTTCCTGATCAACCCGCCCATCGCGCTGTACTACGTACAGGGCCTCAACACGACCCCGGTTCACGGCCACACCGCCCTGTTCGGCGTCTACGGCTTGTTGTCGCTGGGCCTGATCCTGCTCGTCCTACGTCGCCTGGATCCGGAGCACGCCTGGCGCGACGGCTCTCTGAAGCTGGCCTTCTGGGGCATGAACATCGGGCTGGTCTTGATGGTGGTCCTCTCGCTGCTGCCCATCGGCATCGCCCAGGCCTGGGCCAGCATCGAGCACGGCCTGTGGTACGCCCGCAGCGCCGACTTCCTGCAGCTCCCCGCGCTGCACACACTGCGCTGGCTGCGCTTGATCGGCGACACCGTCTTCATCGTGGGCACCGGCGCCTTGGCCTTCTTCGTGCTCGGCACTCGCTTCGGGTGGTCGTACGAGCGCGGCCAGGAGGCCCCCACCGCCCGCCGCACCGCCTGACTCCCGAGCCCATCCCAAACACCATTCTGCCAAGGAGATGGAACCATGAAGGCCCGCATCATCAAGGAAGAGTGCATCGTGGTGCTCCTGGAGTGGACCTGGGCCTACTGGACCGACGCGCGCAGCAATCGCGTGATCCTGCGTCCGGACGCCTCCTCGGCACGGTGCTTGCGTTCTCCCAGCTCGAACGCACGCGAGGTTTGCATGCCACCTGCCGCGTACCTCGAGAGCGACATCCTCTTCCCCTCGGCGCTGCATGGCGAGAAGCCACGGCGCACCCAACTCCACGCTCCCAGGAGATGAACCATGACCGCCTCATTCCGACACTCCCAGACCGCTGACCTGGCCGAACTGGTCCAGGTCACCCCTGACGCGGTCGTCAGCCGCACCCTGATCAAGAACACGGCCGGCACCGTCACTCTCTTCGCCTTCGGTGAAGGCCAGGGCCTGTCCACCCACTCGGCGCCCTTCGACGCGCTGGTGCAGGTGCTGTCGGGCCAGGTCCGCGTGACCATCGACAGCCAGGACCACGAGCTCGGCGCCGGCCAGGCCATCCTCATGCCCGCCGACATCCCCCACGCCCTGCACGCCGTCAGCGACTTCAGGATGCTGCTGGTGATGGTCAAGGGACGCTGACACGCGCCCGGGCACCCGTTTCGGGTGGTCCTGCGAGCGAGGCCAGGAGGCCTTCACCATGGGCGAGAGTACGGCTGAGGTCGAGGCCGAGGATGTGCCCCCCGAACATGAGGAGGCTGTGCGCGAGGCGGCAGAGAGCTGCCCGATGGAAGCGATCGCGGTCGAGGAGTAGGCTCCGTGGCGGCGAGGACCGCGGGACGAACGGCGCCTGGTGGGAAACAGCGCAGGAGCCCGCGAGCCATCAGCGAGTGAACATGGTCACGGCCCCGCCGTCACCCATGTCCAGATCGCAGTCGAACTCCTCGTACATGTCGACCTCGTAGGTCTGGGGGTTGAGGTACTCGGCGATCACGTCCACGGTGCCGTCGTCGTAGATGCGGACCTTGACGTAGTCGTAGTAGTGCTCGTCGTACATCAGCACCAGGCTGGACTTGGAGAAGGCCACGTAGGCCTGGTCGTTGCCGATGGCGCCGGCGCCGAACCACTCGTAGGTCTCCACCGTCATGCCGCCCGAGGCCTCGATGACCGCGTACCCGTCCAGGGTGCAGTGGCCGTAGAACAGGCTGACCCGCACATCCTTGCCTGCCCGCAGGGCCTCCATCAGCTCATCCAGGTTGTAGAGCTGCTGGGGCTCGCCGCATTCCTCCTGTACGAGGGGGGCGCCGGTGTCGACCAGCTCTTCTTCTTGCTGGTCCTGGTCGCCCCGCTTGTTCTGCTCTTCGGATTCGCAGGCCGGACAGGCGAGCAGCGCGGCGGCCAGGACGACGGGCGCGCGGAGGGACGTGAAACCATTGGACAGACTTGCGGGGAAACGGAACATTCTTACACTCCTTCTGTGCAGTCTCAAGTGTCGATAGTGCGCTTGCGGAAGTGAAATTAGCCGCGGTAGGAGCTTCCCGACAAGTGCTGTTCTGAGGAAACACTGTTTCCAAACGTGTACAATACGGCATGTGAAAGGAGCCAGTTTCATGAGAACCTCCCTCGATGACATCGCCGTATTCGTGGAGATCGTGGACCAGGGGAGCTTCCGCGCCGCCGCCCGACGCCTGGGCCTCTCCCCCTCGGCCGTGAGCAAGCGCCTCTCCGCCCTCGAGCGGCAGCTCGAGGTCCAGCTGCTGCAGCGCACGACGCGCAGGTTGAGCCTGACGCAGGTGGGTGAGCTCCTGTACGAGCGCGTGCGCGACATCCCCGGCGAGCTGGCCGCGGCCGAGGAGCGGCTGCGGGAGGCATCGGGGCGTGTTGCGGGTGTGTTGCGTGTGGTCATGCCGACCTACTTCGAGAGCGAACCCATGTACGATCGCGTGATCCCTGGCTACCTGGCGGCCCATCCCGAGGTCAGGCTCGACCTGGTGCTGGCGGCGGATCCCTTCGCGCACTTGAACGAGGAGTTCGATCTCCTGGTGGCCGGGCGCCTGCCCCACCAGCGTTTTCCTGACAGCAGCGCCATCGGTCGCCGGCTGCTGCGCATGCGGGGCGCCCTGTTCGCCACGCCGGCCTATGTGGAGCGTCACGGCCGGCCCCGCCGTCCCGAGGATCTTGGGGCGCACAACTGCCTGGGCTACCACAATCCCCTGTGGCACTTCACAGCGCCGGGCGGCCCGGCGATGCTCCATCGGGCGGATGGCAACCTGCGCACAAACAGCAACCGCCTGTTGCGGGCCGCCACCCTGGCCGACTTGGGGATCACCTACTCATTCCCGGCTTTCTTCGCGGACGACCTGCGCGCCGGCCGGGTGGTGCGCCTGTTGGACGAGTACACCGCGGGCTCCTTCATCGAGGTGCATGGCTTCTACCCGCCTACCCGCTACGTTCCCCTGCGCACGCGCACCTTCGTGGACGCGCTGCTGGAGCACCTCTCGGCGGCGCCCGCGGAAACAGGGCCAGCCGCCCCAGATGGAGACTAGCCGCTCGGCGCCATCACGTAGGGGCAGGCGCCGTCGTCCTCGGTGAGGGTGTCCTCGGCGGAGAGCCATAGCCGGTCAGGCAGCGGGAACTTGCCGGCCTGTGCCGGCGTTGCGGCATCGGTGTCGGGAATGAGCCGCAGCTGCTGGCCTTCCAGGGCCCAGCTGCCAGCACGATCGATGATGCCGGACCAGACGCAGGGCACACCTGGTGGGCAGGGAGAGACCAGGTCTGAGGCGCGAAAGCGGCCCTCTTCGAAGCTGATGTGCCGCTCGTAGCTGCGCCCCTCGCAGGCCGGGCTCGCCCAGAGCGAAGGGAGGAGCAGTCCGGAGGCATAGGCTCCCATTTCAGCCTCGGCCGGCGGGGCTGGGGCCTGGACAGGGGTGGGCTCGGAAACCGGGATCTGGCCGGCGCCGTCGTGCACCCCGGGCTCCGGGAGCGTCGGCACCGCCCCTTCGACAGGCGCGTCGTGGTTGGCGCTGCAGGCGCCGAGCAGCGCAAGGACCAGGGCGGAGCGGGACATGGGAACTCCTGGTGGGGGCCAGTCGCACGGTCCGCCGCTGCGGGCGAACTCGCCCTCGAGGCAGCCACGTGAGCGCCGGCAAGGCCCCGGAGGCTCGGATGAGCAAAGATGAAGCTAGAACCTGGCCGCCTGGGACAGGGTCATGCGAGCGTCGGGGTCGAGCTGCAGCGACAAGCCGAAGCCATTGGGCAGGGCTGCCACGACCCGGGCGGTGCAGCTGACGCTCATGCCGGCGGGCAAGAAGATGTGCACGGACATCTCTGTGTGCATATCAGGGGTGCCCTCGGTGCTCTGGACGAAGAGCACGTTCTTGGAGATGTAGCTCTGGTAGTCGCCGAAGTAGGCGTTGCGCGTGTGGTAGCGCACCAACACGCGGGCCGGCGAGGCGCCGAGGCGCAGGCGGATTTCGGGATCGGTGGGGCGAGGGAGCTTGGGGTTCTTGGGCTCGGTCTGCACCAGGGGCGGGCGCTTCCTGCCGCCGGGCCTACGCCTGGCAGGGGGTGGCGCGGACGCTGGCTCTTCGGGCTGGCCGCGCCGCCTGGAACCTGCTGTGCCCCGACGTGGCTTCGGCCTGGCCCGCCGCTGCGAGGGATCCCGGGCTTTCAAGGCTTCGAGGACCTAGCGGCGGCCACGCAGGGGTGAACGCCCGCTGCCAAGGCGCCGACCCGGGCCCTTGGAGATGGTGGGGTTGGTGTCGGTTGCGCCGAAGCGTGAGCGCAGCGCCTGCCGCACCGCTGCCCGGCCACCCTCGGTGCGTACATTGGAGTCGAGGGTCTTGATGCCCCAGGGGTTGGACTCGGTCCCGGGATCGTACTCCTCTCGGTAGCCCCGCTGGACCGTGGTCTCACCGCGTGCCGAGTACTCGATCCACTGCTGCAGCAGCAGCCGGTCGTTGCGACGCATGCGCAGCACCGACAGGGTGTAGCGCTTCATCCGCGCGCTGATGCTGATGGCGCGCAGGACGCGCGCGACGCCATAGACGGTGGCACCGAATCCGGGGAGCTTGAACTGGAACTCCACCTGGGTGCGCAGGTCGAAGAAGCCGTCGCACTCGACATCCATGCGGCCACGCTCGAAGTGCCGCACCTCGCCGAAGTGCAGTCCGGTATCGGTGCGCAGGGCGATGCTCTCGCGCAACTCGACGGACAGAGCGCGCAGGTCCAATGGGCTCTGCGGGCCTTCCGGAGGAATATTTGAGGAGGGACGGCGTGTCATGACTTGGGGAGCTTCTTTGGCCGCTGGGCCCGTCGCCCGCGAATCATTTGAACATAGTACGCTTCAGTGGGTGCATCCAGGACAAAAAGAGCGCCGGCCAGGGGCGGAATGGGCAGCTTGCGCAGCCCGACTCAGGCTTGGTCGCGCGGGGATGAATGGCGCAAAATGGCGATGGATCGTCCGATGACGCCGCCTCCCCAGCTCGGCCTCGGCTATTCCCTGGTGCGGTCCACCTGCCATAGCAGGTAGATGTCATCGGGATTGAGCCGCAGCGCCTGCAGCGCTGCGCGCTGGGCTTCCTCCAGCTCGCCCCGGCGCATGTGGACCATGGCCAGCGTGTCCAGGTAGTCGGAGCGATGGGGTGCCTGCTGGTTTGCGCGCAGGCTGAGCTCCAGGGCGCTGTCCAGATCCTGGTCCGCCATGGCCCCGTACCAGGCTACGCAATTGTCCCGCGAGGGGCCGTCTTCCAGAGGTTCGCAGTCCTTCTGCATGCCCTCGCTCCACAGGGCCTGCACCTGTTCATCCTCGCCCAGCGCCAGGTAGCCAGCCAGCAGGAAGTCCAGGGGCCGATCGTCGGGGTGGAGGCGAGCCATGGCGGACTCCAGATCGGACCGGAGCATGTCCAGCTCCTGCGAGCAGTCAGCGACGTGGCGGTAGAACCAGAGCGCGAAGCCATTGGAGGGGTGCAGCTCCAACAGGCGCCGTACGTGGGCTGCGGCGGCCGCCAGGTCGCCATCCTGGAGCGCCACACGCGCGCGGCGCAGCAGGTGGCCGTCGGGGGACTCGTCCAGGCGGTTGGCCTCCAGCAGGGCCTTGCGCGCCCCGGTTGGGTCGCCCAGCGCCAGCTTGGCGTCCGCCAGGGCCACCAGGGCCTGAGAGTCGCCGGGGAGGGCTCGAACGGCGTTGTCGGCGAGCTCCAGGGCGCGCTGGGCGCGTCCCTCGGCAGCATGCCCGTTGACCGCGGCTATCAGCTCACCCGAACCCGCGAGATCCTCGGGCTTCAGGCGGCTGAGCAGCGACCAGTACTGGTCGAACTGGCCCATGAAGAGGTGCAGGCGGGCGAGAAAGGCCGCCGCCTCGGCGTCGTCCGGGTGCAGCTCGCAGTAGGCGGCCGCTTCCTGCGCGGCCTGCTCGGGTTGCTCGAGCCAGGCCAGCAGGCGGGCGCGGTACAGACCGCGCACGGGATCGTGGCCATGGCGCTCCCGATCCTGGTCCAGCAGCAGCTGGTGCCCGTCTTCTGCTACGGCGGGCCCTTGGCTCTCGACGAGGGCGAAGCGCTCGCCAGCGAAGTCGAAGATGGCGCGGTGGTCAGAAAACACGGCGTGCCCGAGCAGGCCAGGCATGCTGCGAGGCCCGATGGGCGTGGTGTCGTCGAAGTTGACCCACTGCGCATGCCCGGGGCCATCCACGGTCACGCCTCCCAGGGAGACGGAGGAAATGGGCACGCGGCGAGTCCTGCGCATGAAGTTCGAGGCTGGCAGGTTTTCGCCGCTGCCGATGCCAAAGACCGGCTCCTCGCCCTCGGTGGCGAGGGCGGCGAAGGGTTCGCCTGAGGCTCCGGCGAGCAGGACGCCGCGCGCGCCGGTGTCGAGGGCCAGCAGGAGCTGTGCAGCCGTGGCTTCCTCGCCCTCTCCGGACTCCACGGCGGCGAAGGCGTAGCAATGCAGGCCATCGAAGAGCATGGGGGTGGCGGACTCGGGCAGCTGCGCCGTGCCGGGCTTGTCCAGCACCAACACGTTGGCCGGGTAGTCCACGCTCAGCACGAACTGGCTCCAGACGTTGTTGCCCAGGATGCCGTCCAGGGGGAGGGCGCTGCTGAAGGCGGGCACGCCCTGCACGTCGGAGGCGGCCAGAATATTGCGCAGCGTGAAATCCCCGATCTTCATCTCCGGGATCAGGACCGAGGACCAGCGCATGGTCCCCCCCAGACCCTGCAGCACGCCTTGCTCTGCCTGTGGCTGCAGCTCCAGGGCCTCGGCCAGCGCTGCGCTCACCACAGACACCGACGCCCCGGTATCGACGAGGAAGATCGCGGGCGACTCCAGGCCCAGGTCCGCCTGGATGTGGATCTTGTCGTCTCCTGGCAAGGCGCGCAGCAGCGGCACCTGGGCGTGATCCGGACCGGAGAGGGATGGCAGCCGCCTGTGTTGCGCCTCGTCGTCCAGGCGGTGGTGGCAGGCTGCGACGAGGAGAACCGCGGCCAAGGGCAAGACGGTGACAGTGGCGTTCGAGCTACTCATGGATGCAGCTTATCCCGACAGGCTGACTCCATGGCAATGGCGCATCGCGTAGATCGCGATACCTGTGCAATGGCGCGCCACCGCAGCGCATTTCCTCCGCGACAGGCGAGTCCCATGGAGCTGGACGAGCGCGAGATCGCCGACCTGGCGAAGTTCTTCGCCAAGCGCTTTCCCTCTTTCGAGGAGCGGGCCGCCTTGGCGGAATCGGCGGGGCTGGCCGCCGAGGTTCAGCTCACCGGCGACGCCCTCGCCGCCTGGTCGGACCTGGTGCGCGAGGCGGCGCGTCGTCGACGCCTGGTGGCGCTGGTGGAGCGGGCGCTGCAGCGCCGTCCCGACGACGCCAACCTGGTGGACATGCTGCGCGTGTTCAGCAGCGGCAAGCGCTGGCGCTCACGACGCCTGGGCCTGCTGCTGGTCTTCGCCGCCTTGCCGCTGCTGCTGTTGGGTGGCTGGCTGGCACTGGCTCCGTCCTCACCCCTGCCGGGCGAAGAAGAGCAGGGGGCACTGCCCGCGGCGGGATCTTCCTCGGAGTCAGACGAGGCCAGCGCCGCCCTGGCCGAGGGCCTGCCCGGACGAGAAGGGGAGGGGAGCCAGAGCGCCGCCCCCTCCGACGAGGCCCAGGCGGAGAGAACACAGGACGAGCCCACTGAAGAAGAAGGGCTGGTGGCCGAGGCGGAACCTGGCGAGGGCAGCGTGCCCAGCGAGGCTACGGCCCCAGCCCCCGAGTCGCGGCGCACGCCACCGCCCACCAGCGCGGTGACCGAGGCTGCCCGCGGCGAGAGACCCAGGGGTTGCACAGGGGACCAGGGCCAGGTCCTGGGCTACTGGTACGCAGGTGAGCAGCGCCCTGGGGCCGTGGGCGATGTGCACGTGGTCGATGGGGGCGTGAACGTGCGGCTGCGCTACCCGTGCACCGAGAACGGTTGGAACGCCCGCGATACGCTGGTCTGCAGCCTGGGGCACGGCCAGCGGGTGCGCATCAGCCGCGAGCCCATCCACGTCAACGGGGGGGCCTGGTGGGTGCCCTTGAGCGGCGGCGACCTGCTGGAGCGCTGAGCTGCCCGCGTCAAACGGGCTTCGATGACTCGGTGGGGTCCGGGAGCTCCAGTTCGGTGGAGGTGTCCGACGGCGTGAGGTTGCCCGAGAACTGGTCCACGGTCTCGAGCTTGCGGGGATCTTCCAGGTAAGATCGGATCTCGCGCGCCAGGGCGGCCGCCTGGTGCACCTCTGCAAGCCGCGAGTCGAAGGTGGCGTTCAGCTGGAGCACGCGACGCGTGACCACGGCGCCCCGCAGGGCCGTAGGCAGCTCTTCGATGGGGCTGAGCATGATGGAGAGGGGGGCGTCGATGCCGCGTGGCAGGGGCGCCTGGTTGACCCGCACTCCGCTGGCTTCCAGGCTGGTCAGGACGGCCGAGACGGGCGCAGGCGCTTGACTGTCGGGCAGCAGGCTGGCCTGCATCTCCTGGCAGAGCGCGGGCACGCTGGCGTTGTTCGCCTGGTAGTGGATGTGACGGTAGAGGACGCTGCGCGCTTCGTCCGCCGGATCCGGCCCCGGGATCTGAAAGAGCAGGTCCACAGAGGAGAGGCGAGCGGCACGCCGCCCGCGAGCCACCTGGTTGCGCTCGGGGTTGCGCGCCATGGCCAGCGCGGTGGCGCGGCCAACGGCGTGCATGGCCGTGACTCCCACGCCGCTGACGCGCGTCAGCAGATCCAGCCACTCCATCAGGCGCGACGCGGGGACCTGGATCGTCAGCTGGATCGGAGCGGGATCGGTCTGGGGCAGCAGCCACGATGCCAGGCGGCCGAGGGGCCCGCCGCGGGTGGGGCGGTGGAGGGACAGGGAGGTCATGGCGGGAGATCCGGAATCGGGAGGGGAGCTCTATCACGAAATTTGCAGGGGGAGGGGGACACCCTCGCCACTGCGTACGCCCCTGATCGCGCTTCGCGCTCCCCCTCCCCCGCGTTGTTCCCCACCGTGAAAGCGCCAGGCCGCCCCTGGTTTCATAATCCAGGGACGACCAGGCTGGCCGGTGGGGAACCAACCAGCCATGGCCTGCGGTTCCGCACGAGGGCGAGGCGCGATCCGCAGCGGAGGTCCCCCGCTGCGGAGGTTTCTTGATAGGGGAGAGGCGTGTTGCGCTTGATGACCATCCTGCTCTGCCTGATCGCTTGCAACGGCGAGTCCGACGAGCCACCCGTGGCCCCGGTGGTACAGGGCGAGTTCGAGGTGCTCCTGGCCTTGGCCGGGGAGCTGCAGGCTGTGCGCAGCGTGCCCGTCACCGTGCCCGACCTTGGGGGAGGCGTGCAGGTGATCCGCATGGCCGGAGAGGGTACGAGCGTCGCGGCAGGAGCCGTCGTGGCCGAGCTGGAGCGCACCGAGCTCGAACGCCGGCTGCTCTCCACCGAGAATCGCCTGGAGGTGGCGCGCACGCGCATCGGCCAGGAACAGGCCCAGCTGGAGCTGCAGCTGGCCGATCTGGGCAATGGCGTGGCCCGAGCCGAGCTGGCGCTGCGCAGGGCCGAGATGCGGGTGAGCGACAGCGAGGCCATCCCGCGCCTGGAGCGGGAAGCCGCTCGTCTGGACGTGCAAGAGGCGTCGCTGGCGCTGACGCGAGCCCAGGCCGCCCTGGAGTCCGCCCGGCTGGAGGGGCAAGCCGCCGTGGAGCTGCTCCACCTGGAGGCCAGGCAGGCCCGTGAGCTGGCAGAGCGCACGAGCCTGCAGCTGGAGACGACCTCGCTGAAGGCGCCCGTGGACGGGGTGGTCGTGCACGTGGAGGCGCCCGAGGGGCGCATGGTGGGCCAGGGCTACACCGTCTATCCTGGCTCCTGCATCCTGGAGGTGGCGGATCCTTCGGATATGAGGGTCGTCGCCTGGGTGCACGAGGCCGACGCGGGCGTGCTGCGCACGGGGCAGCCGGTCCAGGTCGTGCTGGACGCCTACCCGCAGCGCCCCAGCCAAGGAACCGTGGCCGCCATCGGGGAGATGGCCATTCGGCGTGGACCCAGCGTCGGGGGCAAGTACCTGAAGGTGCTTGTCGACCTCGCCGCTCCGGAGAGCGACATGCGCCCCGGCATGTCCGTCAGGGCGGAGATCATCCTGGAGCGGCAAGAAGACGTGCTCTCGGTTCCACGGGAGGCGCTCTTCTTCCAGGGCAAGGAGCCCTGTGTGCTACGGCGAGGGCGTGCGGGTTGGGAGCGGGTGCCGGTGTCCGCCGGGAGCGAAAACGACACTCACGTCGTCATCACGGGGCCGCTGCAGGTGGGCGACCTGTTGGCGCTCTCCGATCCGGATGGGAAGCTCGTCGATCGGCCCACCTCGAACCGGATGGATGGCGACGGCTCGTGAGCGGAGCCTGGCGAGGCGCCTGGCGCGGTCTGCGAGCACGGCCCCTTCGCAGCGTCGGTGCGGCGCTGGGACTCTTCCTGGGAGCGACGGCGCTGTTCTTGTGCTGCACCGCGTGGCAGGGAACCCGGGCATCGACGGGCCATGCAGGGCCTGGTAGGACCGGGGCGGCTTTGCTCGTGACGGCCGAATCGGCCGAGGGGCTCGAGGGAGGAGGGGAGGGGGCGTTCTCGGGCCTTTCTTCCGGCGACCAGGCCGTGCTGCGCAGCGCGCTGCCCGGGGCGACGGTGGGGGCCCTGCTGGACCTGGGCGTGGTGCGCTCGAGTCCGCCCCTGAAGAAAGGCGGCTTGCGGGGGATGGGGGCTGATCCGCAGGGCCTGCTGGCCCTGGGATTGGTGGCGGTGGAAGGTCGGCTCTACGACGAAGCGGACGAGGGGCGCCGCAGGGCGGTCTGCCTGCTCGAGGAGCGGACCCGTGAGGCGCTCTTCGGCAGCGGCGCCGCCGTCGGTGCACGCCTGCTCCTGGAGGGAGACTGGTATACGCTGGTGGGCGTGGTGAGCCAGCCGGCAGGCACTGAGACCCCGGCGGACACCCAGCCTGGAACCACGGCGCCGGAGCTCTTCATCCCCCTCTCCACCAGCTTGGCGCGGCTGGCAGGCACCTCTGTCCAGCTCTCCGAGCTGCGCATCGCGCTGCCCCCTGGCGGCTCGGCAGAGCAGCACGCGGCTGTGGCCCGACGAGCCCTGGCTCGGCTGCACGGCGCCGACTCCGGCTTGCGGGTGTCGGCACAGCTGACGGCTGAGACGGGCACAGGCATCCAGGGGATCCTGGCGCCCGCGCTGGCCCTGCTGGCTGGCATCTGTCTGCTGCAGGGAGCCATCGCCCAGGGCTTTGCGCTGCAGCTGGGCACGCTCGAGCGGGGAATCCCGGGGGAGCGGCTGCCCACAGTGCGCCCGGCGCTCCTGTCGGGTGCCCTGGCCGGCCTGGCGGGCTGCGGCGCAGGCTGGTGTCTCAGCGTCCTGTTCCGCAGCTGGGCGGACCTGCGGCTGGCCGCGCCCTGCAGCGCCGCGCTGGCGGCCCTGGCGGCCTCGCTGCTCGTCGCGCTGGCCGCGGGCCTGGCAGCCCGCCGAGCCCCATGCCGAGGGCCTATGGCCTGATCAAGGTTGCGGTGCCGGAAGCGCCAGCCCCAGCGTCTCCAACAGCACGCCCTCGCTGCGCAGCAGCTCCAGCAGCGAGCTCTGCAGGTCGATCTCCGCCTCCAGCTGCGAGACCTGGGCCTCGTCCAGCGCCTCGAGGGAGAGAACCACGTCGCGGGTGGAGCCGCGACCGTCCTGCAGCAGCTCCTGGTCCGCATCCAGGGCCGCTCGTGCGGCCTGCACGGTGCGCCTGGCCAGGGCGACGCGCGAGTGGTCACGGCGCACCCCGCGCACGGCCGACTCCACGGCCAGGACCAGGTCCTGCTCGGCGCTGGCGCGCTCCAAGCGCGTCTTGACGAGCTCCAGGTAGCTGCTGTCGCGCTCGGCGTGGGTGGCCCGGCCGGGGATGGGGACTGAAAACGACATGCCGGCCGACCAGGTCGGGAGCTCTCCGGAGAGCATCAAGGTGCGGGCCGCCGGGGGCGCGTTGGCGAGGCCCGTGAAGCCCAGGGAGGCAGACAGCCCCAGGCTGGGAAGCGCCTGGTTGCGCGCCAGAAGCAGGCTGTCTTCTGCGCTCTCCACCGCGATGCGCTGCTGCAGCCAGGCAGCGTTGTTCTCCCGTGCGAGGGCCAGGGAGCGCTGCACGTCCAGATCGAGCTCGGGGATGATCGGTCTGTCTTGCGGCTGCAGGTCGTGTTGCTGCCGCGCTGGGACGCCCAGTAGCCGCGAGAGCTCGCCTTCGCCGTTCTCGAGGTCCGCTTCGGCCACCACCACAGCCTGGCGGGCCACGCCCACGGCGCGCTCCACTTGCAGCACATCCCCCAGGGCTGCGAAGCCCTCCTCCAGGCGCTCGCGGGTGTCGTCCAGCTGACGCTCGGCGATCTCCAAGGAGCGCCGTGCCAGCACCAGGGACTCTCCGGCGGCCACCAGGCTCCAGTAGGCGTCGGAGACATCGAGCACCAGCTGCTCCATGGCGGCGCGGTAGGCCAGGGCTTCGCTGTCGAGATCCCGCTCCGCGTCGCGCAGGGTGTAGCGCGTGGCCTGGGGCCCAGCTCCATTCAGCAGCGGCTGGGATAGGCTGAGAGCCAGCTGCTCCTGGTAGGAAGTGGAGAGCAGCTGTCCGGGCGAGTCCGTGGCGGAGCGGCTGCGATACCAGCCCATGTTCACGCTGCCCCCAGTGGGCAGCTCCTGGGAGACACCCGTGGACAGCCCCAGGGCGGTGGATTCGACCACATCCGGCTCCTGGCCGGTGTTCTCCGTGATGCTGTTGCTCAGTGAGCGTGAGCCGGCGGCGCTGGTGCTGGCCCAGAGCGAGGGGTCGAAGCTGCCCTGCGCCTCTGTCACGGCCAGCTCTGCCTGCCGCAGGTCCAGGCGATCCTGGCGCAGCTCGTAGTTGGCTCGCAGCGCCTGCTCCAGCGCGTCGTTCAGGCTGAGATCCCCAGCGAGCGCCGACGTGGCCCACAGTAGAAACATGGGCTGCCTATATCGCCTGCAGGCGGCCAGGGGAACGTCCCGCACGCGATCCTGACCCCTCCTTCGGGATCGAACCGCATATGCTCTCTGCCGAGCCTAGTGCACGCGCCTGGAAGCTCCTAGCAACTACCTGTATGACGTGCCGGCGTGTGCACTCCGGCCGCGGCAGCGGCCGGGATGGGGGAGCGCCGAAGGCGCGGGGGGCGCAGCCCCCCTGAAA
>CAYVQL010000154.1:9547-25175 GCA_964454135.1 uncultured Enterobacterales bacterium | reverse complement strand
ATCGGCTTTCAACCCTGGCAATGCATCGGTTGGCCGCAAGGATGACCGAGCCCGCGCAGCCCATGCCGCGCCCCGCTCGAACGAGGTGGCGGCAGCGGGGAGGAGGGGATCCGGGCGCGCTGCGCATCAATGCCCTTTCGCCAGCCAGTCCTCGAGCCAGGACTGGAAGGCCGGGGTCTCTATCAGCGAGGACAAGCTCTCCAGCAGCAGGCTGCGCGTGGTCTCGCGCCACTCTTGCTCCATGCCGCTCTCCTGCAGCTGGTCGCCGAAGCTGGTGGAGCCCAGCTCGTCCATGGCGCTGCGGGCCAGCGCCTCGATCTCCTCCTGCAGGCCCTCCCTGCGGGCCAGGGCCTGCAGCATGCCCTTGGCGGTGCCCAGCAGCTGTTCCTCCTCCAGCTTGCGCAGCTCCTTCGCCCAGTCGGCCAGCTCGGTGTCCAGGATGACGCCCAGGCCGTGGGCGCGCCAGTCCGACAGGGTCTCGGCCCGCTCGGGGGCGGTGAGCAGCGTGGCCACCTGGCCGAGCACGGCGCTGATGGCCTGGCTGCCGAACTCCCGCGCGCGCTGGTCGAGCTGGTGTTCCAGCTCGGCGCCCACCACCGACGCAACGCCTGTGCTCAGGTCCTTCAGGCGTGAGAGGCCGGAGGGCAGACGGGAACGTCCCAGGCCCGCGGCCAGGCGGCCGCGCCCCAGGCCTGCGGCCAGTCGCCCCGCGTCAGCGGCCAGCCGCCCCGTGTCGGGGGTCAGGTTGCGCAGCTTGCGGCCGAAGCGCACCAGGATGTCGTGCAGCACCTCCTGGATCAAGCTGTGCATGGCCTCGTGGTCCAGCAGGCGCAGCATCAGCGCGCGTTCGGGCACATAGGGTTCGGCCAGCAGCGCCTGGGCGGGCTCGATCAGCTCCGCGGGCAGGCGCCGGCGCAGGTTGTCGTCCGCGTCGAAGGCCTCGGGTTCCGCCATGCGGGCGCGCAGCCCAGCCAGACGCTCGCGCAGCCAGGCCTCGCTGCTGGGGTTGTCGGCCGCGGCTTGCAGCGCGCCCACCATACGCTGGGCCAGCCAGGCCGGATCCGCCAGCTCCGCCAGGGGGCGGGACTGGAACTCGTCCAATGCCAGGTCTACCAGCGCTTCCAGGGAGCCGTCCCGCAGGCGCTGCATGAGGATGGGGGCGTCGGATGGGTTCATGGGTGCACCTTCCCGCTGCTCGTCGTCAAGCTACCTGGTTCAGGCGTTCAGCGGCCACCCCGTGCCATCTTCCGGCAGGCCGCGATCAGGAAATCGCAGACCGCCAGCCAGTCCTCCTGGCAGAAATCGGGCAGCGCCACGCGCAGTGCCAGGCGCTCATCGGGTGGAAGCCGGCAGATGGAGAGCGCGGCGAAGTCGAAGCCGAAGCTGGCCGCGGCGCGCAGTGCCAGACCCTGGTCCGAGGCCTGGTCCGCCAGTTGGCGCAGCTTCCGCTCGCAGGCCGCGCGCCCCAGGCTGCGGGGGAATGGCTCCACGGTGAAGAAGCGGCCGTGGTGGTGGATGCGCACGGGGATCGCGGCTGGCGCCAGGGCCCGCTGCATGCGCCGCCCGCCCGCCAGGTTGCAGCGCTCCATCAGAGCCAGGCGTTCGTGATTGCAGGCCGTGAAGGAAGGATCGCCGGCGCAAGGTGGCAGGTGCATGGGGAGCGCCGTGTTGCCCAGCAGGCGGGACAGCCTGGCGCTTCGTCGGCGCAGGTTGCGGACCAGGACCTGGCCTGCGCGTGGGACCAGCGGGCTCGTCAGGAAGACGGCGGATCCCAGGCGCCCGTACTCCACGCCCAGGTAGTCCAGCTTCTGATGGCTGCGCAGCAGCACGACGGGGACCTTGAGCCGCCAGGCGCCTCGCACGAGGGATAAGATGCGCGGCGAGTTGGCCTCGTAGCAGGTGCTGTCGGCCAGCAGCAGGTCCAGGACTCCTGGCTGGGCCTCGGCGAGGATCGCCGTGGGATCCTCGGCGCAGATCGAGTCGAGCAGGGCTATCCTGGGCGCCCCCGACTGTCGGCCGCGGCGCAGCGCGCCCAGCAGGGCTCGGGGGGTCGCCTCGCAGCGCAGGTCGAAATGGACACCCGGGCGTCGCAGCAGCTCCAGGGTCTCGAAGTAGCTGTCCTGCAGCATGTGCAGCGACGCCTTCGGCCAGAGCTCGTTCAGGGCCAGCAGCACGGCGGACAGCGCGCCCATCCCCGACGAGAAATACCGTTCGTGGCGTATCAGGGACAAATCGGGTTGGCTGTGGATTGGCGCGCCGTCCACGATCAACTCGAAGCGTTGGTAGAGGTAGGAGAGCGCGTAGTTGCCGAAGCGTCGCTCTGGCTGCGCGTCGAAGCAGGTCTCCGCCAGGTCGGGATGGCGCTGCAGGAGCTCGCACATCTGCCGCGCGCGCAGCGCCAGCTTGCCACGCAGCAGCTCGTCGATGGACGTGGCCGGCGGGCTGGACAGGGGCTGGTCCAGCATCCCATTCAGCAGGGCGATCTCTGCGTTCTTGCGAAGCAGGTAGTCGCTGCGGGACTCCAGGTCAGGCTTGCCGTAGTCCACGAATGGCCGCTGCCGCCGTTCCTACGGTGGTGACCCAGAGCTGGTGGATGGCTCGGGTCGCTCCCACGTGCAGCTGTCGCCGGGCCAGCTCCGTGTCGGGGTAGTGCCGCGCCGCGGCGTCCAAGAGCACCACGTAGTCGAACTCCAGGCCCTTGACGTCCTGGATGCGGGTGACCTCGATGCCAGGGGAAAAGGAGAACTCCTGGTCGAGGACCAGGCCCAGGTTCTGCAGCTCCGCTTGTCGCAGGCCTTCGTGGTACATGCGCGCTACGCTGTCGCTGGGCGCTACAAGGGCCACGCTCGCCTGGGGCTCGGAACGCATCAAGGCCCGCAGCGCATCGGCCAGGAAGGCGACGCAGGCGCCGTGCTCGGTGAACTCCAGCAGCTCTACCGGGGGCCCGTCGCGGGTGGTTCGTGGCCGCTCGGCCGGAGCCCCCGCTCCCAGGAGCAGTCGGCCGAACTCGGCTATCTGGGCCGTGGATCGATAGGATATCTGCAAGGTCTCCACGACGGTGCCCGGCCGCCCCAGGAAGTGGAAGAACTCGTCCCAGTCGGTGAAGCCCGTGTCCTCCATGATGTGCTGGGCCGCATCCCCGGCCAGTGTGGCCGAGCGCTCCTCGTCCAGGCAGGCCAGCACCACCTGGGCTTCCAGGGGTGAGAAATCCTGCACCTCGTCGATCACGACGTGGGTGTAGATCATGGGCTCGCGCCGCGCGCGGCGCAGCGGTCCCACCCGCAGCTGCCAGATGCGCAGCAGGATGGCGTCGTCTTCGGCATCCAGCATGGAGCCCTGCTTGCGCTCGCCTCCCAGCCAGTTCCTCAATGCGCTGGCCTGGTCCTCCATCTGCAGCGCGGCCTGTTCCAGGGCGCCGGGGGGGAAATCGTCCGCTGCCCAGCGCACCAGCTCGCGGGTGATGCGGCGACCATCTGCCAACAAGCTGACGAAATCGTCGATGGCCTCGGTCATGCGAGGCTCGGCGGGTCGGTTGCGGATGCGTCTCTCCAGGATGTCGGGCAGCATGGGGTGCAGCTTGACCCGCAGCAGGGCGCTGGGCGTGTCGTAGCGCACGCCGCGCGGCAGGCGCCCGTAATGCCGCTGGCGCGCAGCTCGGGCCCAGCTCTCCCAGGTCGCCACCTGGACGCCCTCCACACCCAGCGCGGGCAATACGTGCGACACGTAGTTCTGCAGCGCTTTCCCCCAGACCAGCACGAGGATACGGGGGGGGGCGAAGCGCCTGGAGTCCGCGTAGTTGAGATAGGCGATGCGGTGCAGCGCCACGGTGGTCTTGCCGCTGCCCGCGCCGCCGCGAATGGCCACCAGCCCACTTCTCGGCATGGTGATCAGGTCGAACTGCTCGGGATCGATCAGCGCCGCGATTTCGGGCAGGTGCTTGTCGGCGCGATGCTGGCCGCCCACGCCCAAGCGCGCCTGGCGCAGATCCTCCGTGGCCCGAAAGGCGCTGCCACAGCCACCCGCCAGCCGTGGGCGAGGGCGCAGCACCGCCCTCCAGTCCTCGGACTCGCGCACCCAGGCTCGAGAGGGCGTGTCCACCCTGTAGAGCTTTCCCCCCTTGATGCCCACCGTGCGGCGGGCCTTGATGCGCCCGGTGAGCTGCACCTCGCCGACCTCTTCCTCGTACTCCTCGCCCTCCTGGTAGCGGTAGAAGATCCTGCTGATGGGTGCATTGCGCCAGTCGACGATGCGCACGCCGTTCTCGATGCGCGTGGCGCAGCCCAGGAAGAGGTCTCGCTCCCCCCGCTTGTCCTCGATGCGCATATGGCCGAAGTAGGGACACTCCGGGTCCACGTAGCGTTGGTTCGACCCAGCCTGGATCTGGCGCACACGGTGGGAGAGCTGCTCGTACTGCTGGAAGATGGAACCCAGATCCTCGGCTTTGGCGTTTGCTATTTGCGCGCGCAGCGCAGCCATCTCATCCAGGGCCCCCTGGTCGCTTGCGCCTGGGCCCTCGGGATGCTCCAGCAGGTAGTGCCTGAGCTCCTGCAGCAGAGATTCCTCCTCGCGGACCGGATCGGGCAGCTCGCGCCGGCGCGGATCGCTGGGCGAGCGGGATTTCATGAGAGCCTCGGTCCTCTTGACGTCTCTCTCAGGATCGCGGGAGGGGACTGTCAGTAGATCATCTCCATGCCCGCCAGCAGCGTGGGCTCGATGGTCTTGGTCGCGGTGTAGGTGGTGGTGTTGACGTCACCGTCCACATCGCAGGTGCCTTGCACGCGGAAGTCGGTGTTGTCGGTGGAGGGGACGGAGTATTGACCGCGCACCTTGCCAGAGGGCTCCCATCCGAGGTCGTGGAACGGCGTCGTGGTGATCCAGTTGACCAGGGCCTTGGTGCCACCGCTGGCGGGCAGCTCCGAGGCTATCGACATGTAGGTGTCGAAGGCCGCCTCGTAGGCCAGCTCGGCGGTCTTGATGGCGTCGACGTTGGGTGGGAGCTCAGCCCGCTTGGCGCGGTACTGCATCGACGTGAAGTTGGGGATGGCGATGGCCGCCAAGATGCCGATGATCGCCACCACGATCATCAACTCCACCAGCGTGAAGCCTCTGCGAGCCGCCATTTTCGCACCTCCTGCCGGGCAGGGGGATCTCCTCCTGCCCTTTTTGGTTTTATGATCCCTGAGCAAGAACCGGCGGCACGGAGTGTGCCGCCGGTTGTCACGCTCCAGCGAAGACGCGACGCGAAGTGCGCGCTTGCTAGTACACCTGCTCGTCGCCTGAGGCCAGCGTGGCCGAGATGGACTTGGTGGCGGTGTAGGTGGCGGTATCCACGTCGCCGTCCACGTCGCAGGTGCCCTGCACGCGGAAGTCGATGTTGGTGGTGGTGGGCACGGAGTACTGGCCACGGACCTTACCGGAGGGCTCCCAGCCCAGGTCGTTGAACGCCGTGGTGGTCGGCCAGAGCTGCGCGACCTTGGCGCCGGCGGCGGCGGGCAGCTCGGTGCCGATGCTCATGTAGGTGTCGAAGGCGGCCTCATAGGCAATCTGGGCGGTCTTGATGCCATCGACATTGGGCGGAACCTCGGCCCTCTTCGCGCGGTACTGCATCGACACGAAGTTCGGAATGGCGATTGCGGCCAGAATGCCGATAATGGCGACGACGATCATCAGCTCGACGAGGGTGAAGCCTTTTTTGAACATGCGGGTATCTCCGTCTTGGGGTTTTGGAGTCGGGCTCCTTCTTGGACCGTCCATACTGTGATCAAGAAGCGTGCCAGCCTCCGGCGAGCCTTGCTTCCTGGCTTTCCGGCCGCTGGTGACGCGCAGCGGCAGACAAGTGGTGACAAAATACGTCAGGCCTGACGCTCTTCGTCAGTCGGATCGCCGCGTCGCAGAGCCGACCTTGAAAACACCTTAGGGTATGCCACGGCGAGCACGGAAATCTATCGGATCGATAGATTATTCCCCGGTTACTCCGTGCTTTTGCAGGCGATACCGGAAGGAGCGGAATGACATGCCCAGCAGCTCGGCGGCCTTGGTCTTGTTGCCGTCGGCTTGCTCCAGCGCCTTGGCCAGCCACTTCTGCTCGTAGGCGTACAGACGCGCGTCCAGGTTGATCCCATCCTCGGGAAACACCTCTTCCGGGCTCTCGTCGGGCAGGCTGGAGCCCTCCTTCAGGCGGTCCGGCAGGGACTCCGGCGTGATGCGCGTGCCCGACGCCAGGGCCACGCTGCGCTCGATGATGTTCTGCAGCTCGCGCACATTGCCCGGGTAGGCGTACTTGCGCAGCAGGCGGGCGGCCTCGGGGGTGATGCCCTGGATGGGCTTGTCGTACTCTTCGGCGTAGCGGGTGGTGAAGTGGCGGGCCAGCTCCAGCACGTCACCCTCGCGGTGGCGCAGCACCGGCACCTCGATCATCACCACGTTCAGTCGGTAGTAGAGATCCTCCCGGAAGTGTCCCTGGCGAACCTCTTCTTCCAGGTCCTTGTTGGTGGCGGCCAGGATGCGCACGTCCACCTTGCGCTCGTCCGTGCCTCCCACGGGCGTGATGCTCTTCTCCTGGATGGCTCTCAAGGTCTTGACCTGCGTGAGCAGCGGCATCTCGCCTATTTCGTCCAGCAGGATGGTTCCCTTGTCCGCCGCCTCGAAGAAACCGACCTTGTCGCGATCGGCGCCGGTGAAGGCGCCCTTGCGGTAGCCGAAGAGCTCGCTCTCGATCAGGGTCTCGGGGATGGCGCCGCAGTTGACGGCCACGAAGGGGCCCGTGCGCCGGACGCCGCTGTAGTGGATGGCGCGCGCCACCAGCTCCTTGCCAGTGCCGCTCTCCCCCACGATCAAGCTGTTGATGCGCGTGTCCTTGATGCGCTCGATCAGGGCGTAGACCTCTTGCATGGCCTTGCTGGACCCCACCAGCGTGCCGTAGTGGTAGCGATCCTGCAGCTCGGTCTTGAGGCGCAGGTTCTCCTCGATCAGACGCCGCTGCTCCAAGGCGCGGTGCACCAGCAGCTTGAGCTCGTCGTTGCTGAAGGGCTTCATCACGTAGTCGAAGGCGCCGCGCTTCATGGCCTCCACCGCCGAGGCCGCCGTGCCGTAGGCGGTGATCAGGATCACCGGCACGTCCCGCGCGCCCTGGACGGCGCGGGTCTTGATCTGCTGCAGCAGGTCCAGGCCGCTCTTGCCCGGCAGGTTCAGGTCGGTCAGCACCAGGTCGTGGGGTTGCCTCTCGAAGGCGAGGATGGCCTGCTCGGCCGTGGCGGCCGTTTCCACCTCGTATCCTTCGCGTCGGAAGAGGATCTCCAGGAAATCCCTCATGGAACGTTCGTCGTCCACGACAAGCATACGGTAGCCGTGCATCGCTACTCCATATTCGCCCGGGCCAGGTCTCTGGTCGCGGTGCGCCGGGGGAAGCTGAGTTCGAAGGTGGTGCCCTCACCAATGCGCGAGCGCACCTCGACGCGGCCACCGTGGGCCCGCACCAGCTTGTCCACGTTGGCCAGGCCCAGACCGGTGCCGCCCTGGCGCGTGGTGTAGAAGGGGTCGAAGACCTTCTGCAGATCCTCGTGGGAGATGCCTGTGCCCCGGTCGCGCACCTGGACCTTGAGCGCCCCCGGCGTGTCGCGCACCACCAGGCTGACCGTGCCGCCGTCGGGCATGGCCTGGGCGGCGTTCAGCAGCAGGTTCCAGAGCACCTGGCGGATGCGGCCCGGATCCAGGTCGGCCAGACCCACCTGTCCCTGCTGATCCACCTCCAGGGCGACCAGCTCGCCGTAGCGCGGATCCTGTGCGAAGGAGGTCGCTATTTCGGCCACGATCTCCGAGATGTCGGTCGGTTGCAGCTTGGGCTCGATGGGGCGCGCCGTCTCCAGAAATTCCCCCACCAGGTCGTTCAGACGCAGCACCTCGCGCAGCGCGATGGTGACCAGGGGACCCTCGTGTTCTTCTTTCAGCAGCTGGATCGAGCCGGACAGGCTGGCCAGCGGGTTGCGGATCTCGTGGGCGATGGCCGCGGCGATGCGCCCGATGCCCACCAGCCGCTCCTCGCGCTTCATCTCGGCCTCGATGCGCCGCAGCCGCGTGACGTCCTCGAAGACCACGACTTCGCCGCCGGATACGCCCAGCGGGCTGCGGTAGCAGAGCAGTGTGAGCACCTCGTCGGGGCCGTTCACCCGCAGCTCCTGCCCATCGGTGTAGCGCTTGAGGCCGGGCAGCACCGCTTGCAGCGGTCGCCCCTCGCAGGTGCCCAGGCGCGCCAGGGCGGCGGGATTCGCGCTCTGGATGATGCCCTGCTCGTCCACCGTCAGGATCCCGGAGAGCACGCTCTGCACCAACAGTCCGTGCTCTTCTTCCAGGGCGCGGGTGGTCTCCTGCTGCCGCTGCAGGGCGTCGTCGGCCTGCTGGGTCCGCGCCGCCAGTTGGCTGGTGAGCAGTCCCAGGATCATGAAGCCGAAGACCTTGAGCAGCACGTCGACGTAGAGCGACAGCGAGGCGCCCACGGTGAGGGCGCCAGGATGCAGGAACACGAAGTGCACGACGGAGGCGCCCACCAGCGCCAGGGAGTTGACGACGGCCAGCACCAGGGCCGCGGCGCGCGAGGCCAGAAAGGCGGCCGCCCCGATGTTCATGAAGTAGAACACGAAGTAGATGCTGCGCGGCCCGCCGGTGAGCTGGACCAGGGTGGTGATCAGCGCGGTGTCGAAGAGCAGCTGCACGAACACGAAGCCGCGCAGGTCTTGCACCCCGCGCACCCAGGCCGCGCTGACGCCCATGAAGAGAAACGAGAGCCCCGCCAGCAGGAAGAGCCGGTTGAGGGACAGCATCGCGGCCGGCTCGCGGATCAGCACGTAGGCGGCCAGCGAGAAGAGGCCGAAGACCAACAGCAGGCGCAGGAAGATGTACTTGGTCACCCGGGCCCGCAGCAGGGGCGGGGAGAGCCGGGTGTCCGCGGTAACGTCAGCCATGGAAGCCGGGGGCTCCTACTGGTGAAAGCCGGGGCAGCTCCTTAGTGGATGCCAGAGGCCATCGAGAAGATGGGCAGGTACATGGCGATGACGAAGGAGCCGACGCCGACGCCCAGACCGACCATGATCATGGGCTCCAGCAGCGAGGTGAGGTTCTCGACGGCCTCGTCGACCTCTTCCTCGTAGAAGTCGGCGATCTTGTTGAGCATGACGTCCAGGGCGCCCGTGGCCTCGCCGACGCTGATCATCTGACAGACCATGGCCGGAAAGACCTTGGTGGCCATCAGCGGCTCGGCGATGGTGCGGCCCTCGGCGATGGAGTCGCGGGTCTTGGCGATGGCGTTCTCGATCACGCGGTTGCCCGAGGTCTTGCCGCAGATGTCGAGCGCGTCGAGGATGGGCACGCCCGAGGAGATCATGGTGCCCAGCGTACGCGTGAAGCGGGCGACCGCGCTCTTGGTGAGCAGGTCGCCGAAGACCGGCAGCTTGAGGAAGACCCGGTCCCAGACCTCGCGGCCCTGGGATGTGCCGTAGGAGTACTTGGTCAACCAGCCGGCGATGAAGAGGCCGATGCCCAGGTAGACGCCGTTGCCACGCATCCAGCGCGAGAGGTTCACCATGATCTGGGTGGGAGCCGGGAGCGTGGATCCCAGCTCGGCGAACATGGTCTCGAAGGTGGGCACCACCTTGACCAGCAGCAGGGTCATGCAGCTGACACCGACGATGGTGACCGCGATGGGGTAGGTCAGCGCGCCCTTGACCTGGCGCTTGAGCCTGTCGGCTTTTTCCAGGTGGGTGGCGAGGCGGTTGAGAATGGTGTCCAGGATACCGCCGACCTCGCCGGCCGCGATCAGGTTCTGGAAGAGCTCATCGAAGGTCTTGGGGAACTTGCGCAGCGCGTCGGCGAAGGTGGACCCGCTCTCGACGGCGTCCTTGATGACCTTCAGCTCGTCGCGGAAGGCCACATTGGGCGCCTGTTGGCTCTGGATCTCCAGGCACTGGACCAAGGGCAGGCCCGAGTCGATCATGGTGGCGAACTGGCGGGTGAAGATGACGAGGTCTTTGGTCTTGACAGAGGGCTTGAGGAAGGCGGGCATCGGGATATCGATGTCGCCAAAGCCCTTTTTCTCTTTGACCTTGGTGGGGCTGATCTGCATCTGCCGCAGCTTCTGCCGGGCGGTTGCGTCGTCCTTCGCCTCGATCTCGCCCTTCTTGGTATCGCCGGTCGAGCTATGTCCTTCGTACGCGAATACGGGCATGAGGGCCTCGCACGGGGAGTGGTCGAGCATACAGCATACCCGAACGGCAGGGCTACGGGCAATTCGACCTGACCGGACGGGGCGTCGGCGGACGCCCGCGGCCCGTGATAGCGAGAGCTCGCAGGACTGTTCAAAGCAAGGAGAATCGAGCATGCGCGTGGTGTTCGTGACCTGCGCCCCGGACGAGGCCGAAGGCCTGTTGCGCCAGCTGCTGCAGGAGCGGCTGGTAGGCTGCGGCAACATCCTCTCCGGCGTGCGCTCTCTGTACTGGTGGCAGGGCGAGGTCTGCGACGACCGGGAATCCATCCTGCTGATGGAGACCTCGGCCGAGCTGGCTCCAGCGCTGGTGGCGCGTGTCAAAGCCCTGCACAGCTACGACACGCCCAAGGTGGTGTGCTTCGAGGTGCGGGAGCGCGAGCCCGACTACGAGGCCTGGCTGCGAGGCGTGCTGCAGGGCGCTTGAGCCTTGCCCTTCGTCGTGGGCCGGTGATAATGGGCGCGCCACTCGAGGTGCACCATGGCGAATCCTGTCATTCCCCGCGATGAAGTCCACCGGCTGGCCGAAGCCTGCTCCGATGATCCCGACGGCTACGAGAGCGTCGCCACCCGCCTGATGCGCGTCCAGCGCCGGGTTGGGCGCTTCGTGGAGCAGAACGCCAAGGAGCTGGGCGCCCAGGAGTCGCAGATAGCGCTCTATATGTGCTCGGTCTGCCTGCGCATCTTCGAGCAGGTGGGCGGACGTCTGAACAAGGTCTCCGGGCGCGATCTGGATCGCGCCGCGGCCCGCATCTTCGAGCAGGCCGGCTCCCTGTTCCCGGCTGACAAGGGCCTGCCCGAGCGCGTCCGGCAGGTGGAGTGGCGCGCGCAGCCCCACTTGCTGGATGAGGTCTTGTGGGCGCTGTACGAAAAAGAGGAGCGCGAAGAGGGCGAGATCGATGTGGAGCCCGAAAAGGCCGCGCTGATCTTCCTCACCATGTGGGCCGTGGTGGAAGCCCTCGACGGCCGCTGGGTGCCGCCCCGCGGCTACCAGGGGGAGCAGAAGGAGGATTGATCGTCACCACTGCCCGTGGGCCAGATCGATGCTGAAGGGGTTGCAGTCGGCCCTGGGCGGAATGGAGACCTGAGCCAGGCGCGTCTCGCCGCTGCCGAGCCCTGCCAGCTCGGCCTCGTAGCGCCTCTCGGCGCACTCGATCTCCACGATGGCCTTCTGCAGGACGCGATCGGCCAGGTTCGTGCCGCTGATCCTGACCTCGGTGCGCCCATCGGGCCAGGTGGTGCCCCGCCCGTCCAGCTCGAGCCAGGGGCGCACGTCGAGGTGGGCGCGGTGGTCGTCCTGCCGCGGTTCCAGGATCATCTCCTTGCGCGCGGTGTCCAGCGTGATCAGGAAGCGGCTGCTGACGTTGAGGCCCAGCAGGCCGGCGTGCTCCTCGCTGGCGGCGCAGGCCTCGCAGATGGCGATGGTCACCCCGGATGCGTCGAAGCCCCCCAGCCAGAGCCGGTCCACGATGACCAGCTTGGCGGAGGACTCGCCCTTGGCCGTGTGAAAGGCGATTTCGGGTGCGTCGGGCTGAGGCTGGTAGCCGGCCAGCGCCAGCGTGCGGCGGTCCAGCGTGGTGTAGGTGGCGCCCGTGTCGAAGAGCATGTCGAACTCGATCTGCTGCCCCTGCGGTCCCTCCAGGGCCACCGGGATCAGCAGGGAGTGCCCCGCGCCCTCGTAGGGCAGGGCCACCTGGTCTTCGCCCTCCTGGATGCGCGAGGGGGGAGGGACGACCTCCCTGGCCTCCGCGGCCGTCGGGCTCGGTCGGGCTGAACGGGGCTCCACCAGGATCTCGTCCAGCGCCTGGGACAGGGCCAGCCGGCGTTCCTTGCTCAGGGGCTCGCCGAAGGGCAGGCCCAGCAGGGTCAAACCGGTGTTGATGGCTACGCCCCGCTCCTCGGGGAAGTAGAGCGGAAGGCCTATCAACAGCAGGATGGGCCAGCTGTGGGCGCCCACCAGCAGCCCGACGCGCTTCTGCTCGAACAGGCTGGCCAATCCCAGGACGGGCAGGATCAGCAGCAGGGAGGTGGCCAGGGACACGGCCAGGGGCGAGGGCTGCCGCAGGGCAGCCACGCCCGCCAGGGCCAGCGCCGCCACGGCGAGCAGCAGGGCGGCCGTGAGCATGGCGAAGAGGGTGATGAAGCGCTTCATGGTGTTAGTTCCGCCCTGGTCGACCTCGAGCGACGATTCTATCCTCCATGGAGACTTGTCCCCTATCCTCCCTGGAGGGCTGCCCACCCGCTGAACGCGAGGAGAGTGCTGTGAACCGAGAGCGCGCCACGTATTTCTGCATCGACATCGAGTGCTCCGGGCAGGTTCCTGCCATCTTCGACATGATCTCGCTGGGGGCCGTCGTGGTCAGGCAGGATCCCCAGGGCGGGATGGCGCTGGGCGAGACCTTCTACATCGAGCTGGCCCCGGTCTCGCCCCGCGTGGACCCGGGCGCCATGGCGGTCAACGGCCTGGACATCGAGGAGCTGAAGCGCAGCGGCACCCCGCGCCCCGAGGCCCTGCGGGCGCTCAACGCCTGGGTGCGGGAACAGACCGTTGCTGGAACCACGCCGGTCTTCGTGGGGCACAACGCGCCCTTCGACTGGTCCTTCGTCGCGTACTGCTACCGGGTCGAGGGCATCGAGAACCCCTTCGGGTACAAGGCCCTGGACACCAAGGCGCTGGCCATGGGCGTGCTGGGCGTGCACTGGCTCGACAGCAACAAGGACGTGCTGGCCGACGCCCTGGGCCTGCCCCCCGAGGACCACAGCCTGAAACACCGCGCCGACTACGACGCCCACTACCAGGCCCTGATCCTGGTGGGGCTGCTGGAGCGGCAGGCCGCACGGTGAGCCGTGAGGTGATCCCACCTGCGCTGGGGCTCCCATGAACATCGTCTTCGTCACCCGCTCGGACCTCTTCCCGCCCCACCACGGCGCGGCGGTGAAGATCGTGCGCACGGCGGAGGCCCTGGCAGCGTTGGGGGCCGGCGTCAGCCTGGTGAGCGACGACCGCGACAGCTACCTGCGCTTGGCGGGCGCGGTCTGGGAGCGCGTGCCCTATCCACCGCGGCTGCGCGCCGCCGAGGAGTGGCCCCCGCTGCCCCGCCTGGCCCTGCTCGCCGAGCGCCTGCTGGGCCGCCTGGGCTATCCGGCCGAAGAGCACTTCCTCTACCGGCCGCTGATCGACCCGGCCTGGTGGCTGCGCACGGCCGCAGTGGGGCGCCTGGAGCGGGCGGATGTCTTCCAGGCCGAGTTTCCCGGCTACGGCCTGCCGGCGCTGCTGGCCGCGCGGCTGCTGGGGGCGCGGGCCGCCATCGTGCAGCACAACGTGGAGTACGATCGGCTGCGGCAGATGGCAGGTCTGTCGCGGGGCGCCATCGCGCGGCTGCGGGCCGTGGAGATCGGCCTGCTGCGGGGCGTGGACGAGGTGGTCGCCGTCAGCCCCGACGACCGTCGATTGATGACGGGGGACGGTCTGCCTGCCGAACGCTGCACGGTCATCCCCCACGGCGTGGAGCTGGCGCGCTTTGCCGCGGCCAGCGGGGCGGGGATCCGGGCCCGCTACCGGGTCGCAGACGGGGTTCCGCTGCTCTTCTTCCACGGCGTGCTGCACTACGCGCCCAATGCCGGGGCCGTGCGCTTCATCGTGGCCGAGCTGCTGCCCCGCCTGCTGCCCTTGTTTCCCCAGCTACGGGTGCTGATCGCGGGCATGAGCCCACCCCGCTACTACGACCACCCCGCGGTGGTCTTCACGGGCGCCGTGGACGACCTTGAGGAGCACATCGCCGCTGCCGATCTCTGCCTCTGTCCCATCGACAGCGGGGGCGGCACGCGCATGAAGCTGCTGGAGTACTTCGCCGCTGCCAAGGCCGTGGTCAGCACGCGCAAGGGCGCCGAGGGCCTGCGCAGCCGCCACCAGCGGGAGATCTGGCACGCCGAGGGCGCGGAGGAGTTCGCCGCGGCCTGCACGCAGCTGCTGCGGCAGCCCGACCAGCGGCGCTCGCTGGGCCAGGGCGCCCAGCGCTTCGCCCAACGCTACGACTGGCGCGCCATCGGCCAGGCCTACCTGGACCTGTACCGCGGTGAGGGCAGGGGGGCGGACTGGAATCAACGACTATTGCGGGACCTGCGGGTCGAGTCCGCGGAGCGGCCTGCCCGCGCGCCCATGGCGGCCCACTTGCCGCGCCACCGCGATCCCCAGCCCCTCACCATGCTGCTGCTCATCAACCGCGGCTGCAACCTGCGCTGCGCCTTCTGCGACCTGGCCGACCAGCCGGCGCGCATGGCGCTGGGCCGCGT
Source organism: uncultured Enterobacterales bacterium (assembly GCA_964454135.1). GTDB lineage: Bacteria > Myxococcota_A > UBA796 > UBA796 > JAFGLY01 > CAYVQL01. Next base: position 10,630 of record CAYVQL010000154.1, on the reverse strand, counting down.
GGAGCCCCTGTTCGACCAGGCGGTCACGATCGGTACGCGGCTGGTGGTGTTCACGGGCGGCGAGCCCTTCCTGCATCCCGGGCTCTTCCAGGCCGTGGACCTGGCCCGGCAGCGCGGCCTGGGGGTGAACATCACCACCAATGGCACCCTGGTCCAGCAGCGCTGGGAGGAGCTGATCCGCTCCGGGGTCCAGAGCGTCTCCGTCAGCCTGGACGGCGGACCCGCCACCCACGACGCGCTGCGTGGGCGCAGCGGCGCCTATGCCCAGGCCTTGGCCGCCCTGGAGCGCATCGCGGCGCAGCCGGATCTGGGCGCCTCGGTGCACTTCACCGTCACCCGGCGCAACGTCGGGGAGCTGGAGCAGGTCTTCGATCTCTCGCGTCAGCTGGGGGCGGACTTCGACTTCTGGCCGGTGAACGACGCCCCCGAGCTGGCTCTTCGCAGTCCGCAGGACCGGGCGCGCTACCTGCAGGCTGTCCAGCGCATCGCCGAGCGCAGCCCCGCCGTGGCGGCGCGGCGCGAATACCTGGAGCAGGGCCTGCGTTACCACGCCGGCGAGCTCGAGCGCGTGCGCTGCCTGGGCCTGGTGGAGCAGTACGGCGTCACCTGGCGAGGCGACCTGCTGCCCTGCTGCGTCTGGGGCGAGCCCGAGCTGGTGGTGGGCAACGTCTTCGAGACGCCGCTGGACGAGCTGTGGATCAGCGATCGGGTGCAGGAGCTGCGCCAGCGCATCTTCCAGCGGGGCTGCGGGGCGGGCTGCTACAACCACAGCTTGCGGGAGTTCGAGCGGGCCACGGGGGAGGGGTTCGTGGTCGAGGACTGAAGCTCAAGGAATCAGCAGCACCGGAATCGGCCCATCCTTGTCCTCCGCCGGCAGCCAGCTCAGCCACCACGACCAGAGAACGAAGACCAGCAAGGTCAGCAGCAGCGACAACAGCACGGCGGCGCCCAGGCTGTACAGCCTGGCGGGCCAGGACAGGCGCGGCGCACGGTGAGCCGAGGTCCGAAAGGGCGCGGGGGGCTCCTCTTCGCTCAAGGCTGGGTGTTCCTCGCTCAAGGCTGGGTGTTCCTCGCTCAAGGCTG
>CAYVQL010000154.1:0-9447 GCA_964454135.1 uncultured Enterobacterales bacterium | reverse complement strand
TCGCTCAAGGCTGGGTGTTCCTCGCTCAAGGCTGGGTGTTCCTCGCTCAAGGCTGCTGCTCCCAGAGCTCCTCGCCGGCCAGCAGCCGGCCCGCCAGCCAAGCCTCGATATGGGCCTCGGCGGCGCTCATCCGTGGTGCGGGCAGGGCGGCCAGATGGGACTGCAGCGCGTCGGGGGCCAGGTCCTGCAGCTCCTTTTCCGCCCGCTCGACCTGCGCGCGGTCCAGAAAGGACATGCGGTAGGGGCCGTCCGAGGGCCGATACCAGGCCTTGCGCAGGAAGTAGTCCGAGACCCAGGCCTGCTCGAAGCGGAAGCCGTTGCGGGCCAGGGGCAGGCGCGTCGCCAGGGCCAGCCAAGCCAGACAGGTCCGCTCGGGGCGGGGCTCCATCTGGGCGTAGGGGTCCAGGTTGTCCCAGGACCAGGCCACGTGCTCGTCGCGCCAGGCGGACCGCAGCGCCAGCTCCGCCTCTCGCTCGGAGGCCTGCAGGGCCGAGATGTCCTGGGAGACCTGTTCCGGTGAGCGGTTGAGCCAGGCCAGCTCCAGGGCCCGGCGCTTGTCGATGGCGGACAGGTCGTGGCGACCCTCCAGCAGCTCGCGCTGCGCCTGCAGCTCTGCCAGGGGGGCGCCGATCAGCCCTTCCAGGTCCAGCTTGGGGATGGCCTCGACTGCGGGTTCGGCCTCTTGGGCTGGCTGCGAGGAGCAGGCGCAGAGCAGCGCCAGCAGCGAGGCGGACGCCTTCGTCACGCTCTTTTTCCTGCGCTCAGGGCTGGTTCTGTTCGCCGGCGCGGCGCAGCACCCGCTGGCGGGTGATGTCGATGGCCGCATCGCCGGCGGGAGCCGCTTCGTCGAGCTCGGCCACGGCCAGGCTGGTCTGCCCCAGCTCGTCCAGGGCCATGGCCATGCCCAGGCGTGCCAGGCGGCGTTGCCCGGGCTCCACAGCCAGCTCCAGGGCGGCCTGGTAGTCGTTGTAGGCGCGCGCGGGGTTGCCCTGGCCCAGCCTGACGCGGCCCAGGTCCAGCTGGGCTTCGATGGCTTGGGGACCGCCGCGCTCTGCCACCTGGCTGCGCAGGTGCTGCGCCTTGGCCGTCTGGCCGGCGCCTTCCAGGGCGCGAGCTTCTTCCAACAGCCAGCTCGCCTCTTCCGGCGTGCCCGCCACCAGGGCGGCCAGCTGGTGGAAGCGGCGCGCGGCGCGCTTGGGCGCCTCGATGCGCGAGCGCAGCAGATCGGCCAGCAGGATCAGCGCCCGCTTGCGCTCCGCAGAGGGGAGATCCTCGCGCCGCAACAGGGCGCGCAGCGTGCCGACGGCACCCTGGTGATCGCCCAGCAGCGAGGTGCGCAGCAGGGCGGATCGGTAGCGGGCCTCGTCCCGTGTCCGCACCCAGGGACTGAGGCGGCCGACCCAGTCGCACCAGACCAGCGCGGACTGGCTGTGCCCGCTGGCCACCAGGCTGTCGGTCCGATCCAGGGCCCAGGGCGACCAGGGGCCCGTTCCTGCGCACAGCAGCAGCGCCAGCGCCAGCCCGAACAGGGCCAGGAAACCGCGCAGGCCCAGCCGGCACAGGGCGGCGTCCGCCAGCTGGATCGGGCGCTCGAGGGACAAACCGGCTCCATGGTATAGCTGTCGAGCGCTAGTTAGCGCGGCGACGTCGCACTGCGCAAATCCGGAGGCCCGCGGATCAGGCCTGGCTGCGCTCCTGGATGGCCTCCAGGGCCTCCTCGGCCAGCTCGACGACGTCGTCGTTGTCGTCTTGCAGCAGGCCCTGCAGGGCGGGCTGGGCCGCGGGGAGGGCGATCTGACCCAGCAGGTCCGCGGTGTCGCCGCGCAGCGAGGCGCTCGCTGCGCCCAAGGCGGGCAGCAGGCCGTCCACAAGCCCGTCCAGGGCGTCCTCATCGTCCTCCAGGGCCTCCTCGGCCAGCAGCATCAGGCCCAGCCGGTCCGAGAGCTCGCTCTGGGCCCACAGGGCGCAGAAGGCCGCGGCCCCAGCCGGCGTGGTCAGCAATGCGGTGGCCTCGTCCAGGCGTTCCCCCTGCAGCAGGGCCTTCATGCGACGCTGGTGGTGCTCCGGTGCGCCCCGTTCGCGCAAGGCCTGCAGGATTTCTTCCAGGGGCTTGACGCCCGTGATGGCCAGCTCGCCGTCGATCACCGTGGTGGGGACGGAGCGCACGCCCTGCTCGGCGGCCAGCTCGGGGAAGCGCTGGGCGTCGATCACCAAGGCCTGCACCTGCGGATTCGCCAGGGCCAGGCGGATGGCCACGCCCACCGCCCGGGGACAGTGGGGGCAGGCCTCGGCGATGAAGACGGTCAGCTCGGCGGCCTGCGGGGGCGCCTGCAGCTCCTCGGTCGGCCCGGTCAGCGCCGCGAGGAAGGGCGGCAGCTCGGGGCCGGTGGGCAGCGCCTGGTAGCGGATGGTGCCAGCCCCCTCCCTGCGCAGCACCAGGCCCGGGCCGTCGTCGCCTTCTTCCAGGGCCAGCGCATCGCCCGCGATGGCGCGCAGCTGCTCGATGAAGGCCTGCAGGCCGGTGTCCAGCTCGTGATCTTCTTGCGGCCGCTGCAGGAGCAGGTCGGCCCACGGCGGGCCCTGGGCCAGAGCCTGACGGATGGCCTCGCGCTGAGTCTGGTCGAGCATGATCCCTGTCCTCGGTTGCCGGGCTTGATCCCATATCGCGTCGCGGGAACGAGCACCGGCGGCACTCCGGCGGGCCAGGGCCCTGTGGAGGGAGGAGGAGCCCGCAAGCCTCCGCGCGGGTTATCGAGACTCGACTTCGAGGATCGTTCGAGGAGAGCGCCCGGGACCGGATCCCGTCCCGTCCAGCCAGCCTCTGTGGCTTCTTGCGCCCCTGCGCGACCCAGCTGACGCTCGCGTGGCCAGGTCGGCGGCAGCGCGGGCGCGTCTTCCCAGGTCAGCGGCTGGAAAAGGAACAGGACGAGACGATGCGAGAAAATGGCTTTCGGGTGTACGCGGCCACGGCCCTCATCGCCGCATCCACGTTGATGCTCGAGATTCTGCTGACGCGCATCACGAGCGTGGTGGCGTGGTATCACATGTCCTTCTTCGTGATCTCCCTGGCCATGCTGGGCATGACAGCCGGAGCGGTCATTGTCTTCCTGTTCCCCGCCCGCTTCACCCGGGAGCAGGCGGCGCGGCGCATGAGCGAAGGCTGCCTGGGGCTGGCGCTGGCTGGCCCGCTCTGTATCTCCGTCGCTCTGGCGCTTCCTGTGGTGCAGCTGCACGAGAGCTTGCCTTTCTTGGCGTTGCTGCTCTACGGAATGCTGCTCGCCGTGCCCTTTCTGTTCAGCGGGATCGCGCTGACGGTCGCCTTGACGCGTGCGGGCCTTCCTTCGGGTCGCATCTACGGGGTCGACCTGTTGGGGGCGGCCGCCGGGTGCGTGCTGGTCATTCCGACGCTGCACTTGCTGGACGCCCCCAGCGCCATGCTGGTGGCCTGCTCCCTGGGGGGCCTGGCCGGAGCGATGTATGGTTGGAAACACCGGCGCCACATGCTCTACGCATCCCTCTCGGCGGCGCTGCTGGCAGGCATGACGGTTCTGAACGCCTCGATGGATCCACCTCCGCTGCGGCCTGTCTGGAGCAAGGGGAAGCTGGATGACTACGGGCTTTACGAGTGGGTGGGCTGGAACTCCTATTCCCGAGTCACGGTGGAGATCGCCAAGCCGCACAGGCCCAGCCGCATCTCCATGAGCGAGAAGGCGCCGCCGGAGGTGAGGCTCCCGCTGTTGCAGCGGCGCGTCCGTATCGACGGCGAAGCCGCGACATGGATCGCCAGAAACAGCCATCTTCTGGAGTTCCACGGCTGGACCGACTGGGATCTCTGCGGCTTCGCCCATCAGCTGCGCTCTACCGGGCCCTCCGCTGTCATCGGCGTCGGCGGAGGGCGCGACGTGATATCCGCCGTTCGAGCGGGGCATGAACCCGTCGTAGGCATCGACATCAATCCTCTGATCGTGGATCTGCACACCCACCGAATGGAGGACTTCTCTGGGTTGGCCTCCCTGCCCGGCGTGGAGCTGGTCGCCAGCGAGGCGCGCAGCTACCTGGGCCGGGATCGCCGCTCCTACGCGGTGATCGTCATGTCGCTGATCGACACCTGGGCCGCGCAGGGGGCGGGAGCGTTCAGCCTGGCCGAGAATGGGCTGTACACCGTCGAGGCCTGGGACAGCTTCCTGTCGCGGCTCCAGCCGGGGGGCATCTTCTCGGTCAGTCGGTGGTTCTTCGAGCCCTCTCCTCATGAGACGGCCCGCATGCTCAGCCTGGCATGCCAGACCTTGTTTTCGCGAGGCGTGAAGAACCCCAGGGACCATATCGCCCTCTTGCGGGTCAACAACCTGGCGACCCTGCTGGTGTCGCCCGCGCCCTTCAGCTCGTCGGACCTGCTGACCGCCCGGCGCGAGGCCAGCCGACAGGGCTTCGAGCTCCTGGCGTTGCCTGGTCAACCTACGGAGCATCCTCTTCTGCGTCTGATCCTGGAGCAGGGCGACAGCGACTCGTTGCTGGCGGTCACGAGCGATTTCCCGCTGGACTTGACGCCGCCTACCGATGACCGACCCTTCTTCTTCAACGTGCTCAAGCCCGGTACGTGGTTCAAGGCGCATGAGGATCTCGACAAGATGGACCTGGCCTTCCTGGGCAACATGCAGGCCACCCAGACGCTGGTGTACGCCACTGTGGTCAGCCTGCTGCTCACGCTCTGCACGGTCGTCGGCCCGCTGCTGCGCCGCAGCGCCGACCTGCGCGGCGTTCCCCGTCCCCTGTTCCTGGCCGCCTGCACCTACTTCGCCCTGATCGGCCTGGGATTCATGTTCGTGGAGATAGGCCTTCTGTCACGGCTCTCCGTATTCCTGGGGCATCCCTCGCTGGCGCTGGCGGTGCTGCTGGGAGGCATGATCCTCTTCGCCGGCCTGGGCAGCCTCTTGAGCGGCCGGCTGCCGGTGACCCGGCCCCTGGTGGCGCGCCTGTACCCGGCTCTGCCCTTCATCCTGGCCAGCGCTTGCGCGCTGGTCGTGACCCCGATCCAGCAAGCCTTCGCGGCAGGCGAGTTGCCCTTGCGCGTCGCCATTGGCCTGGCTCTGGTGGCCGTGCCGGCCCTGGGGATGGGCATCTGCTTCCCCCTGGGCCTGCGCCTGGTGGCCGCCGCACGCCGTGCGTCGGGCGGCGGACCCGATCTTGGGCCCTGGCTCTGGGGTATCAACGGCGCTTTTGGCGTCTGCGCCAGCGCGCTGGCATTGGCGACCTCCATGCTGTGGGGCATCCACACGACGCTGATGATCGGATCGTTGTGCTACCTGGGCCTGTTTGCCTGCGTGGCGGTGTTGGAGCGCTCGATCCGGCCGAGGTGAAGGGCGCCCCCGGCGCTTCCGCCATAGGGCACGGCTCCCAATCTGCAAGCAAGGAGCGCGACATGGCCCAGTTCAAGCTCAGCTCCGAGTTTCAGCCCTGCGGCGACCAGCCCGCGGCCATCCGCGCCCTGGCCGAGGGCCTGCGCCAGGGCCGCCAGCACCAGGTGCTGCTGGGGGCCACGGGCACGGGCAAGACCTTCACCGTGGCCAACCTGATAGCCGAGGTGAACCTGCCCACCCTGGTGCTGGCCCACAACAAGACCCTGGCGGCCCAGCTCTACGGCGAGTTCAAGCGTCTCTTCCCCGACAACGCCGTGGAGTACTTCGTCTCCTACTACGACTACTACCAGCCCGAAGCCTACGTGGCGGCCAGCGACACCTACATCGAAAAAGACGCCATCATCAACGAGCGCATCGACAAGCTGCGCCACGCCGCCACCCGCTCGCTGCTGGTGCGCGAGGACGTGCTCATCGTGGCCAGCGTCAGCTGCATCTTCGGCATCGGCTCCCCCGAAGCCTACGACAAGATGCTGCTGCTGCTGGAGCAGGGCCAACAGGTGCAGCGGGAGGAGATCCTGGCCAAGCTGGTGGAGATCCAGTACCAGCGCAACGACGCCGATTTTCACCGCGGGACCTTCCGCGTGCGCGGCGACGTGGTGGAGATCTTCCCGGCCCACGAGGCCGATCGCGCCCTGCGCGTCGAGCTCTGGGGAGACGAGGTGGAGGCCCTGTCCGTGATCGACCCGCTGCGGGGCCGCCGGCTGGACAGCCTGCAGCGCATCGCCGTCTACCCGGCCTCGCACTACGTCACCCCGCCGGAGCGCATGGAGCGCGCCCTGGGGCGTATCGAGGCGGAGCTTCAGGGGCGCTTGGAGGAGCTGCGGGCGCGAGGCGACCTGCTGGAGGCCCAGCGCCTGGAGCAGCGCACCGGCTTCGACCTGGAGCTGATGGAGGAGATCGGCCACTGCAAGGGCATCGAGAACTACAGCCGCCACCTGGAAGGGCGTGAGGCCGGCACGCCCCCGCCCACCCTGTTGGAGTACTTCCCCAGGGACTTCCTGCTGGTGGCGGACGAGTCCCACGTCAGCATCCCCCAGGTGCGGGGCATGCACCGCGGCGACCGGGCCCGCAAGGAGAACCTGGTGCGCCACGGCTTCCGCCTGCCCTCGGCCATCGACAACCGTCCCTTGACCTTTGAGGAGTTCGAGCAGCGCCTGAAGCGCGCTGTCTACATCTCGGCCACCCCCGGCCCCTGGGAGCTGGAGCAGGCCGGGGGCGTCTCGGCCGAGCAGGTCATCCGCCCCACGGGCCTGCTGGATCCGGCCGTGGAGGTGCGCCCGGCCGCCATCCAGGTGGACGACCTGCTGGACGAGCTGCGCGCCACGGCCGAGCGCGGCGAGCGCGCGTTGGTCACCGTGCTCACCAAGCGCTTCGCCCAGGAGCTGACCGACTACTACCAGGAGCTGGACGTGCGGGCGCGCTACCTGCACTCGGACATCGACACCCTGGAGCGCATGGAGATCCTGCGCGACCTGCGCCTGGGCGAGTTCGACGTGCTGATTGGCATAAACCTGCTGCGCGAGGGCCTGGACCTGCCCGAGGTCTCGCTGGTGGCCGTGCTGGACGCCGACAAGGAGGGCTTCCTGCGCAGCGGCACCTCGTTGATCCAGACCATCGGCCGGGCCGCGCGCCACGTGCGCGGGCGCTGCCTGCTCTACGCCGAGCGGGTCACCCGCTCCATGCAAGAAGCCATCGACGAGACCGAGCGGCGGCGCGTCAAGCAGGCGACCTACAACCAGGCCCACGACATCACGCCCGAGAGCATCGTCAAGGCCGTGGACAGCCCCCTGGCCCAGCTGCTGGAGGCCGACTACGTCACCGTACCGGTCGAGCGCGGCGAGGTGGCGCAGGAGGCTCACGAGCTGTCGCTGGACAAGCTGCCCGAGACCATCAAGCGCCTGAGGCGCGAGATGCGGACCGCGGCCCAGAAGCTGGAGTTCGAACAAGCCGCCGAGCTGCGGGACCGCATCAGGGGGCTGGAGGACTGGGCGTTGGAGATGGAGGGGTAGAGGGGCGCGCGACCTGGCGGGGTCGTTCCGCCTCGAAGGCGGTCAACCGGGGCTCGGTCATCCTTGCGGCCAACCGATGCATTGCCAAGGCCGTCATCCGGAGTAGCCGGGCAGGATCCGCAGCGGGTCGGCCGTGGCTGCCTCGCGCGGGATGCTGAAGCCGCGCGCGGTCTCGCGCAGATCCGCGAGCCGCACGAAGATCACCTGCGCTGGCGACGCCAGGGCGATGAAGGGCTGCCATTCCAGCCGCTGGGCCTCGTAGCGCAGGTTGCGGATCTCCTCGTTCTTCATCCAGAAGGGAGGTTCACCCTTCTTGACCTGGATGCCCAGGGTGGTCCCGTCGCGCTCGGTGAAGAGGTCGAAGGCTCCACGGCTCCCCCGCGCCTGGTAGATCTGCCTGAAGCCCAGCTCGGAGAGCTTGCGGACCACCTGTCGCTCCGTCTCTCGGCCCAGCAGGTAGGGCGCCTGGCCACGGGGCAGGCCCCTGCGATGGGCCAGCCAGGTGGCGAATGCAGGATCGTAGACCCGGTACTTTCCGCCCTCTTTCAGCACCACGTCCGTCGCCCGCAGGCGCTTGAGGTAGGTGGTGACCTGAGCCGGGGACAGGCCTGTGCGGTTCTTGATCTCTTTGTGGGTCCGCGGCTTGCTCAGGACGTCCAGGATGGTGGCCAGGCTGGACGAACGGCCCACGGTTCGCTCGTAGATGCGGGAGAAGTACTGGTGCAGCCTCCCGGTGGTCCGGAAGAGCTGCTCGTCGATGACCAGCCGCAGGCTGTCCTGATCCACCTCTCCTTCTCCGCGCAGGGCCAGCGCCAGCACCTCGAGGTTGAATGGCGAGGCGCCCAGGAGATCGATGGCGGACTGCGCGAGCTGTTGGGAGATGCTGGCTCCGGCGAGCTCCACGCGACGCCGCAGGAATATGCTGGCGTCCCGGGTATCGAATGGCCCCAGATCGAGCAGCTCGAAGTGCTGGAAGAAGGGTGAGGCTTGATCCTGGGCGATGTCCTTGAGCAGTGAGATCTTCGATCCGGCCACCAGGTAGCGGACGCCTTGATGGGTCTGCCAGCGCGCCCGAAACATGGCGAAGACGTTTCCCACGATCTTCTTGAAGCTTGGGAAGCGCTCCAGCTCCCCCAGCTCCTGGAACTCGTCCAGCATCACCCACACCGGGCGCTCCAGGACCTGGGCGAGGCGCTGTGGGAGATCTAGCACCGAGCGCACCGCGCCGATGGAGGGCGAGGGGCGCTCCAGCGCCGTCCAGATCTCGCGCAGCTCCGGGGCCAGCTCGTGCCTGGACGCGGTCAGCAGACCCGAGATGGCCTGCGGTCCACGCCGGTCATTGAGCACGGAGGGAGCTTCAGCGGACCAGAACGCCTCGTCCCGCAGGCGCAGCTGGTCCAACGCTTCCAGGAAGTAGTCCATCAAGAAGAGCCGCGGATCGTAGACGCGCTCCCAGAGATCGAGGTGGAGGCAGAGGAAGTCCGAGGGCAGCCTTCTTCGCACCTCGGCGAGCAAGGTGGTCTTTCCGATCTTGCGGTGGCCGATGAGCATGGTCCAGGGCTCGGGGCCGGCTCCTGGCGTGGGGAGCAGCATCCGCAGCTCTCGTTCGCGGTTGAAGAACATTTAGCACCTCTGGTAGTTACCAGTTTTGTTAACTACCAGGTCTGTGTCAAGCCGCTTTCATGATACCGAGTGCGTAGAGGAGGGCGCTCTTCCTGGACCCTTGTTGCGAGTCACAGGCCTCTCGAAAACTGAAGTCGGGGGCGTGGCAACCCTGCGCGCAAGATCTCGCCGCAGTCGAGGTGGATGCTCTCAGGGTTGATCTGCGTTGGGACTGGCTGCCCCCAGCTCTCCCGCTCGGCGCCTGGCTTCAGCCGCGCCCGCGCGGTCGCCGATTCCATCTCGAGCCTCGCCCAGCAGCAACCATGCGTCGATTTCTTCTCCTTTGCCGGCCTCGGAGTTTTTTTGGCACCGACCATTTCCGCCGACAATGTCGGCGGAAACAGTCGGCGCCGTTTTTT
>CAYVQL010000153.1:0-25294 GCA_964454135.1 uncultured Enterobacterales bacterium | reverse complement strand
GCGCCAGCACCGCCCGCGCCTGCGACCAGCCCAGCGGCTACGTGGCCGACAGCTCGGACTGCGACGACGGCGACGCCAGCATCAACCCCGCCGCCACCGAGACCTGCGACGGCCAGGACAACGACTGCGACGGCCTGACCGACGACGATGACCCGGGCGTCACCGACCCAAGCATCTGGTACGAGGACGCCGACCAGGATCGCTACGGCGACGCCGCCTCGTTCCAGTACGCCTGCGACCAGCCCAGGTACTGGCTGTCGGACAACAGCGACTGCGACGACGGCGACGCCGCCATCAATCCAGGGGCCACCGAGACCTGCGACAACGTGGACAACGACTGCGACGGACTGGTGGACGACGACGACACCAACGTCAGCGGCCGCAGCACCTGGTACGCCGACAGCGACGGCGATGGCTACGGCGACTCCAGCAGCACCACGCCGGCCTGCGCCCAGCCCAGCGGCTACGTCTCCGACAGCACGGACTGCTACGACGCCAACGCAGACGCCAACCCCAGCCAGGCCGGCTGGTTCACCACCGATCGCGGTGACGGCTCCTACGACTACGACTGCAACGGCAACAACGACCAGTACTACACCAGCGCTGGCAGCTGTGGCGGCTGGCCCGCCTGCACCACCTACGCCGGCTGGGTCAACGGCGTGCAGCGCTGCGGCGTCTCCGACGACTACATCGAGAGCTGCGCCACCGACTGGACTGCCTGCGTCGAGACCACGGCCACCTACACCCAGGCCTGTCGCTGATTTCTACCACACCCACGACGGCGCGATGTCGATCACCAACACGATCTCTCGGAAGCGGTGGTCCACGAGAAACAATGGGCCCAGGTTGATCTGCAGAGGCCCGCCCGAGCGGTGGCGCCCGGCGATGCCCAGGGCGTAGCCCCACCCGTCACGCAGGTCCACGGCCGCGTGGCCCGCCGGATCCTTGTCCAGGGCGCAGGGACCCACCGTCAGCTCCAGCTGCCACTGGTAGCCCGGAAAGAAGTCGACGACCGGAGCCAGAAAGAGAGCGCCGAGCACGCGCTCGTCCGCGAAGACCGGCGAGGGGCCGGCGGCGAAGCCCGCCCGCAGGCCCACGGAGTGCAAGGCATCTCCGGGCAGCTCGAGGCCGAAGCGCAGGGCGGCCCCCTGGACGCCGATCAGCTCGAAGCCCAGCTCCACGGACTCTGACCGCTCCTCGGCCGCCAGCAGCTGCGGCAAAGGCAAGCCGCCAAGCAGCGACGAGGAGGCCTCCGCAGCCCCCGACAGGGCCAGCGCCGAGCACAAGGTCGAGAGAGAGGGCATGGAGGCTCCGAGCGCCCCATGCTGACGCAGCGCGCCCTCATCGTCAAGCAGACGGTCTCAAGACAACGCTCCGAACCGCGGGGCGACCGTTCCGGATCAGCCGCTGTCGGTTTCTTGAAATTTCTCGCCCCAATTGCTTGCGGTCGGACGTTTTTCATGCCTTAACGCAGATGCCAGAACCTTCTCCCCGCTCAAGAACCCCTGTCGAACGGACTGCCCATGCGCTACGCCTTGCTCCTGCCCCTGGCCACCCTCGCCACCGCTTGCACCATGGACACGGGTTTTCACAAGCAGCAGGAGGCCCCTCCGGGCCAGATCGAAGACACTGGCGTTCCCTTCCAGCCCCCCATCGACACCGGCTCTCCGCCCGAGGACAGCGAGCCGCCCCCGCCCGACGACAGCGCCATCGACGAGCCCCCGCCCCCCGTAGCCGACTGCCAGGTCTCCCCCAACCCGGTCACGCCGCCCTTCGAGGCCGCCGCCTGGGACGGCAGCGCCTCCTACGATCCCTCTGGCGGCACCATCGTCGATTGGGACTGGCAGCTGGTAAGCTACCCCAGTGGCTCGGCGGTCACCATGCCCCCGGGCGACGCCATACGTAGCAACTTCGTACCCGACATGGCCGGCGACTACGTCGGCCAGCTCGTGGTCACCAACGACGCCGGCAACTCGTCCGAGCCCTGCACCGTCACCCTGGAGTCCATCCCGGCCGAGAACATGTGGATCGAGATGTACTGGGTCGCTCCCTACGACGACATGGATCTGCACCTGGTGCGCGCCAACGGCAACACCGAGAGCAACCAGGACTGCTACTACGCCAACTGCGTGCCCCCCCAGACTCTGAACTGGGGCAGCTCGGGTTCGGATGACAACCCCAGCCTGGACCTGGACGACATCCCGGGCAGCGGGCCCGAGAACATCAACATCGGCCAGCCCGAGAGCACCACCTACACGGTGTACGTGCACGACTACTCGGGCAGCAACTGGGGCCAGCAGGGCGCCGACACCACCAGCTCCAACGACGTGACGGTGAACATCTACCTCAACGGCACCCTGGTGTGGTCCGACACCCGCGGCATCACCGGCGAAAACAAGTACACCGCCTTCGCCGAGATCAACTGGGCCGCGGGCACCGTCACCAGCCTCTAGCGGGATTCATCCCTTCTTCCGCAGCTCCTTGCCCAGCGCACGGGCCACCAGCAGGCCGCCCAGCCAGCCGAAGAGATGCCCCTGCCACGAGACGCCGGGCTGCAGGAAGGGCAGCACGCCCCAGAGCATGCCGCCAAAGAAGAAGGTCACCGCCAGCGAGAGCAGGATGGTGCCCACGCGGCGCTCGAAGACGCCCCGGCCCATCAAGAAACCCAAGAAGCCGAAGACCACCCCGCTGGCCCCGATGTGCACGCTGTCCGCAGCGCCCGTCAGCCAGATCCCCAGCCCCGAGACCAGCGCGCTGGCCACGGCCACGACCCAGAAGTCCATGGTCTTGCGGCTGGTGACCAGGATGCCCAGCAGGACGAAGGGGACGGTATTGGCCACCAGGTGCCCGAAGCCGCCGTGCAGGAACGGTGACGCCAGGATGCCGGGCAGGCCAGCCAGGCTGCGGGGCTGGACCCCGAAGCGGTCCAAGGCTCCGGACAGCATGACCTGATCTGCTATCTCCACCGCCCAGAGCAGGGCGGTGGCGCCAACGATGCACAGCGTGCGCGAGCGGGTCTCGCGGGCCAGCGCGTCGAGCTCGGAGCGTATGGCGGATTTTCTGCTCACGACAGCACCTCTTCGTCGGTCTGCATTCTCCCCGGCCTACGTCGGAGCGGCCGGATTATTGCGACCGCGCAGGCGCGGGTCGGGATAGGCAGCCAGGCAAGCCCCTGCTCGCGAGGCTCCCGCAAGCTCCCATGCCATCCCTGGCCCCAGACCCGACGCAGCCCTGGTTGCTGCTGCTGGACTTCGACGGCACCATCACGCAGCGTGACGCCGACTTCGAAATAGCCGACCGCTGCCGCGGCGACCGTCCGCAGGGCTACTACCTGCCCCTGGCCCAGGCCTACGAGCGCCTCGAGATAGGCATGCACACCTACTTCCAGGGCCTGCTGGACATGATGGACCTCACGCCGCGCCAGCTGGCCCAACACGCCCTCACGGTCCCGTTGCGACCGGGTGCGGGCCGGCTGGTGGCGCGCTGCCGGGCAGCTGGCTGGCAGGTGCGCATCCTCTCCGAGGGGCTGGAAGTCTACATCGAGCCCATGCTGCGGCACGCCGGCCTGCAGGGCGTCCCCCTGTCCTGCAACCGGGCGCGCTACCAGGCCGGGCGCTGGCGCGTGGAGCCAGGGCCCGACGCCCGGGCCTGCGAGCGCTGCCTGAACTGCAAGGGCCACCACGTGCGGCGCGCCCAGGAGCGGGGCCTGCGCGTCGCCGTGGTGGGCAACAGCGCCTCCGACCTCTGCGCCGCACGCCGGGCCGACCTGGTGCTGGCGCGGGATGTGCTGCAGGAACACTGCGTTCGCGAGGACATTCCGAGCCTGGTCTGGGAGAGCTTCGACGATGTGCTGCGGGCGTTGGTGCCGGAGGCAGGCCTGCCCCCCATCTGAGCCACGGTTATGCTCTCCTTTCTCCTCCATCCTCGAGGTCGCGATGCAAGGTCAGAAAAGCTGGGTCGTCACGCTGCTGCTATGCCTCTTCTTCGGCTATATGGGGCTGCACCGCTTCTACTCGGGGCACGTGGTGATCGGCATCCTGCAGCTGGTCACCGGTGGTGGCTGCGGCATCTGGTATCTGATCGACCTGATCCTGATCCTGGTGAACGCCTACAAGGACTCGGACGGGCTGCCGCTGGCCAAGTGACGCGGCTGGACCGGCCGCTCTGTCGCCAAGCCTGGCCAGCAGCCCCTCAGGCGTAGCGGCGCACGCGGTCGCGTCCTGCGTCTTTCGCCGCGTACAAGGCCTGATCGGCCTGCTCAACCAGGCCCAGGAAGGAGCTCTCGTTCTTGGGGACGGCCGAGGCCAACCCAACGCTGACCGTGACGCGATCAGCTATGGTGGAGCCCGCGTGGCGGATGTCCAGGGCCTTCACCGTATGGCGGATTTTTTCCCCGATGGTCATGGCTCCGCGGGGATTGGTGCCGGGCAGCAAGACGCCGAACTCCTCACCTCCGTAGCGCGCCACCACGTCCAGCGGGCGGCCTGCCGCGTCTCGGATGGCCTGGCCCACGGCCTTCAGGGTCTCGTCCCCTGCGAGGTGTCCATAGGTATCGTTGAAGGCTTTGAAACAATCGATATCCACCATGGCCAGAGAGAGCCAGCCCTGCTCCCTGGCCGCATGACGCCACGCCATCACCAAGTACTCGTCGAAACGTCGGCGGTTGTCCAGACCGGTCAGGCCGTCTTGAAGCGACAGGCGCTCCAGCTGGTCCCGCATGCGCTTGAGCTCCACCTGCGTGCGCACGCGGGCCCGGACGATGGCCGCGCTGAAGGGCTTGGTGACGTAGTCCACGGCGCCCAGCTCCAGGCCTCGCATCTCGTCCTGCTCGTCGCTGCGCGCGGTGACGAAGATCACCGGGATGCGCTCGGTCCAGGGATCCTCCTTGAGCCTGGCGCACACCTGGTAGCCGTCGAGCCCGGGCATCATCACGTCCAGCAGCACCAGATCCGGCTGCTCCCTGCGCGTGATCTCGAGGGCCTCGACACCGCTGGTGGCCACCAGGATCTCGCAGTCCTCCCCCAACACCTCGCCCAGGATGAGGATATTGGCCGGCACGTCATCCACGACCAGGACGACCGGCTTGCGGGATGGCCCGTTCATATCTCGATCTCCAGGTCCAGCTCGGCCTCCAGCTGCCTCAGGCTCTCAGCTGCCGCGCGATAGTCGAAGCGCCCCAGGCAACGCATCAGCTCACCGTGGACACGCTCGGCTCGGGTACCCTTCGCCCAGCCGGAGAGCCGCTGGGCTTGCTCGCTAGCCGCGAAGCTGCGTCGCCGGATCAGCTCGGTGGCTCGCTGCAGCACGTCTGCCGTCTCCTCTTGCTCCGCGTCTCCCGGCTGGGGTTGCGGGGGGGCCTCGCGCTTCGCGTCCTCGATGGCCTCCACCACTCGTCTCAAGGCGGCCTCGAACTCCAGCAGCGGCTCTTCGTTTTCCCGCTCACCATCCTTCAAGCGCATCTCGAGGATCATGGCGGAGCGGGACAGCGCATCAGAGGATATGAACCCTGCCAATCCCTTGATCGTATGAACCCGTCGGTTCGCCCTGGAGAGGTTTCCTTCTTCCAAGGCACGTCGTATCTCGACGTACGCCTGGGCGTGATCCCGGGCGATCTCCTCCAATACGCGCCAGAGCAGCTTCTCGCGTCCGCCGATACGCTGCAGCGCTGCCTGCACGTCGATGGGGGAGCTCTCGCTGCGCAGGCTCTCCAGGCAGCGCTCCCTGGGCGGCTTGGCGGCACCGGGCTCGGCCCGCCGGCCCGTCCAGTGCGCCAGGGTGCGCAACAGCCGCTCCACCTCGAAGGGCTTGCTCAGGTAGTCGTCCATGCCCGCGGCCAGGCAACTCCGCTGATCCTCGCTGCGCACATGGGCGGTCATGGCCACGATAGGTATCTGGCGCGCCTCTTCTTCCAGGAAACAGGCTTCGCCGCTGGGCAGGATCTGTTCCCCCCCCTCCCGAATGGCTCGCGTGGCCTCCAGGCCATCCATGCGGGGCATCTGGATATCCATCAACACGATGTCGTGACGCCCGCCCGCCACCGCGCGCACGGCCTGTTCCCCGTCTTCCACCACCTCGATCTGCGCCCCTCCATCTTCCAACAGCTCCTTGGCCACCTGCTGGTTGATGAGGTTGTCCTCCACCAGGAGCACACGCAGGCCCTTGAGATCCTGCCGCTGCTGCGCCACAGTCTCGACCCGCGCAGTCAGCGCGGCCTGGCTGCCCAGCGTGCTCACGATGACGTCCAAGAGCATGGAGGCCTTGATCGGCTTGAGCAGAAAGCCCCGTACCCCCAGACGTTCCGCCTGCCAGCGCACATCCTCTCGCCCATAGGCCGTGACCATGATCACGGGCATGGAGCGCAGGCGCGCGTCGGCGCGCAGCGCCATCGTCGTCTCGATGCCGTCCATATCGGGCATCTTCCAGTCCAGGATCGTCAGCGCGAAGGGATCCTGGGCCGCCGCCTCGCGCAAGGCCTCCAGGGCCTGAGCTCCTCCTTGCACGCCCCGAGCTCGAAAACCCGCCTGCGCCAGGAATTCCAGCAGCTGAAGCCTGACCTGCTCGTCGTCGTCCGCCACCAGGATACGCAGGCCCTGCATGGTGTCGGGCACCCGTGCCTCGTCTCGGCTCCACTCGTATTCCTGCAAGACGATCGTGAAGCTGAAAGAGCTGCCGCGCCCCAGCTGGCTCTGCACCTCGATGGATCCCCCCATCTTCTCCACCAGCCGCTTGCAGATGGAGAGCCCCAGGCCCGTGCCGCCATAGCGACGCGTAGTGGAGCTGTCGGCCTGCGTGAAGGCCTCGAAGAGCCTGGGGAGCTTCTCTTCGGAGATGCCGATGCCGCTGTCGCGCACAGTGAACCGCAGCACCAGCTCGCCGCGCCGCTCCTCTTCCCGCCGCACGATCAACGCCACCTGGCCCTGATCGGTGAACTTGATGGCGTTCCCCAACAGGTTGATCAGCACCTGGCCCAGGCGCAGCTCGTCCCCCAGCAGCAAGGTGGGCACATCTTCGGCCACGTCGACGCGCAAGCTCACGCGCTTGGCGGCGAAGCGGTCGTCGAAGAGCGAGACCACATCGTCCAGGACCTTGTCGAGCCGGAAGCGGCTGCGCTCCAGGCGCAGCTTCCCCTCCTCGATCTTGGAGAAATCCAGCACGTCGCTGATGATCCCCAGCAACAGCTGCGCGGAGTGCCGCGCCTTTCGGATGTAGTCGCGCTGCTGGGCGTTCAGGGCTGTGCGCAGGCTGAGGTCGCAGAGCCCCAGGATGGCATTGAGGGGCGTGCGGATCTCGTGGCTCATATTGGCCAGGAAGCTGCTCTTGGCACGGGTGGCGGTCTCCGCCAGCTCGCGCTCCGTACGCAACTGTTCCTCGTTCCTCTCCAGTTGGCCAACCTTCACTTCCAAGGCCTCGTTGTAGCGCTTCAGCTGCCGGTTCATGTCCTCGACGCCGATGCGCATGGTGTCCATCTCTGGTAGGCTCATCTCGGGCACGCGCACGTCGAACGCGCCCAGGGCCACGCGTTCCAGCGTGTCAGCCAGCTGATCCACGTCGCCCAGCAGCTGTGCCTGGAAGCTCAAGCGCGCCTGTCGTTCCCCTCTCAACCTGGCCAGCAGCAGGTCGATCTGCCGCACCAGCCGGCGCTCACCATCGTCCAGCGGGCCCAACGATTCCACATCGAGCGCCCCAAAACTACTCTTTCGAAGCTTGGTCTCAAGTGTGGCGATTATTCGGGAAGACATATCGATCGGCATCGTTCTCGAGGAATGGCAGCTCCCCGCAGCTGGGAGCGTAGACAACCTATCGGATCCCGAAGCGTTCCTTGTACTCCACGACGTAGGCGTTGACGCGTGAAGGGTGAGCCATGACGAAGATGCACTTCTCGTCGCCGCGCGCGCGACAGGAGATCTCCTTGGCCACCAGCTCCACGCCGAAGGCCACCTGGCACCACCCCGAGGAGTAGCCCGCGTTCATGAAGCACACCGGGCGTGGCGCCTTGATGCCTTCCTTGATGTAGGAGTGGGCTTCGAAGGAGAAGGGGTGGTCGTAGACCAGGAAGTAGTCTTCATCGGTGGTGGGCTGGGACTCGGGGAAGATGTCCACGGACGCCCAGCCCACGTAGGCGAAGTGCACAGGCCCTGCGGACAGGGCCGCGGGCCCCTTCTCCAGCTGCAGGCGCTCCATGAAGAACTCGGCGTCCTTGGTGCCTGCGGCGCGGCCCAGGTTGTACGAGATCTTCTCGGCAGCCAGCCGGCCGTACTCCCGCTCCAGGATGCGGCGCAGCTGCACGCTGAAGGTCTCGGCGCGCGCCAGGATGTAGCGCTCGCCGCTGATGGTGATCTCACCGTTCTCCGGCTGCTGGTTCATACCGGAAAAGAACTCCCCCATGTTCTTCTCGGCCTCTACGAAGAGCTCTGACAGGGGCTGCGGAGCTTTCACGAAACGGGGCTGCTTGGCGGACATGCTGGTTCCTCGCGCACAAGAATCCAAGCATACCATAGGCGCCAGGGGCGGATCGCGAAGATGGCCACGCCAGCGCGCACCTCGCTGGTTCGTAGCGCTGGACTCACTCGGCGCGCAGGTGCGTCAGGCCCCGTTCCCCAACACGTCCCGCAGGGTCGCCTGCAAGAAGCTGTTCTCCTCGGCGATGCCCAGCGTGACGCGGAAGTACTCGCCCTCGTTGCCTTCGCCGATGGGCTCGTAGGCCTTGATGCGGATGCCGCGCTCGGCCACGGCCGCGGCCACGTCCTTGGCCTTGCGGCCATCGGTGAGCCGGCACAGGATGAAGTTGGTCAGCGTGGGGTAGGTCTCGATCCCAGGGAGCTGATCCAGAGCCGCGCGCAGCAGCTTGGCCTGCTTGCGGCACTCGCGCCGGATGAAGGGCAGGTGGTGCTCGTCGTTCAGCGCGGCCACCACCAGGTCTTCCTGCAGACGACCGATGTAGTACTCCACCAGCTGGCCCCGCATCTCCTTCACGATGTCCGGGGCGCCCACCAGGTAGCCCACGCGGATGGCGGCCAGGCCGTAGGCGAAGGAGAAGGAGCGGCTGACGAAGAGGTTGGGGTGCTGGGGCACCAGGTCGGCCAGGTAACCCTGCCCGTTGGGCTCGACATACTGCACGTAGGCTTCGTCGATCCAGAAGCGCGACTCGGGGAAGCGCCGCAGCAGCGGCACCAGGTCGTCGCGGCCGATCATCATGGTGCCGGTGGGGTTGTTGGGGCTGGGCAGGTAGACCAGGCCATCCTGGCGCTCCAGTGCGGCCTCGATCAGGGCGGGGTCGAGCTGGAAGCCGTTGGCTGGCCCCAGGGGCAGGGGCCGCACCAGCAGGCCCAGGCCGGCAGCCTTGACGGGCACCTTGCTGTAGGTGAACTGGGGCGTGATGATGGGATAGCCGGTCTTGTTCACCAGGTGACGCAGGATGCGCTTGGGCGAAGCCTTGATCTGCTTGCGGATGAGCTGTGGCATCACCTGCTTGAGGATGGGCCCGGAGCCGTGGTGCAGGAAGATGTGGTCAGGCGTGACGTCGTTCTGCCTGGCCAGCGCATCCAGCAGGCGGCTGTTGTCTTCCGAGGGGAAGTTTCGCAGGGCGGTGCGGCTGTCGAGCCGGCGCAGCACCTCTACGCAGGCCTGGGGCATATACGTGCCGTCGTTCAGACCCAGGTTCAAGGGCTTGTCGGAGCTGTGTTCGATGATCGGTGCGGAGAGTTCCATGAGACTGCGTGGCCCTGGGGAATGGAATGGCTGTGTGCGCAGGCCGAGGCCCACGGCCTGCCGTCCCTAACGTCAACCAAGGCCCGCAGTCGAATCCGGATCGCCGTTTTTTGCGCCTCCCTGGCCGAAAACCGGCCAAACATTCTGACCGGTCGGTCAGAGATCAGTGCGGCTTGGCCATTGGAAGCCGCCAAGCCAGCAGCCCGGGCAGCCAACGTTTCAGGTAGATCGCCCCGATCTCGGCACCCCCGATGTACGCTTCCCGTTTCTGGCGGGCGATGGCTCGCAGGGCCTTGTCAGCGAAACGTTCCGGGCTCAAGCCCGCGTCGGTGTCGCTGTCCATGGTCTGCTGAGCCGACCCATCGGCCACCAGGGCGTTGCGGCTGACCTCGGTGCGCACGAAGCCCGGACAGATCACGGTGACCCGCACGCCCGCCGTGGCCACCTCGGCGCGCAGGGCGTCGAACCAGCCCTGCAGCGCGTGCTTGGAGGCGGCGTAGGCGGAGCGCAAGGGCGTGGCCACGTACCCGGTCACGCTGCTCACCAGCACCAGCTGCCCCTGCCCGCGGTCCGCCATGCCCGGGGTGACGGCCCGCGCCAGGGCCACGGCGGCGAAGAAGTTGACCTCCATGATGCGGCGCACCGAGGCCATGGAGGCCTCCAGGGCTGGTGCTCGCTGGCTGATGCCGGCGTTGTTGATCAGGATGTCCAGGCGGCCCTGCCAGGCCTCGGCCCGCTGCGCGGCCTCGGCGAGGCTGTCCGGCTGCGCCAGGTCCAGCGGCAGCAGCAGCACGCGTTGCGGATCGCCGCAGGCGGCCCGCACGCGCTCCAGCTCGTCTCGGCGACGTGCGGAGAGGATCAGCAGGGCGCCTTCCCGTGAGAGCCCCAGCGCCAAGGCCTCGCCGATGCCAGAGGAGGCGCCGGTCACCCAGACCACCTTGTCCTGGAAACGTCGCTTCATCGTTGCGCTCCTCCTTATGGGCCCATCCTAGCTCTGACACAAGGCTCGGGCTACAGGTGCCCACCGCGTCCGTCTCGCATAGGATTCGGGACATGCGCGCATCCCGCTCCCTTTCCCTGCTGGTCCTCATGGCCTGCGTCGAGGAGCCGCAGCCCAGCTCCGGCAGCTTCAGCGCCCTGACCTACAACGTGCACGGCCTGCCGCCGGAGATCACGGGCGACGACACCAGCGCTCGGATGGTCGAGATCGCGCCCTTGCTGAACGGCTTCGCCATCGTGGGCCTGCAAGAAGACTTCGACGATCAGAACCACGAGCTGCTGGAGAATGCCAGCGACCACCAGACCGCGGCCCGCTTCGACGAGGCCTTGGAGGGCCGCGCCTACGGCTCGGGCCTGGCCTTCTTCGCCGACTACGCCGAGCAGCAGCGCGTCCACGAGCACTTTACCGCCTGCCATGGCACGCTCGACAACGCCTCGGACTGCCTGGCCTCCAAGGGCTTCCAGCGCCTGCGCCTGGAGTTGGGCGGCGAAGCGAGCCTGGATGTCTACAACACCCACCTGGAGGCCGGGGGCTCGGACGAGGACAACAGCGCCCGCCAGGCGCAGGTGGAACAGGTCCTGCTGGCCATCGACACCTGGTCCCAGGGCAGGGCCCTGCTCTTTCTGGGCGACTACAACCTGCACGACGACGAAGAGCCCGACGCGACGCTGCTGGCCCGGCTGCTGGACGAGGCCCAGCTGCAGGACGCCTGCGAGTACGTGGACTGCGAGGAACCCGGGCACATCGATCGCCTGCTCTTCCGCAGCGGGGACAGCCTGACGCTCAGCGCCCAGGCCTGGGCCAACGAGCCGGCATTCGTCGATAGCCAGGGCGCGCCCCTGTCGGACCACGACGCCATCTCGGCGCAGTTCGCCTGGGAAATCCGCTGACTCTGGGCTTCTCGCGCCGGCATCCCGGCAGTTTGACGAGATCAACAGCCGTGGAGCGATTATGCTAGTTTCCCGTCAGACTTCGACCAGAGGAGAAGGACCCATGAGAGCTCGACGCCTGCTGCACCTGTTCATCGCCATGAGCGGCCTGTTCTTCCTGCTGCACCCGGGTGACACCTGGGCCAAGAAGGGCAACGACACCGAGAAACAGGCCGACTCCGAAGAAGAAGAAGACGAAGACTCGATCCAGGAGACCGGCATCGAGTCCTTCGACGCTGTCTTCGCCCAGGTGGACGAGATCGACAAGAAGATCAAGAAGGCGCGCCGCAAGCGCCGCAAGGGTCGCACGGGCGTGACCACCGCCCTGGACATCAAGAAGAGCGCCACTCTGGCCGACGCCATGGCCGAGCTGAAGACCCGCGCCGAGGGCAAGGTCGAAGTGACCATGAAGGGCAATACGCCGGAGCTCTCGGCCTCCGACGCCGTGCCCGAAGACGTGCAGACCGCCATCGATGCCACCAACGAGGCCGTGGCCAACTACAAAGACGTGATCAAGACCATCAAGACCATCCCCAAGGACTGCCAGGAGCTGATCGCCCAGACCAAGGAGTTCCCCAAGCAGTTCAAGGACGAGGTCAAGAACCTCGATCTGGACGGTTTCAAAGAGAAGCTGGCCATGGCCAAGACGGTCAAGAACAACGTCAAGATCACGGCCGGCATCCCCGATCGCGCCAAGTCGCTGGTCCAGGATCTGAAGGACGACTTCGTCACCATCAAGGACGCCTTCTCCAAGGACGACGAGAAGTAGGCTGCAGCAAGGGCGAGACCGGGGCCCCACAGGGCCCAGCGCCTCAGCCCTCCCAGCCCTGCCGCAGGCCCTCTGCCAGCTCCTCGGGCGTGGTGAGCATCAGCTCCTCGCCCAGCAGCTTCTGCATGAAGTAGTCGTCGGTGCGGTAGTCGGGGCTGACGTTCTGGCGGCAGATCAACCGCAGGTGCACGGGGAAGGCGGCTTCTTCGCTGCCGCAGGCGTCGGCGAAGAGCGTCATGTTGAAGGTGGAGAAACCGCAGCGCCAGTAGTGGGCCAGCACGCGGGACACGCCGTGGGCCAGGGCGACGACGGCCTGCTCGTCGATCGCGCAGAGGTCATGCTGCCCGGGCAGCACGGCCAGCACTTCGTTGCTGCCGCTGGGCGCAAAAGGCGTCAGCCAGTGCACGCCGCCCTCGCCCGCCACGTAGCGCTGGCCCAGGCGCGCCTCTTCCTCCACCAGCTGCTCGAAGTAGTCGCCACCATGCTGGGCGCGATGGCGCTGGCAGGCCTGGCGCAGGCACTGCACCGCCGTGCAGGGATCGCGCCCCCCCAGCAGCTGCAGGTGGGGATGGATCATGGAGGCGCCGGCCGGCGAGAGGTAGTTGGTGTTGACCGTGAAGAAGCGCGACTGCGGCTGGGCGCCGTGCACGCTGCGCACAAAGCGCAGGGCGGCGCTTATGCCATCGCGCACCAGGGCGGGCGGAAAGTCGTCCAGCTGCCGGAAGTGCTGAGCTCCCCAGGCCACCACGGCGTGCAGCGGAGCGATGGGGAAGAGGTTGGGAAAGAGAAAGCACTCCCCCTCGCGCAGGCAGCCGCCGGGCAGCAGCTCCTCGGGGTAGCGCGGCGTGACCGCCTCCACCTTCTCGGGGCAGAACAGGCAGCTGGCGCGGCTCTCGCTGGCCAGCCGCTCCATCAGCTCCATGTCTCGGGCGTGGAAGAAGAAGGCGCCCTTGCCCGCCAAGCCGCTGGAGGCCACGGCCCAATGCCCCAGCAGGGGATCGCGGCGCCGCTCGATGCGCTGATGCACCAGCTTCATCCCCTCCAGGGGGCTGTGGAAGCTCAGCTCCTCGTGGACGGTCTCAAAAGGAATGCTCATGGTTTCTCCGCGGTTGGCTTGCCTCGGGCGGGCCGCTGGATAGCAGGCCCCGACTCGAGGAGGCAGCATGGGTACTCATTCTCGTCGTAACTTCCTGGGCGCGGGCGCCGCCGCGCTGGGCGCAACTTGCCTGGCCGGCTCAGCTTTGGCGCAGGCGCCACCGGAAGGCGAGACCGGGGCCGAGCCCCAGCCCGCGCCCGCGGCCGAGCCCACGCCCGCCCTGCCCGTGCTGGCCGAGACCGAGGTGCTGGTGGTGGGCGGCGGGCCTGCCGGCCTGGCCGCCGCCCTGGCTGCCGCTCGCCAGGGCGCCTCCACCATCATCCTGGACCGCTACGGCTTCTTCGGCGGGATCATCACCCAGTGCATGATGGGTTCCATCTCCTGGTATCGCTTCCGCGACACCGCGGACGCCGGCGGCATCCACCGCGAGCTGGAGGACCGGGCCCTGGCCATGGACGCGGTCATCGACATGCACTCCCATCCCCTGGCCTTCCTGGCGCGGGGCAAGCTGGAGCGCATGGGGCTGCTGAAAGACGGCCAACCCACCTACCAGATCCTGGACACCGAGCTGTTCAAGCACGTGGCCGACGCCCTGCTGCTCGAGGCCGGGGTCAGACCCCTGCTGCACTGCTGGGCGGTGGGGGTCGACATGCGGGGCGACACGCTGCAGGGCGTGATCGTGGAGAGCAAATCCGGCCGCCAGCTGATCCGGGCCCAGCGCGTGGTGGACGCCTCGGGTGACGGCGACATGGCCTGGCACGCCGGGGCTCCCTTTGAAAAAGCGCCCGCCGAAGAGCTGATGGAGGTCACCACCAACTTCTCCTGCTCCGGGATCAAGCTCTCGCGCTACTTCATGTACACCCTGCGCCAGAAGGGAACCATGAGCGAGTGGGCCCAGACCTCGGGCAAGGAAGCCCAGATGCTGAGCACCCACCTCTTCGAGCCCTTCGAGCGCGCCAAGGCGGCCGGCGAGATCCCGGCGGACATGGACATCCGCGCCTTCCCAGGGGGCTTCACGCAGGCGGGCGAAGTGCTGTCCATCAACGCCGTGCACCTGCGGAAGGTGGATCCCACCGACGTGCTCCAGCTGACCGAGGCGGAGATCGAGGGCCGCCGGCGCGCCGTACTGGCCTTGCAGGCGCTGCGCAAGTACGCTCCGGGCTTCGAAAACGCCCGCATTCGCAGCATGGGCACCGCCATCGGCACGCGGGAGTCCCGCAAGATCGTGGGCGCATGCAGCATCAGCGAGCACGACGTCAAGAACCAGGCCCGCTTCGACGACAGCATCGGCATCTGCCCCGAGTTCATCGACGGCTACGACCTGCTGCACCTGCCCACCACCGGGCGCTACTTCCAGGTGCCCTACGGCATCATCGTGCCCCAACAGGTGGAGGGCCTGCTGGTGGCCGGGCGCTGCGTGGCCGGCGACCGGATCTCCCATGCCGCCACTCGCCAGATGGTCTGCTGCTCCCTGACCGGCCAGGCCGCGGGCGTGGCCGCGGTCCTCTCCCTGCAGCAGGGCCGCGCGTGCCGCTCGCTGGGCACGGGCGACCTGCAGCAGGCCCTGAGCGACCAGGGGGTCAGGATCGCCTGAACGCGGGCTACCAGCCCGACACGCAGAGCTCCTCCAGCAGCTCCTCGAACTCGATCAGGCCCTTCAGGTACTGGTTGGGCCAGATGTCGTCGTCGGCCGCCTCCTGATCGTCGTCCAGGAACCAGCCGTAGTTCCACAGCCCGTAGAAGTGCAGCGTGCCTGAGCCAAGGGGCATATGCGTCTCGATGTGGTAGCTCTGCTCGAAGCCCCCGGAGTTGAGATCGTCGGTGGCTTTTTCGGGCATGACGCAGCGGGTCAGCATGATCGCGGGATCGCCGGCCTCGTCCCTCGTCAGCCGCAGCTTGACGTCCAGCTCGTAGGTCATGGTGGCCAGGTTGCCCACGAAGTTGTCTTGGATATGGGCGGTCCAATCCACCGCGTCGCAGGCGCCCTCGGGGTAGCAGTCGGGATCCGTGTGCCAGGTGCGGCCGTAGCTGGCGTAGTTGTCCGGGAAGAGCTCCAGCTGCTGCTCGTAGAGCGCTATTTGGGCGGCCCCGTCCATGTCGCAGGACAGCTTCGACACCACGTAGACCCCGGCAGCCAGCTTGGGATTGGGACTCCACTGCAGCTCGTCGAGGGCCTGCACCTCGGCGGAGCTGAGGTCGCTCAACGCGCCCCCCGTGGGTTCGCCGCTCAGGCCGGAGCCCTGATACCAGTCCATCAGGTTGGCGGCGCCCTCCCGGATGGCTTCGTGGTCCTGCTCGTGGACCTGGGCCATGAAGAAATGGGCGAGCTCGTCCAGCTCGGTGGGCGCCGGATCGGGAGCCCTGCAGCCGGTGACGAGCAGGGCCAGAGCGGGGGAGAGGGCGGGCATGGCCGGCAGCTTAGCTCGCTTCCTGCCGACCGCCACCACCCTCGGCTTCGTCGCTACTCCCCAGGCGCCGGCACCTGCTCCAGGCCCTGCCCTGAAAACTCCGCCCACGAGTAGAACTGGAAGCAGCGCTCCTCGCTCATGGCCATGAAGATGCCGGCAGGAAAGGCCTCGCCCAGGGCCGTGCTGCTGGCCTCCGAACCGTCGCTTGCCACCGTGGAGAGTCGCAGCGTGGCCAGCAGCTCGTGGCGGTGGGGATCGCCGGCCGTACCCTCGCGGGGGTAGACCCGGAAGAGGTTGGCCTGCTGGTCCGAGACCAGGATGTAGCCGCGCGCCTGGTCCAAGGCGTAGATGGAGATGCCCTCGCGGTCGCGGGTGAAGTCCTGCTGGCCGAAGAGGGCCAGCTCCTGGCCGGCGTCCCGGGCATCCGGATCGGCCGGGTACTTGCGAATTCCCGTCAGCTCATCGCTGTAGTAGACATGCCCCAGGGCGTCGTCCACGGCAATGGCCTCGATCTCGCCCTCACCGCTGTAGCGCCCGAAGGCGCGCAGCTTGCTGCCGACGAGCTGGCCGCTGCCGTCGTCCCGCAGGCGGTACTGCCCCAGGTAGCCCTCCTGCGGACCCTCCTTGCGGCTGACGATGGCGAAGACGGCGCCATCGGAGGGACGGCGGTACAGCGCCACGCCCATGGGCGCGCGCTCCTCTTCGCCCTCGAAGACCGGGATGCCCCCGCCGTCGATGGGCTCCATGTCAGGCAGCCGGAAGACCCGCAGACGGTTCTCGAGGCGCTCGGTGGTCACGGCGATGTCGACGGTGGCGCTCCCCAGCTGCAGGCCGTACTCCACGTCCACGTTGTTGGGCCGCGCCAGGCCTGAGACGACCTGGCGGATCTTGCCGTCGAGCCCGAAGACGTACAGCGCCCCCTGCTCCCCCTTGTCCGTGCCGATCACCAGGCTCTGGGCGGGATCATCGGGGTTGATCCACAGGGCTGGGTCGTCGCTGTCCACGGTCACCAGCTCGCTGGTGACCTGGGGAGCCAGGGCTGCGGGCTCTTGGGCTGCCACGGTGGGAACCCACAACGCCCCGCCCAGGGCCGCAAGGACGCTACTTCTGCAGCTCATTGCCATCCGCATCGCGATATTCACCCGTCAGCAGCAGGTACCCATCGTAGAGCCAGAACAGCATGCAGAGGCCGCCCGTGCACAGCTGCAGCACTCCCAGCCCGATGTGGCCCGTGAAGAACCGGTGGACGCCGAAGGGCCCCAGGATGAACCACAGCAGCAAGGTGACGATCCAGGGCTTGCCCTCGACCCCGGGTTCGGGTGCGGGCGCGGGATCCTGCCCGGGTCGCGGCAGGGGCATGGTGGGCGCGGGCGGCGCCGCGGGATCGCGCTTCGAGAAGAGATCCAGGCCCTGGGCGCCTGGCACCTCGGTCTTGAAGCGCGCGTAGTCCATCACCTGGTCGGCCCCCATCACCTGGGCACCCTCCTCGCCCGCCTGGAACCTGCAGAGCACGGCGAAGGCCCCCTCGTCCTGGCACGCGAGCTCCATGGAGTGGGACTCGCCCGTGTCGGTCAGCAGCTCCACTCGCGGCCCGAAGCTGGCGAAGGACCGGGTGCGTTCCGCCTTGGCGTCGGTGTAGTTCACGGCGCAGATCCAGAGCTCCTCCAGATCATCCAGGCTGGCCACCAGCATGTCTTCCTGGAAATCACCTCCCTTGGCGTCGAGCCCCGCATCCTCGGAGAGCTGCATGAAGGGAAAGGCGTTCAGCTCGCCCATATTGCCACCCGAGTAGTGGTCCGAATAGACGCCCCCCGTGCGCCCGTCTTTGGCTCGGTAGAAGGCCATCAGGTCAAGGTCCACCGCCGCGGTCCAGCACAGCGAGACCTTCATCTGGGTGAAAGCGCCGATGCGCACCTCGCCGCCACCGCCCTTGGAGGCCAGATCCAGCGCCGCGGCGCCGGGCGCCTCAGCCTGGAAGCGCGCCAGGTCCATCACGGCGTTGGCAGCCGACAGCTCGGCCCCCTCCTCGCCAGCCACGAACTTGCAGAGCACTGCGCAGCAGCCCGCCTCCTCCGAGTCCAGGGGGAAGACGTGCTGCTCGCCGCTGTCGGTCACCACCTCCACCTGGGCGCCGTAGTCCGCGAAGAAGTTCTCCGCTTCGGAGAGGGCGTCGGTGAAGTTGATGGCGCAGATCCACAGCTCCTGCAGTTGGTCCAGGTCGGCTATCAGCATGTCCTCCTGGTTTTCACCGGCGCTGGCCCCCACGCCGGCGTCGTCAGACAGCTGCATGAAGGGGAAGGCGTTCAGATCGCCCATGCTCCCGCCAGCGTAGTTGGCGGAGAAGACGCCTCCTACGCGCCCATCCACGGTGCGGTAGAAGGCCATCAGGTCCAGGTCCACGGCCGAGAGCCACTTCAGCGAGACCTTCATCTGGCGGAACGCGCCAATCCGAGCTGCCATTTCTTCACTCCGTCGCGCTGCCAGGCGCCGCCGCCTGACAGGTGTCCGCGCCAATATAGGCCGCGGCCCGGGTCGGGGGAAGGGAAGAGGCTGGCTTTGCGGGGGCTATTCGGCGGACGGTTCTTCAGCCAGGTAGCCCAGGGCGCGCAGGGCCTGCACGGTGGCTGGCGCCATGTCCACAGCGCGATGGGGCGGAGCCGCCTCGTCCCAGGCCCGCAGCAAGCCCGCCAGCTGCCGGGCGCGCCCGCCGTCGCGCTGCAGCGGCTGACCCGCGGCCACGCGGTGCAGGGTTCCCACCCCGCCCCGCAGCGGCTCGGCCACCAGCAGGTGCCCATCTTGCGCCACGGCCCGCTCGAAGGGCAGGTTGTTCCAGGCCTTGGTTGATTCCTGCTGGTCGGGCTTGGTGGCTTCGGCGAAGCTGGGAACGCTGGGCAGCGCCTGCCCCTGCCAGAGCGGCGCCAGGTCTCGCCCCTGGCCCAGCGACGCGTCCATGCCCGCCAGACCCAGCAGGGTCGGGCCCAGGTCCATCAGCCGCACCAGCGACCCGATCTCCTGCACGGGCAGCCCAAAGCGCCCGCGCCCCGCCAGGATCAGCGGCACGTGGATGTCCACCAGGTCCACGTCCGGCCCGTGGGTGTAGGGGTTGCGTTCGTTCTCCTCCAGGGTCTCGCCGTGGTCGGCGAAGAGCGCCACCAGCGAGTCTTCCATCAGGCCGCGCTCCTCCAGGCCCTGCAGCAACAGCCCCAGCTGCTGATCGGCCCAGGCCACCTGGGCCAGGTAGAGCGCCCGGGCGTAGCGGGCGTCGCCGTAGCGCAGGCGCCCAGTCACGCGCTGCAGTGCGAGCTGCGAGATGCTCTTCATGCTGCCGTCCACCGTGCCCTGGTAGCTGTGCGTGGCGAACTTGCGCACCAGCTCGGCCGGCGCGGTGAACCAGGGGGTATGGGCGTCGAAGTAGTGCACGAAGAGCAGCAGATCCCCTTGCTCCGAGCCGGCCTGTTGCCGGGCGTCCACGGCCGCCAGGGCGGCGGCGGTGACGGTCTCGGCGTCGCGGATGTACATGCCGCCCGTGGGCTGAGGGCCGGGATCGTCGTAGGACCGAAAGCCGCGATCCAGGCCCATGCGGCGCTCCAGGGCGCTGGAGCCGATCACCGCCAGCGTGTCCCAGCCGGCCTGCGCGAAGCGCTCGGTCATCAGCGGCAGCTCGCCCTCCAGCGGGTAGCCATTGCGCACCACGCCGTGGCCATGGGAGTCGAGCCCCGTGAAGACGCTGGCGTGGGAGCTCAGGGTGGTCGGGGCGTGGGACAGGGCCCAGGCGAAGCGCAGCCCGCGCTCGGCCAGGCCGTCCGCCACGGGTGTGCTGGGCACGGGGCGCGACTCGGGGGGGAAGGCCAGGCCCCAGTGGTTCTGCTCGCTGTAGCAGGACAAGGCGTCGGCGCGGGTGGTGTCCAGGCTGACCAGCAAAAAGGTGGCGGGCGCAGCCGGCTCGGGCTCGGGCTCGGGCTGCTGCTCGGTATCGCAGGCCAGGCAGCAGGCTGCGAGCAGCGAGAGAGGAAGGCGCGCCGGGTTCATGGCTCTGGGGCGCTCCAATCGCTGCGGGAGATCCTGGATTGACGGTGCGCCGATCCACATAGCCCGCGGCAAACCTGCCCGGCACCTGTTGCCGGGCTCCGGGACGCTGAAAATTCAACGCAAAGGCGCAAAGACGCGAAGACGCAAAGACCTGTGTGTCAGTGGCTGCCGGGCTGAGAGGGCGGAGGGGCGAGGAGATCGGATGGCTGCCGCTCCGGGACTCGCGGGGATGGTGGCGGGGCGTTGGGGGCGGTTTCATGCTACTTGGAGTGCAGGGAGAGGCGCATGGCGAACTACCAAGAAGCAGCTCACCCCGCTTCAAGCATCAAGGGCTCCCGAAGCGCGATCAGCCGGGGGCCGGCGGCGACGGCGTCGCCGTAGTGAGGCACGTCGGCTGGCAAGAAGAGCAAGTCGGACAGGTTCTCTCCCCGGGGGGACCTCCAACTTCCGAAAAGCGTGAAGTTCAGACGGATCCCCCCCGGGGGGTCCCCCCTCCAACTTCCGAAAAACGTGAAGTTCAAGCGGATCCCCCCCGGGGGGTCCCCCCTCCAACTTCCGAAAAACGTGAAGTTCAAGCGGATCCCCCCCCGGGGATCGGTCCTTCTTCCCCCGCGGCGGCCGTTGAAAACCGGCGAAGGCTCGCCGGCCGCTGCTCGTCACCGTCTCCCGCAGCGAGCTCAACCCGGGTCCATCGGCTTCGTCCGGATCCGCCACCGAACAGGCCCGCGTGGAACCTGTTGTCGGGCTCCCGTCTCGCCTGTGCCAAGTCGCGGCTTGGATCGCGCTTGGGCAGCCAGGATCCTATGATCCACCTCGACCCCCGATCCGGACCCGCTCCTTGCGCACCCTCATCCGCAATCTCTCGCTCCAGCTGGCCGGTCTGCTCGCGGCAGGCGCGCTGCTCGCAGGTACGCTGCCGGCGGACGAGAGCGCATGGCAGGAGATGGACCTGCGAGGCAAGGCCAGGAACCGCTTCGAATTCACCGAGCAGGGGATCGTCGTCCGCAGCGAAACCTCCATCTCGGCGCTCTACACGAGCCTGCCAGGCCTGGACCTGCAGCACACGCCGATCCTGTCCTGGCGCTGGCGCGTCGACCTGGGCTTCGAGCCCGCCGACCTGCAGCGCCGTGGCCACGATGACCGTCCCCTGGCCGTTTTCGTGGCCTTCTCCTACGATCCGCAGACGGCCACCCCCTGGGAGCGCTTCATTCGCCCCGTGGTCGTGCTCCTGAAGGGCAAGAGCGCGCCTGGCCGCCTGCTTGTCTACATCTGGGGCGGCGTCAGCCCGTCGGGCAGCTGGGTCCCCAGCCCCCATATGCGCAGCGCGGGCGGGATGAAGATCCTGCGCCCCGGCGACAGCCCCACCGGGCGCTGGTACGAGGAGCGGACGGATGTGGCCGCGGACTACGAGCGCTGCTTCGGCCACCCGGCGCCCACGCCCATGTACGTGGGAATCGGCGCCGACACCGACGACACCCGCAGCCGCAGCGAGGGGGTGGTGGCGGAGCTGGGGTTTCGCGCTGCGGTTCCGCCATGAGAACTGCCGGTTGCAGCCCTGCGTCGTCCCAGGGCTCTTTGTTTCCTGTCGCTTCGGCGTAGCGAAAGACTTCTTTCCCAGCCTGGCAGATTAATCAACGGTTGTTTATTTAGTCTCTGCGTAGCGAAAGACAGCTTTCGGAGGAGCCGCAGTGAAGAGGCTGACTGGACGGTACGAGACGACGAGCGCCGCCGGGGAAGAGGTCAACGCTTTCATGCCGGCGCGCCTCCCCCCTTCGAACCCACCGTTGGAGCTGAGACAGCTCTCCCCGCAGCTGAAGCGGGCAGAAGCTTCCTTGTCACGCCTGGAGCTGGCTGGCGAGATGATACCCTCCATCGAGTGGTTCATATACGCCTTTGTCCGCAAGGAGGCGGTGCTCTCTTCACAGATCGAGGGCACGCAGGCCACGCTGGACGATCTGCTCGCATACGAAGCGGACGCACGGGGAGCCGACGCTGTGGCTGACGACGTCGTGGAGGTCTGCAACTACCTCCGCGCCTCGAGCTTCGCGTTGGCGGAGATCCGTCGGCTCGATGGCCTGCCTATCTCGATGCGGCTCCTCAACGAGACGCACAGGCTACTCCTGCAAGGCGCTCGCGGCGCCAACAAGCAACCGGGCGAAGTGCGGCGGAGCCAGAACTGGATCGGCGGTACACGACCCGGCAATGCTCGCTTCGTCCCTCCACCACCCCACCTGCTCGCCCCAGAACTGAGCGCCTTCGAGCGCTACATCCATGACGACGAGCTCCCATCCCTTGTCCGGGCCGGCCTTCTCCACGTCCAGTTCGAAACGCTGCATCCCTACCTCGACGGCAACGGTCGAATCGGCCGCCTCCTCATCACGTTGCTGTTGGAGCACTGGCATCTCCTCTCCAGACCGCTCCTGTACCTCAGCCTTTTCTTCAAGCGGCACCGAGACGAGTATTACCGGCGTTTGGGTGCAGTGCGGACCCGTGGAGACTGGGAGGGCTGGTGTTCCTTCTTTCTCGAAGGCATCGCCACCGTCGCGGACGAGGCGGTCCGGACCGCACAAGAGCTGTTCGGCCTCATGGGTCGCGACCGGCGGCGAGTGCTGTCATCGCCATCAGCCACCGTCATGAGCCTGCGGCTCTTCGAGTTGCTTCCGGAACATCCTGTCATCAACGTCACCAATGCGCTGAGTCTGCTGAAGACGACCCGGCCCACCGCTGGCAAGGCCATCGCGGTGTTGGAGAGCGCGGGAGTGCTGCTGAAGACCAGCGGAAGAAAACGCAATCGCACCTGGAGATACTCCGCCTACCTCGACCTCCTGAGGGTGGGCATGGAGGAGGAGTAGCCCGCATCCTCAGACGAATGTCCAGCGCTCCGGCGACAGCCCCACCGGGCGCTGGTACGAGGAGCGGAGGGACGTGGCTGCGGACTACGAGCGCTGGCTCGGCCATCCGGCGCCCGCGCCCGTGTTCGTGGGAGTGGGAGCCGACACCGACGGCACCCGCAGCCGTAGCGAGGGGTGGTGGCGGGCCTGGGGTTTCGGCCCTCCTTTCAGCCCTGAGAACGGCCGGTTCGCAGCCTTACGCCGTCCCAGGGCTCTTTCGATTCCTGTCGCTTCTCGTGCTGACCGTCGTGCTCACGGTGGCGACTCGGGGCAGCGCGGGTAGCCGCGATCGCGGTCGATGCGCACCTCTGCTACTGTGTACCTGGAAAACCACGTAGGAGGCCCTGCGGGAGACGATAGAGGCGTGGCGATCCTGCTGTGCATCCTGTCGAGCTCCGGCTGCGCCTGCGGCGAGGATCCCGATGGCTTCGCTGCGGGCTGGCAGGGCAGAGAGACCAGCTGCGAAGCAAGCGACGAGCTCTGCAACGGAGAGGACGACGACTGCGATGGAGAAGTGGACGAGGACGAGGCGCTGGACGCCGATGTATGGTTCGAGGACGCCGACGGCGATGGCTACGGGGCCGACGACGAGGCGCGTGCCGCCTGCGAGCGGCCCGATGACCACGTCTCTCGGGGCGGCGACTGCGACGACGAGGAGGACGCGGTCCACCCGCGGGCGGAGGAGCGTTGCGATGGGGTCGACAACGACTGCGATGGCCTGACGGACGACGAGGACGGGGACCTCGTCGAGCCCTTCGATTGGTTCCTGGACGATGATGGCGACGGCTACGGCGATGCGAGCGTCGTCGTCGACTCCTGCGAGGCGCCCTCGGGCTACGTGGCCGAGGGCACGGACTGCGACGATTCGGATGCGAGCGTGGGTGCCCCGAACGAGGGCGAGAACTGCGAAGGCGAGCTCATCGCACCCGTAGGGGAGATCAGCCTCGCGGATCCCCATGCCCGGCTGATCGGGGAGGCTGCCGGCGACGGGATCGGTTGGAGCTGCGCTATGGGGGATACGAACGGGGACGGCTTCGACGATGTCGTCGTGGCGGGATGGGAGGCCGGCGGAGAGACCGGGCTGGCCTACCTGGTGCACGGCGCGCCAGATCTGGTGCACTGGGGAGACGGGGGCGACGTGGACCTGGCCGACGCGGACGCGTGCATCAAGGGCGAGGCGCTGGGAGATCGGCTGGGATTCGCCGTGGCGAGCGCCGACCAGGACGGCGACGGCCTGGCCGACCTGCTGCTGGGCGCCGAGCACGAGCCCAGCGGTGGGGAAGACGCAGGGGCGGCCTACCTGTTCTACGGCCCCATCAGCGGCTGGCGGAGCGCCGCCGCTGCCGCGGCCAAGTTCACGGGCACGGAGGGCTCCCACGCGGGAAGCGCGCTGGACATCGCAGGAGACCTGAACGGTGACGGTTGGGCGGACCTGGCAGTCGGCGCCTATGATGACAGCGAGTACGGAGACCGCCTGGGAGCCGTCTACCTGTTCTCCGGGCCGGTCAGCGGCGCGCTGCCCTTGTCCTCCGCGGACGCGGTGATCCGAGGCCAGCAGGCCTGCGACCGCGCCGGCGCCTCGATCGCCGCAGTTGGCGATGTGAACGGAGATGGCGCGGAGGACCTGCTGGTGGGGGCCAGCGGCGTGGGGGAAGACAAGAACGGCATCGCCACCGGGGGCGTCTTCCTGTACCACGGGCCCGTGAGCGCGCAGACCGTGCTCTCCGCGGCGGACGCCATCCTGCTCGGCGAGGACGGCTGGGACGATGCGGACAATGGCGCGGCGGGCGGCGATGTGAACGGAGACGGCTACGCTGATTTCCTGGTCGGCGCGCCCTGGCTCGGCGAAGAACAAGGCGGCGTGTACGTGGTCTATGGGCCGGTGTCCGGGGAGCATCTGTTGAGCGTGTCCGACGCGCTGCTGGTGAGCGAACAGCACGACAGCTACATCGGGCACTACTTGAGCGGCATAGGCGACATCGACGGCGACGGCTACGACGACGTCATGGCCGGCTCTCCGAACCAGGGGGCCGGAGGCGCCTACCTGCTCTACGGCCCCTTGAGCGGCGAGCATCTGCTGTCCGGATCCGATGCTGTCTTCACGGGCGAGGCCGACGGGGACGCAGCGGGCGTCGGCTTGACGGGTCCGGGCGACGTGGACGGGGACGGCAACCACGACGTGCTCATCGGCGCACTCGATGCCAGGGCCTCGGGCGTCACCTACCTCTTCCACGGTGGGCTCAGGGACTGAGCGGCGGATTGCCGGTATGGCGAGGCCGTCCCTCGACAGAACTCCATCCAGGACGGCCATTCCCACGGCTCGGCCGTCACCGTCCCCTCGTCCGAGCCCCCGCCGTTGGCCCCGGACGCCACAGCCAGGCCACGGGGCCCTGGGGACGGTCCCAGCTGGTCTCCAGCGCTACGTTGCCCTCGCCGACGCGCCCATCGGTGTCCCAGACGACCC
>CAYVQL010000152.1:0-25495 GCA_964454135.1 uncultured Enterobacterales bacterium | reverse complement strand
GGGACGATTTCCGCTGCCAGAACCCGGAATGCCGCCGTCGCACGCTGCGGGCCCACGCCCACCACTGCCACGAGCGCAACAAGGGGGGCGGAAACCAACTTTGGAACGGCATAACCGTCTGTCCCGCCTGTCATTTGCGGCTGATTCACGCCGGGCGCGTCGCCGTGGAGGAGATCCGGCTCGAGGGCGGGGGCCTCGTACAGCTTTGGCGCTACCCCGGTCGGGTGGTGGCGGTCTTTTGACGGACCAGGTCCTGGCAGGGAGCCAGCTCCCCCGGCACCTCGCCCCCCCCTCCTCCTGACCACGAACACGAACACGAACACGAACACGAACACGAAATATGGTGTTCGAATCTCTACTCTCAAAGTAATCGTAGTAGTGGCATCCTGACCCCCTCTTCCCCTCTTCCACGTCCGGCAGGGAGCGGCGAGACATGTGGCAGCAGATCAAGCTCATCTTCTCGAAGCGCGCTCGCCTCGAGGCGCTGGCGCAGGAGCTGGCGAATACACTGGAGCACTGGCCCGGTGTCCGGGCGGCGCGGGTGTCGCTGCGTGGCGGGGACGAGCCCGTGGTGCGGGTGAAGGACGACCAGGGGAAGCTGCACGAGCTGGACAGGCTGTCGGCCCTGCATGAGCTGCTGGCGCCCTGCGAGGACGAAGAGCGCCGGTTCCGGATCCTGGGCTACGCGCTCGAGCGTCTCAGCGAGCTGTGGGTGCCGGCCGAATTCCCTGCGGTCCGTGGAACGCTGAGTGTCCAGCTGCGCACCTCGACGCAGATCTTCAGGCCCTTCGACGAGCGCGGCATTCCGCAGGCCCTGAGCCGGCCCTACGCCCCGCAGCTGCACGTGGTGCCGGTCCTGGCCGGGGATCCGCTGGTCTACGTGAACGCAGCCCACCTGTCGCGCTGGGGGGTGTCCGCGGAGGCCGTCTTCGACGCGGCCCAGGCCAACCTGGCAGCCAAGCCCTTCGGCAAGCTGCAGTCCGTCGGCTCCGGGATCTACGCCCTTGAACAGGGCGACGAGTGCGCCGCCTCACGCGTCCTGGTGCCCGGCTTCTCCACGTGGCTGCAGGAGCAGATCGGGGGCCCTCCGGTGGTCGCCATCCCCGCCACCGGCGTGCTGCTGGCCTCGGGAATCCGGGACATGGACGTGCTGCACCTGGCGAGACGGGGCTACGACTGGTGGGATTCTGTCGGCAACAACCGGCTCAGCACCCGGCTCTTCACGGTCGGCG
The DNA here is from genome assembly GCA_964454135.1 of uncultured Enterobacterales bacterium. GTDB lineage: Bacteria > Myxococcota_A > UBA796 > UBA796 > JAFGLY01 > CAYVQL01. The sequence goes on along the minus strand of CAYVQL010000152.1, from coordinate 24,263 downwards.
AAGATGGCCGGCCGGCGTACTTCGAGGTGGCCCAGGACCACCCCAACTTCGACGCCCTCGATCCGACCTTCTTCCGCTTCCTGTGGATGGAGTACGACAGCCTGCAGGCGCAGCTGCTGCAGGGGGCCGCCCGGCGGGGAGAGTCGCTGCAGGTGGCAGACTACTGCGGCCGTTCACCCTACTACGACACACCGCGCATCATCTCCCACTGCCGATGGCCGGACGAGGGGATCAGCTTGCTCCCGGTCACCCAGTTCATCGAGTTCAGCGCACCCTGGGCCATCTTCGCCGTACCGGCCGAGGCCGTGCGCCGCCTCGTGGGCGAGCTGATGAGCGATGTGGACACGGATCCCCCCTTGATCAGGGTGTCGCGCCCCTTGAGGGAGGCGGAGCTGGAGCCGCTCTACGCGGAGCGGGATCCTGAACAGGATCAGGCTCCCAGGTAGACTGCCATCGCGCCCATTCCGCGTGTTTCAGGGGCGCTGTCGGGGGCCATGACGATCCGGGATTCCATGGTGCTCGAGAACGCGTACATCGGTGTCGGGGCCTTTCAGGCCACCTGCTGATCGATGAGCTCGCGCACGTGCGCCGCCCGGGGGTGTTGGCCCTATGGCGGGCCGAGAGGGAGCAGGTTCCCAGAGAACCGCCCTCAAGTTGAGCATGGAGCGCGCTACGCGCTCCCCGAAGGCCTCCCTCAAGTTGTGCATAGAGCGCGCCAAATACGTTGGTGGCTGACGAACGACGGATGGAGGGCGCTTGCGATGAAGGGAGGGCGCTTGGGATCTGGCACTACCCCGGGCGCGTGGTAGCGGTCTTTTGAATGACCAGGCCCTGGTAGGGAGCCAGCTCCCCCGGCACCTCCCCTCCCCCATGCGTGTCGTAGAGCAGCCCCCCCCGCGGCACAGCCCAGCGCACCGCCCGCCGCGACATGTTCAGGACCACCTGCACGTTCTCGCCCCGCGTCCACGTCAACAGCTGGGGATGCTCCTCGCCCAGGCGCATTGTGCCGGAATGCAGCGCCGGCTGCTCCTTCCTCAGCCGAATCAGATCGCGGTAGGTCGAGAGCGCCGAGCTGGGATCTGCGGACTGCGCCGCCACGTTCTTCTCCCGCCAGTCCGGGTTCACAGGCAACCAGGGCTCGACACCGCTGAACCCCGCCTGCGGCCCCCCGTCCCACTGCATGGGCGTGCGGCAGCCGTCGCGGCCGCGGTAGAAGGGCCAGAAGCGCCGCCCGGGGGGATCCTGGATGCGCGAGAAGGGGATGCGCCCCTCGGCCATGCCCAGCTCCTCGCCGTAGTACAGAAAGGGCGAGCCCCGCAGGCAGCACAGCAGGATGGCGCAGAGGCGAGCGCGGGCCGCGCCGTGGCGGCCGCCACCCGATATTCCCCCGTGGCGAGTGAAGGGGCGCGGGAAGTCGTGGTTCGACAGCACCCAGGTGGGCCAGTCCGTCTGTTCGCTCCAGGCCAGGATGGCCTTGCGGAAGGCCGGGGCGCTCCAGCGGGAGCGCAGCAGCCGGAAGTTGAAGGCCAGGTGCAGCTTGTCGGGCCCCACGTAGGTGGCGGCCCGCGCGTACTCGGGGTCTTCGTCCAGGGTCTCGCCGACCAGAAAGCGCCCGGGCTCCTCGTCCATCAGCTGGCGCATCATGCGCAGCGCGTCGGCCATCTCGGGGCGATCGCGGTCGTAGACGTGGCGCTGGCCCAGGTACTTGTAGGCCAAGCCGGCCGGGTGCAGGCGGCGCGGGTTGTCCCGCAGCTGCGCGTCCTTGTAGTAGCAATTGAACACGTCCAGCCGAAAGCCGGTCACGCCGCGGTCCAGCCAGAAGCGCATGACCTCGGCGATGGCCTGGCGCAGGGCGGGCTCGTGCCAGTTCAGGTCGGGCTGGCTGGGCAGGAAGCTGTGGAAGTAGTGCTGCTGGCGCCGCTCGTCCCAGGTCCAGCCCGAACCGCCGAAGACCGAGGCCCAGTTGTTGGGTCGGTCGGCCCAGAGGTACCAGTCAGCCTTGCTTCCCCGGGCGCGGGAGTCCAGGAACCACAGGTGCTGGTCCGAGCTGTGGTTGACCACCAGGTCCAGCACCAGCTGCATGCCGCGGCTGCGCACGCCGTCCGCCAGCTCGTCGAAGCTCGCGAGATCGCCGAAGATGGGATCCACTGCGCAGTAGTCCGAGATGTCGTAGCCGAAGTCGCTCTGCGGCGAGGGCTGGATGGGGGAGAGCCACAGCGCGTCCACGCCCAGCTGCGCCAGGTAGTCCAGGCGTCGGATGATGCCGCGCAGATCGCCGATGCCGTCGCCGTCGGAGTCCTGGAAGCTGCGGGGGTAGATCTGGTAGACGATGCCCCGCAAGCCCTACCACTCCATGTCGAACCACTCGGTGGGATCGTAGCTCTCGTAGGGGTAGCCCCAAGCGTCCGGGAAGTGGTCGCAGTAGTACTCGGGGGGACCGCACCAACCCACGCCCCAGCCCATGCTGAACTCGTCGATGCTCAGGTCCATGGCGGCCAGATCCCACTCCAGCAGCACGCTGGTGGCGTCGGGGTAGCTGACCGCGGGCACGGCGATGACGTCGTGCGAGGAGTAGTCGGGCCAGCCCAGCAGCGAGGCCGTGCCGGACTGCAGCACCAGCTGGAAGAGCACGTAGCCCGCCCCCGAAGACTCGCCCCAGCCCTCCAGGAAGAGCGTGCCGCTGTCGAACTTGGTGTCCGACTCGCAGAGCAGCTGGAAGAGCTCGTCCTGCACCCGGTACTTGATGTTGACGATGTCGAAGTCGCCCCCCACCGTGTCGCCGATGGCGTCGTCCACGGGGCTGACCGAGGTCCAGGGGGGCTCTCCCAGCACCAGCTGGGTCGTGGCCACGTAGCTGGCGCGGCCGTCGTAGAGATCGAGCTGCAGGTCCAGCACGTCGCCCTCGGCGCCGCCCGTGACCTGGACCTCGAAGTCCTTGTCGCGGGAGTCGTCCACGTCCAGCGAGCCGAAGCTCTCCTCGTCGGACAGCACCTCCACGTCCGCCTTGGACTGCACCATCAGCGTGCCGCGCACGATGCCGTCCGAGTCCAGGTCGCCCACGTTGACCACGTCGATCTCCAGCGTGGCGGCCTCGTCGGGGTCCAGCACGCCGTCGTCGTTGTCGTCGTCGTCGATGCGCACCGAGGCTATCTTGAGCACGGTCCAGGGCACCTCGATCTGCAGGTCCACGGAGAAGCTCTCCACCTCGTCCTGGATCTCCAGCACGAAGTCGAGGGGCTGGCTGTCGGTGTGTGAGGCGTCCAGGTCGAAGAGGAAGGACCGCAGCAGGGCGATCTGCTCGCCCGCAGCCCAGCTCTTCACCTCCACGGGGCCGGCGTCCTGGATGACGACGTGCTCTTCGTCGCTGGTCAGGCTGACCTGCACCGCGCCGCTGGTGGCCTCGCCGTTGTTGACGAGCCAGATGTCCAGGGCCACGTTGGTCGCGCCCGGCTCCAGTTCGGAGGGGGAGAGCAAGGCCAGCTCAGGCGCGGGCGGGCTGGGCAGGTAGACCAGCGCCTCCACATCGGCCTCCAGCGCGGGCAGCTCGCTGGCCAGGTAGAGCTCGGCCCCGTGCTCGATGCTGAACTCGTCCAGCGTGCCCGTGGTGTGGGGCGTGATGCGGGCGTACCAGCGGTTGGAGCCCGCTGCGGGCGGCAGCAGGGCGTGCTGGTCCGTGATGTCGGCCTGCACCGTGCCGCTGCCGATGGTGGAGATCAGCACCGTCTCTTCCCAGCTGGGATCCTCGGGATCGCCGGCGCCCAGCACCACCTCCATCAAGGCGGTCTCCTTCAGCGTGAAGGCGAAGCTGGCCGTGGAGGGGTAGCCCAGCTGCAGCAGGTACTCCTGGGTCCAGCTGTCCTGACCGCTCTCCAGCGTCAGCTGCAAGGGCAAGCGGCTGTTGTCGGGCAGATCGGAGCCCAGGGTGAAGTCGAACTGGCAGGAGGCGCTGCCCAGGGCGGCCACCGTGCCGATCTCCTGGCTCTGGTCCAGGGTCCAGCCGTCCTGCTCGGCGCTCAGGGACACCAGCACGTCCTCGGCGTCCATGTCCACGGCGTTTTCGATATCGACGACCAGCTGCACCTCGTCGCCCGGATGCACCGGATCCGGGCTGACCGTGATCTCGGCGGAGAGATCGGGCGCCAGCTCGCGCACCGAAATCGCGTCGAGGGACCAGCTGTCGGCCGCCGCGCCCTGGTAGCGCCAGGCCAGGTAGACCACGGGCTCGCCCACCCAGGCGGACAGGTCTATGACCGCCGAGCGCGTCCAGTCCTCTTCCGGCGGCTCCAGCGCCGTCACCAGCTCGAAGTCGCCGTCCTCGGGGTGGCGGCTGCCCGTGGACAGCCAGAGCTCGTGGTCGGCCAGGTCCGTGTCGGTGCCCAGCTCCCACCACGAGACCTGCACCAGCTCCACGCCGCCGAAGTCCAGGGCCGGCGAGATGAGCCAGTCGTCCATCAGGTCGTCTTCGTCTTCGTTGCCCAGGGCGTGGCGCACGCGCTTGTCGCCCTCGTAGGCGTCGCCCGTCAGCTCCCAGGGGTAGCCGGCGAACTCGGCCTCGTAGGCCACCCAGCCCAGGTCCCGCAGATCGTCGACGCCCTCGAAGCCCTCCTCGAAGGGCAGGGGCAGGGCCTCCTCCAGCGCCGCCACCAGGTAGGGATCGTTGCCCGCATCGGCGGGCAGGTAGCTGACGGCCTGGGGCTCGCCGTCGTCCGTGCCCTTGAAGTAGTACTCCAGGCCGGGCGACTCGGCGCTGAGCTCCACGGCCCACAGCTCGCCGTCCCCTGTCATGGGCTCCCATTCCCAGGTGTCGCCCTCTTCGGGGCGCCAGTAGACGCGCACCTCGGCCACGCCCTCCGGATCCTCGGCGCTCACCTCCAGGGGCAGAGGATCCCCGGCGATGAAGGAATCTTCAGGCGGCGTGTGGGAAAGGACGGGCCCCTCCAGCAAGATCTCGCCCGTGTCTTCGGCCGGCTTGCAGGCCAGCAGCGCCAGGAGGAAGATCACGGCATGCTCCCTTCGTAGCCCTCGTAGGCCTCGCAGGCGGTGTAGCAGCCGTAGTAGAGGACGTTGCCGGCAGTATCGACGATGGAGTAGCAGTAGAAGCCCGCCGGGCAGTCGGCATCGCGCTGGCAGCCCACCAGGCAGGTGTTGTAGAAGCAGTGGTTCTCGCCACCGCCGCAGTCGTCGTCGTCCTCGCAGCTGGCGCAGTAGTAGCCCGCCGCCTCGTAGCACTCGCCCGAGGCGGCGTTGCAGAACTCCGAAAAGGCGCAGTCGGTGTGCGCGTCTTCGCAGCCGCCGGCCACGCAGCTGCCGCCCGTGCAGGTGTAGCCGGGATAGCAGTCGCCGTCCTCGGCGCAGCCGGACACGCAGGTGGAGTCCAAGCAGTACTGCTCCATGGCGCACTGGGTGCTGGTGGCGCAGCGGGCGGACTCGCAGACGCCCTCCACGCAGCTGGAACCAAAGGGGCAGGGCTCGCTCTCGGAGCACTCCGAGCTCTCGCCGCAGGCCAATAGCAACCACAACAGCATCATGGCGTCGCTCCAGTGGCCAGCACCTTGTACTCGGCCACGATGTAGTACTGGGCAGGGGGCACCTGCTCCTCCTCGAAGCGGATGGCGTTGCGCTCCACCACGTAGCTGTAGTCCTCGTCCTTGGTGAGCTCTCCCTTGAAGCTGTCGTTGTCGTCGGTCTCGTACAGCGACACCACCAGGGAGTTCTCGTCGCAGGCCTCGGACAGGGCGAACTCCAGCTCCAGCCCCGAAGCGGTCAGGCCCAGCTTGGCGGCGATGGGCGAGAAGTCCTCCTCGCAGATGGACTCCAGGGCGCCCTCGGTGTACTCGGCGGCCCTGACGAAGCGCGAGCCGTAGGTGGCGTCGCCGTGCTCGGAGGAGCATGAGGGATCGCCCTCGAACTCGGGCGGCTTGTCGCCCACCACGGCCGAGATGTTCATCAGCCCGTGATCCCGGAAGGCTTCTTCGCCCTTCAGGCCGATGAAGAAGCGCAGGTAGTCGTTCACCGAGTAGGGCGACGAGTCCTCTTCGTCAGAGAGGAAGACCATGGAGAAGCTCGCTTCTTCTCGCAGGAAGGACTGGTTGTACTCGCTGAAGAGAGGCTCGGAGAGGGCGCGGTAGGCCGTCTCCATGCCCATCTCCCAGCCGTAGCCCGTGGTGCCCACCGCCACGTTCTCGGCGAAGATCTCGTCCTGGCCTTTGGTGTCGGCCTCGATCAGCAGCAGGTTGTTGTTGAGCGTGAAGTCCGCGCCCAGCTCCACATCGGCCGTCACCCCGCCCTCGGAGCTGCGCGCCAGCACCAGGCGGCCTCCGGCCGGCAGCACGGCGCTGTCCGGGAAGGCCACGCTGTTCATGTCGTCGTCGGCCAGGGTGCAGCCGGCCAACGAGAGGTCTTCGTCGGTGGTGTTCGTGATCTCGATCCACTCCCCCAGCGCGTCCTCCACGTCGGCCGGATCCGCCATGAACTCGGTGATCAGCACGTCACCCGCGCTCTCCGGGCCCCCGTCGTCCGGGGGATCGCCCGTGTCCTCAGGCTCCTCCTTGGGCTCCCCCGTGTCCTTGGGCTTGCCCGTGTCCTCGGGCTTGCTCGTGTCGCCTGTGTCGGGATGAGGCGCCGGCCGCGAACGGGCGCAGGCCGCATTGGCCGCGCCCGGCGTGCCCAGATCGGTCTCGCCGTAGGCCTCGACGGCTGCGCACCAGGCCTCGGGATCGTCGTTGCCCGAGGCCGTGGTCACCCCAGGATCGAGCTGCATGGCCACCCCCTCGACCATGCCCCAGTCCTTGTCGTAGGCCACGCGGTCGATGGTGACGCCTTGAGCGTTGAGCAGCACGATCTCGTCGTCGGCTCCCCGCAGGCGGCCCTGGTGGCCCTCGTCGTACATGTCGGTGGTGATCACCCCGATGCGGTAGTCGGACTCCACATCCTGGAAGAACTGGATGAAGGACTGGAAGTTGGCAGCCAGCTTGGCCTGCTCCTCGGCCATGGAGCCCGAGTTGTCCACCACCATCAGCACGTCCACCGTGTTGCGGCGACTCTGCTGAAAGACGTCCTTCTGGACCTCCGTGGTGTAGTGGTACTCGGTGCAGCCTGTCACGCCCGACAAGACCGGCAGCCCGAGCAAGAAAGTCGCTCTATTCACCAGTATCTCCCTGTTCTTCGCCCGCGCCCTCGTACAAGCCATCCACCACGGAGAACAGCAGGCTGTCCGCTACGAAGTTGTTCTGCACTCGCCAGTGGAAGGTGGAGAAGACCACCTGCCCGTTGCCCGACTCGAAGCTCACCAGCAGCGGCAGATCGCGCAGCGTGACCTCGCCCTCCGCCTCCGAGGCCCGGTAGACCGCATCGCCCGAGAGGTGGATCTGCACATGGTCGGCCACCGAGTCGATCAGCGCCCAATGGGAGAAATCGTACTCCAGGGCGATCACCGTCTCTCCCAGGGTCTCTTGCAAGCCGGCCTCGCGCACCGTGGCCGAGACCGAGCCGCGGGAGCCCCGCTGGGCGTCGTCCAGCAGCGTCTCGTCCCCGACGAATTCGATGGCGTCGGGCCAGCAGGCCTCCACCAGGTCGTAGGCCCAGTCGCTGACCACCAGCACGCCCCCGCCCGAGACCCAGTCGCTGACCGCCGCGATCACCTGCTCGTCGCTGACCAGGCCGTCGTCGCGCTCGATGCCGTTGTAGACGTACTCGCCCAGGCCGCGGGTGCCGCTGTTGACGAAGACGGCGCCGAAGGTCTCCAGCTCGTCCTCCTTCAGCAGGTCCTCCACCTCCAGCACGATGTCGTCGGCCTCGATGGTCTCGTCGTAGCTGGCGCCGACGATATAGCCCTCGTAGAGCTGGTAGTTGACCAGGCCCCGCAGCAGGACCTCTTCCACGCGATCGTAGTCGCCCGCGGCCACGGCGATGGCGTCGATGGGGATCTCCACCACCGTGTTCTCGGGGGCGCAGCCCAGCAGCGCGCCCAGCAGATAGGCAAACATCGCTGCCCCCTATTCCAGGTTCAGGCTGGCCGAGAGGTAGATGTACGACTCGGTCTCGGTGCCTTGGTAGATGCTGTCGGGCAGGCCGAAGGTGGGGCCCTCGATGTAGCTGGTGGCCCAGAAGCTGGTGGGCTCGGCCGCCAGCTGGGACAGCTCCGAAGAGGTGTAGGTATGCTCCCCGTCGTCCCAGGGTATGCTGCCGGCGTAGCAGCCGTCCCCGGTGGACTCCAGCGTGCCCGGGATGCCGGTCAGGAAGAAGGCGTCGGGGTAGGTCTGGGCCGGGGTCCAGGTGTAGGTGAAGTCCTCGGCGCGGCTGTGGGTGTAGTCCTGGCACAGGGCCGGGGACAGCAGCTCCCAGTCCGCGGGCACGGTGGGCTGCACCTCTTCCAGCAGGTACTCGCCCAGGCCCCCTTCCTCGCCCTGCGTGTGCAGGTCGTACCAGTTGCCGGCCGCGTAGTCCGCGGCCGTCAGGTCGTAGCCCCAGTAGAAGATCTGGCCCGTGCCGGCGTCCTCCACGCGATCCAGGGTGACAGTGTTGACGTCGCTCTCGAACCAGACGTAGTCGCCGGCCGGGATGCTGCTGGGGATGGGGCAGTCTTCTTCGGCCGTCTTGCTGGCCGGGGGATAGACGAAGACCCCGTTGATGTCGTAGGGCTGGGGGCTGTCCATCATGGACATGCTGCCGCTGCCGCAGGGCGGGTCCAGCGGGATGTAGAACCAGACGTAGGCCACCACGTCCTCGTAGACCACGCAGCTGGAGTTGTCCACGCCACGCACGATGTAGAAGGCGATGGACACGGCCACCTCGGACAGATCCCAGGGGCCGTCGATCACCTCGAAGGCGTCGGGGATCATGACGCCTTCTTCCGGCGTGGTGATCAGCACGTCGCGGAAGCCGGTCACGGCGGCGTTGGACAGGGTCATGGTGCCGTAGAGGTTCGTAGCGTCCAGCACCTCCAGGGTGTCCACCTGGATGTCGTTGGACTCCTCGCCCTGGCGCATGAAGAAGAGCTCGGTCTCGCCGGCCACGAAGTTTGTGCCGCGGGCCTCCACGGTGAAGACCACCGTGTCGCCCTGCTCGGCCTCGGCAGGATCGAAGCTGGCGGCCACGCCGGCCCGATCCACCTGGAAGCCGTCGTAGAGCACCACCACGTCGGGGCCGCTCTCCATCAGCACGTCGCGCATGCCGGCGTAGGTGTCGGCCGCCACCGACAGCGTGGCCTGGGCCAGGGTGGGGGTGTAGACCGTGAAGCTCAAGATGTCGATGCCGTCGCCGAAGCTGGGCCAGGTGACGCCGTCTTCCCAGGAGGTGTTGGCGCCGACGATCTCCACCTCCACCGAGGCGCCCAGCATGCCGTAGTCCGGGGAGATGGTGAAGGACTCCTCCACCACGGTGAAGGACTCCTCGGCCGTGCGGCTGCGGCCGCGCGAGTCCACCAGCACGTCTCGCGTGCCCAGCTCGGCGTCGCGATCGATCTCGATCTGCGCGTCGATGTTCCAGGCGTCCTGCACAGCCACCTCCAGCACCTGGATGCCCTCGCCGAAGTCCACGGACGTGGATTCGAAATCAAAGGCCGACTGGGTGGCGGCGATGGAGACCGTCAGCGTGGTTCCCAGGCCGCCCGTGGGCGGATGGACGTCGAGGGAGATGGAGCCCGCGCCCACATCGCTCCCCGCCTCGTCATCGCCCTGACATGCCCAGAGCAACGCTCCGAGCAGGCTCAGCAAGGAAAGAAGCAGGACGTGACGGGAAAATCGGGAGCTGAACATGATGCACTCTCGAAAAGCCTGGTAGAAAAACGCTTTCAGACAGTTCTCGGCCTCTTTTCGACCGCAAAGCAGTATACCCGCGGTATCCGCAAGGGGTCAACGCCCCAGGTCGCCCACGACCCGCACAAGGAGATCCCAGGAGCCAGACAGGCGGTGATCGTCCTGCACCTCGTGCAAGATCACGTGCGAACCCGAGCGATCCCGGTAGCGCCGACTGCCCGCCAGCGGCACCACCGTGTCCTGCAGGCCGTGGATGATGACCGTGGGCAGGCCTGGAGGCGCCTTCAGCGCGCCGGGATCCAGGTTGGGCGGCTCCACCCGCTCCAGGGCAGGAGCGCAGAGCACCAGGCCCGTGAAGCGCTCGGGATGACGCGCCGCCAGCAGGGCGGCCACCAGGCCGCCGTAGCTGGAGCCGCAGAGCAGCACCCCGCCCGGACGAGTGACGCGCTCCAGCAGCTCGCAGCGCGCCTGAAGGACCATGCCGCGGCAATCCGGGGCGACGAAGGGGCCGCCCAGCCCAGCCAGCAGGCGCGACTTGTTGCCCTGGGGGCCGCTCTCCAAACCGTGGGCGAAGATCAACATTGCAGAAGGCCTAATCCTCTTGGAGCGGCGCCGCAGCTTGCATAGCGGCAGGACCCCGAGTATCTTACCGATACAGCAACGATCACGGAAAGGTAAGACCAGTGGACACGGTCACCCTGAGCACGAAAGGCCAGATCGTCATCCCGAAGGCCCATCGGGATCGGCTCGGGCTGCAGCCCGGCCAACGCCTGGCGGTAGTCTCGAGAGGCCAGGTGGTCTCACTGGTGCCCTTGGGACGCATCCAGGATCTGCGGGGAATGCTCCGCGGGGCCGACACTGCGGCCATACGCGACCGGAGCGACAGGCCGTGACCCTGGTGGATAGCTGCGGCTGGATCGAGTATCTGGCCGACGGAGCGCTGGCGGATGTCTACGCGCCCTTGCTCGTACAGGCGGAGTCGCTGCTCGTGCCCACCGTCGTGATCTACGAGGTCTACCGCTGGATCCGGCGTGAGGGAGACGAAGACCAGGCCCTGCTGGCCGTGGCCCATATGAAGCAAGGCCATGTCCGCGTGTTGAGCACGAGCGTCGCGCTGCTGGCCGCCGACCTCGCTGCCCAGCACCGGCTTGCCATGGCCGACGCCTTCATCTACGCGCACGCCCAGGAGGAGCGCGCCTTGCTGGTCACGTCGGATGGGCACTTCGAGCGCCTGCCCCATGTGGTCTACCATCCGAAGCGCGCGGGATCTTCAGCGCCATGAGCGTCCCCGCCTGGTTGCAGGCTCCCGGCCTGTGGCTTGACCAGAGAGATCCCGACCACGCGCGGCTGCCCGAGCTGCTGCGTGCCCCCGAGCTGGGGCTATGGGTCGTCCCGCTGCGGGCCCTGGACGCCGGCGATCCCCTTGGCGCCCTGGCGCAGCTGCCCCTGGATCAGGTGGAGCTGCTGCCCTCCACCGCGGGCAGCTGCACACCCGATGACGCGGTGGAGACCGCCCTGCTGGCTCGCGAGCTGCTCGGCGCCGAGCGCGTGCTGCTGGAAGTGGCCATCGACGCCCAGGGCCGGCAGCCCGACACCGAGGGCGCGCTCGAGGCCGCCCGTGCCCTGCGCGGGCAGGGCCTGCAGCTGGTGGCGCTCTGCCGGGACGATCCCCTGGCCTGTCAGCGCCTGGCCCAGCTGGGCTGCGTCGCCCTGGCTCCGCGCCTCCCTGCGCGCTGCGGCCGGACCCAGCTGGAGACCATCGTGCGCACGGCGGGCGTGCCCGTGATCGGGGCGGGAGAATTCGAGACGCCCTCTCAGCTGGCGCGGCTGGGTGAGCTGGGATGCTACGGCGCGCTGGTGGGAGGAGGTCTGCTGCGGGCGGAGGATCCTGTGGCCATGGCACGGGCCATGGGCCGGGGCCTGCAGGCCGGACGCGAGGCTCGCTGCGCCGCATCGTGGCTGGTCAAGACCCCTTTCTCTCGATAGTCTCCCACCTCAAGCCCGATGGAGACGACGCGATGAAGAGAAACTACGCCTGTCCACGGTGCAAGGCCAACCTCAATCCCAACGTGAAGATCATCCTCACGGCCTACCGGCGCGAGCAGCGCGGTCTGGTCCTGCTCTCGCCGCAGCCTGGCAACTACAAGGCCATCGTCTCTGACGAGTTTCCACTGCAGCGGGGCGACATGGTGGAGTTCCACTGCCCCGTCTGCAGCGCGTTGCTCACCTCGAGGCACGACGAGAACCTGGCGCGGCTGGATTTCCGCTTCGCCACGGGGCTGGCCGGCAAGGTCTACTTCTCTCGCCGCTACGGCGAACACGCCACCTACTTCGTCACCGAAGAGTCCATCCGCTCCTACGGCGAGAACGCGGCGGAGTACAACGGGCTCAACTTCTTCGGTGCGGGCCTGGATGCCTGGTAGGTCCGGCGCCAGGTAGTTCCGGCACCCGGTAGTTACGGCACCCGGCGGACCCGACGCCTGGCAAATCAGAAGAGGAAGAGCTCCTCGTCGTAGCAGACACCATCGGCCACGGCCTGGCATTCCTCATCGACGATGCAGTCCAGCTGATCGTAGAAGCGGTCGCGCACCTGGTAGTCCTCCCAGGACTCGTAGAGCGCTTCTTCCCGCTTGCAGGACTCCTCGCACTCGTCCAGGGAGACCCGCCAGGTCTCCACTTCTTCGCACTCCAGCAGCTTCTTGCAGACGCTCTTGCAGCTGGGATGGCAGGCCTGCAACCCCACGACACTGATCAGCAAGGGGGCGAACAGCAGCGAGCTACCAGATAGGCGCACAATAGAGGTTGAGATCTTCACAGGCGGTTTCCGCCACGCAGTCCATCCACACGGCGGCCTGCTTCTCGTTTTCGAGGGTTACGCTGGCGCTGCTGCCCTGGGGTTCGTCCGGATCGTAGCCTTCGAGCTCCCCTGGCTGTGACAACGCTTCCTCGCACTTGTTCTGGCACGTGGTCTTCAGCTCCGTCTGCGTGGTTCCAGGACGCTGGATGTCGCAGGAATCACCCGTGCCGGAATAGAGCCGGTCACAGGTGGACTGGCAGTTCGGTCCGCATCCGGACGCCAACCAGCCGGCAGCGACGAGCGAGCAGAATGCCGAAATCCGCTTCATCGGACCTCCGAATCGAGCAGCACCGAGAGGGTTCCGCACCTCGCGGGCGCGGCCATGCTAATGGACCCGGGTGGGTCGGTCAACCTCGTCCCGGCGTCTCGACCGACCACTCCGCAGCCGCCCGAGAACCCGTGGGCGCAGGAGCCCCCACGTGCACGTCCTCCAGGTCACTCCCTACTTCCCCCCCACCTGGGCCTATGGCGGCATCCCGCGCATCGTCTACGGCCTCGGCCGGGCCCTGGCTGACCTGGGCGTGCAGGTCAGCGTCCTGACCACCGACGCCCTCGACGGGCGCAGCCGCGCCGACGTGCCCCGGCAGCGCGAGGTGAACGGCATGCAGGTGCACTGCTGCCGGAACCTCTCCAACTGGATGGCCTACCGCCACCAGCTCTTCCTGCCCATGGGCCTGCGGCGCGCCCTGCATCGGGTCGGTCGTCCCGACTTGATCCACCTGCACGGCCACCGGCACCTGCTCAACAGCGGCGCCGACATCCACGCACGACGTCAGGGGATTCCCACGGTGCTGACCGCCAACGGCACCCTGCTGCGGCACGAACGAAAACAAAGAGTCAAGCTTCTGTGGGACGCGCTGGTGGCGGGGCCGATTCCACGCAACGCGGCGCGCTGCGTCGTCGTCAGCCGAGCCGAACGGCGCCAGCACCTGGCGGCCGGCATCCCAGCCGAGCGGCTGGAGCGCATCCCCAACGGCCTCGACCTGGGCGAGTTCTCACCGCTGCCGCCGAGGGGCGCCGTGCGGCGGCGCCTGGGCATCCCTCCCGATCGCCCCGTGGTGGTGTACCTGGGCCAGCTCTCGCCGCGCAAGGGCGTGGAGCACCTGGTGGCCGCCTTCCGCCAGGATCCTCCCGCAGGCGCGGCGCTGGTGATCGGCGGCAACGACATGGGTGCCGGGGCCACGGCACGGGCCCAGCTGGATCCCGGCTCGCCCGTGCACTTCCTGGGCCTGCTGGAAGGCGCCGAGCGCATCGGCCTGCTGGTGGACGCCGACGTGCTGGTCTATCCCAGCACCGACGAGGTCTTCGGCCTGGTCCCCTTCGAAGGGCTCCTGTCGGGCGCACCAGCCGTGGTGGGTGACGATTGCGGCTGCGGTGAGCTGATCCATGGCGCGGGCGCGGGCCTGCTGGTGCCGCACGGAGACGTGGCGGCGCTGCGCAGCCGCATCAGCACCCTGCTGGCGGACCGGGCGACCGCCAACGCCATGGTGGAACGCGGGCGGGCCTACATCCGGCGCCATTTCTCCTGGCCGCGCGTCGCGCGACAGCACCTGGCGCTCTACGAGGACGTCCTGCGAACCTCAGGAAGGGAGTCATGAACGAGGAGCGCTGGACGAACCTGCGTTGGGCCTGCTTCGGCCTGCTGGCCGCCGCCGCGGCGCTGGCCTGGGCCAACGGTCTGAACGGAGCCTTCACCTACGACGACAAGGTGGAGGTGATCGGCAATCCCACCATCCGCACGCTGGAGAGCTGGGCCACGGTGGTGCGCTACAACGCCAGCCGGCCCGCCGTGATCCTGACCTGGGCGCTGGACTGGAGGCTCTGGGGCCTGGAGCCCCTGGGCTACCACGTCGTCAACCTGCTGGTGCACATCCTCAACGCTGGACTGGTCTTCGCCCTGGGCGAGGAGATCGGCCGCCGCCTGAACCTGCGCCGTCCCATGCTGGTCGCCCTGGCAGCCGCCGCCATCTGGACCGTCCACCCCATGTGCACCGAGGCGGTCACCTACGTCACGGGCCGCTCCGAGTCCCTGTGCTCCGCCTTCTACCTGGGCTCCATGGTGACCTGGCTGCGCTGGCGCCGCGCGGGCGGGGGCTTCGAGCTGGCCCTGTCGCTGGCGGCTTTCCTGCTGGCGGCGGCCACCAAAGAGGTGGCGGCCACGCTGCCGGCGGCGCTGCTGCTGCTGGAGCTCTGCTTGCCAGCCAGCCGCCCCATGGGCTGGCGCGGCTGGTTGGCCCTGCTGCCCTTCTGGCTCGTCTTCGCGCTGGGCGCCGTGGCCCGCAAGCTGCTCTACGGCGTCTTCACCACCGATCTCTGGCTGCGTCCGGTGGGGACCCAGCTGGCCACCGAGGCCCAGGTCATCGTGCGCTACCTGCAGCTCTGGCTGCTGCCCGTGGGCCAGTCCGTCTTTCACGATCACCCCGCCGCCGAGCCTGCCAGCCTGGGGACCATCCTGGCGGTCCTGCTGCTGCTGGCATTGCTGGCAGGGGCGCTGCTGCAGCTCCGCACGCGCCCCTGGCTGAGCTTCTGCGCCGCCTTCTTCCTGCTGATGCTGCTGCCCTCCAGCTCCTTTGTGCCCCTCAAGGAGACCATGGCCGAGCATCGCGCCTACCTGGCCGGCTGGGCCATCTGCTTCGCCGCGGTCATGGCCCTGCGTCCGCTGCTGGCCCCCCGCCCGCGCCTGGCGGGCGCGCTGCTGGGCGTGCTGGTGCTTTCGCTGGGCACGGCGACCTACCTGCGCAATCGCCACTGGAACACGGAGATCGCGCTCTGGGAGGACGCCACCCGCAAGAACCCGCAGGCCGCCGAGGCCTGGTACGGCCTGGGCGACTCCCTGCGCTTCGAGCAGCAGTTCCAGCGCTCCATCGACGCCTACCGGCGGGCCATCGAGTTGGACGACGGTTTCCTGGACGCATGGAACAACCTGGGCATCGCCCTGGCCGAGCAGGGGCACGGCGAAGAAGCGCGCCAGATCTGGCTGCAGGCCCTGCGCCGTCACCCCAGCTACTGCAAGGCCCACAACAACCTGGGCTGGCTGCACTTCCTCGAGCGCGACTACCAGCAGGCCATCGCCGAGTTCCGCACCACCCTGGTCTACTGTCCCCAGGACATCCAGGCCCACCACGCGCTGGGCAACATCTACCACGGCCCCCAGCGCGACGTGGCGCGGGCCATCCAGCACTACCAGGCCGTATTGGACATCGATCCCAACTTCTCCCAGGCCGAGGTGATCAAGCAACGGTTGCTGAAGCTCACTTTCTGAGAATCACTTTCTGAGAATCACTTTCTGAGAATCCAGGTCCCCAGGGCGCGCCCCAGGCGCCCGCCGTCCCGCCAGGCGCCGGAGCGCCAGCCCGCCCTGGCCAGGCGCATGGCGGGCAGGGGGCGCAGGTAGAAGCGCGCCCAGGCCCGCTTGAGCTCGCGAGCCAGCTCCTCGGGGGGCAGGTCGGACAGGGTGGCGCGAACGCGGTCGCCGTCGAGGAAGCCGCGCACCTCCGTCAATGGCCCGTGCTCCTCCGTGGCCAGCGGCGAGCCCGGCAGCGCCGCCAGGGTGGAGAACTGCACGTAGCTGGCGCCCAGGTGGCGACAGAAGCGCAGGGCGGCGTCCTGGTGCGCCCTCCCCTCGCCGGGCACCCCCAGGATCACGTAGGCCAGGGTGGCCAGCCGGGCTTGACGGGACGCGTGGAAGGCGCGCACCACCTGCTCCCGCCCAAAGCCCTTGCGCAGCCGCAGCAGGGAGGGCGCCCAGGCGCTCTCCACGCCGAAGGCCACCAGCCGGCAGCCAGCGCGCCGCATCAAGCGCAGCAGGGCCAGGTCCACGCTGTCGACCCGCGCCTCGCACTTCCACTCCAGGTCCAGCCCGCTGGCCAGGATGCCCTCGCAGATAGCGGCGACCCGGTCGTAGTCATGGGTGAAGCAGTCGTCGTAGAAGGCCACGAAGCGCACGCCGTGTCGGCGGGCCAGCCAGCGCAGCTCCGACAGGGTGCGTTCGGCGCTCTGGGGCCGCCAACGCGAGCCGCTGACCGCCTGGTCGCAGAAGCTGCAGCGGTGCGGGCAGCCGCGGCTGCTGATGAAGGTGGCCATGGGCTGGCGCGTGGCCAGCAGGTGCCGGTAGCGCCTGCTGGGCAGCAGATCCCAGGCCGGACGAGGCAGCTGCTCCACGGCTGGCGGCGGGCAGGATTCGAATGGGCGCCCCGGCAGCCGCAGGCCTGGGGGAGGAGGACCGTCCGGCAGCTCGCCCGCGCCCCCCTCGAGCCAGCGCAGGGCGCGCGGGAAGCCCTGCTCCGCCTCCCCCTCGAAGCAGAAATCCAGCTCGGGCATCTCTGCGAAGACCGCCTCCCCCACCGCAGAGGGGTGGGCCCCGCCCAGTGCCAGCCAGCGGGCGTGGGGACGGGCCAGGCGCAGGGCGCGTGCCGCCAGATCCGCCACCGGGGTCATGGCGCTGACGCCCACCAGGTCCGGCGCCGCCCTTGCCAGCCGCCTCTCCAGCCCGCGCCAGGAGAGCCCCCGGGCGCGGGCATCCAGCAGCTGCACCCGGTGCCCGGCGTCGCGCAGGGCCTGCGCCAGGTAGGCCAGCCCCAGGGGAGGCAGGACCTGACCCGCGTCCAGGCCATCGCGGCGCGGCGGCTGGACCAGCAGGATCCTCACGGGGAAGCCCCCCTCACCCGCGCTCGCAAACTGCGCCTCAGGCCGACACCAGGAAGCGCCCCTTCACCTTCCAACCACCAGGGGGATTGCTCGCGACCGCACCGGCCTGGTCGCCCAGGGGCCAGCGCCGCGCCGCGCAGATCTCGGCGATGCGCACCCGCAGGCGGTTGGACTCCTCTTCGGGGTTGGCCATGGCCAGGATCAAGGCCTCGCGCCCCTCGTCGCCCTCTTGAGCCAGGATGGCCTGGGCGGCGGCGTAGCGCACGCCCTCGTCGAAATCGCCCAGGAAGCGCACGGCGCTGGGCGTGATGCGCTCGTCGCGATAGTCGGCCAGCTTCACCAACAGGTTGCGCTTGCGGTCCGGCTTGAAATCCTCCTTGCCCGCCTCCACATCGAGCATCTCCAGCACCGTCGCCAGCAAGGGCGCGACGCCACCCACGGCCTCGACCAGGCGCAGGGGCATGGCGATGTTCTTGCAGCGCTTGGAGAAGAGGACGGCCGGCTCGAGCACGGCCTCGCCCCCCAGCTCCGCCAGCAGCTGGAAGACGAAGCTCTTCTCGTTGGCGTCCTTCATGGGGTTTTCGATGGCCACGTCGAAGCGACCCAGCAGGCCGTAGACCGCCCGCTCGCTGCCATTCTCCGCCAGGAAGAGCGCCGCCGCCTCCCGATCCTCGGGTTGGGCGTTGCGATTGATGACCCGCTTGCACTGCCGCTCGAGCTGCGCCTCGGGGCCGCCGAAGATGATATCCAGCAATCCCATTTTTCCTCCGCACTTCGCCCCTGCCAGGGCGCTACGCCGCGATGGAGGGGCTCATAACGCGAAAGCCGCGGGGCGGGCCTCCTTCCTCACCTGAGCCCTCACAGACCGTGCAGCGCTCTCACGCCCAGGGTCAAGCCCACCCAGCCCTGGGGAGCGGCAGCGGTCAGGCCCAGCCCGCCGGCCAGGCCCAGGCGCCAGGTCCTGCCCCAGGCCAGCTCCAGGTCCAACTCGGAGCGGGCGGGATTCCAGGGAGTCTTGAAGGCCAGGCCGCTCCCCAGGCGCAACGCGGGCAGCCAGGCATGCCCCAACGCAGCGGCGCCGTCCCAGGACAGGCTTCCCTGGAGATAGGGCACGTCGTCCTGAGCGGCCATCAGCAGGGGATTGCCCAGGATGACCAGTCCGCCTCCCAGCGTGCCGCGTAGCGGCCCCAGGTCCATGCCCGCCAGCAGCAGCAGCGAGCAGTCGGTCTCGTCGCTGCCAAGCTCGCCCTCATTGGCGGCATTGGGCAGCTTGACCGACCAACCCAGGGCCAGGCCCGCGCGGCGCCGCTGTCCGAAGGCGCTGCCCCCGACCCAGGGCACGCGCACCAGGGTCGCCAGCTCCAGATCGCCGGGCCCGGTCACGCGCTGGCCGTCGGGATGCAGGTCCGTCAGCCACTCCCAGCCAGCGGCCAGCTGCAGCGAATCGGCGGGCGCCCAGGCTCCGCGCAAGGGCATTCGCAGGCGCTGGCGCTCCGACGCCCTGAAGGGGGGTACGAGGCCGTGGTCGAAACGAGCGCCCACCTCCATCGACGCACGCTGCGATGGGATGGGATCGGAGTAAACCCAGGTCTCGGGGAGAGCGCCCCAGGCAGGCCAAGAAAGGAGTGCAAGCAGCCCCAAAGCTGCTATACTGCAGGCGTGCCGCCCGCTGCCCGTACAGAAGGAACGCCGCGATCTCATTGACGCCATCGCCATCCTTTCTCTACAATAGCCTCACCGTGCAGACCCGATGATAGCTCTTTGCGAAGCGCCGGTCCTCTGGCTGGTGCACGCGATCCCGGACAGGGCTACGTAGAGGGCCTTGTCCAGCCTTGGAGACGCCAGAAAATGTCCATTCGCGTCAGGACGCTCCCCCTGCTCCTTCTCGCCCCCTTGGCGCTCGCGCTGGGCTGCGATGGGAAAGACACAGACACCGCCCCGGTCGAGGTGACCTGCGAGGGCGAGGCCAACGCCGGGCCGGACCAGTCCCTCACCCTGGGATCCACGGTCACGATGGACGCCTCTCAGTCCGCACTCTGCGAAGGCGTCTCCTACAGCTACGTCTGGGCCTTCGAGTCCGTGCCCGTGGAGTCCGCCATCGACGAGTCGCTGCTGACCGATAACAACAGCGACACGGCCCACGTCACGATGTTCACCCCTGACGTGGTGGGCACCTACGTGGTCTCGCTGGTTCTCTCCGACGGCAACACCGAGACCCCGGCCGACATCGTCATCGTCTACGTCTCCTCCGGCAACCAGGCGCCCGTGGCCGACTGCGGCGGCGACCTGCAGGTCGAGGTGGGTGAGCGCGCCGACCTCGACGGCGGCGGCTCCTACGACCCGGAAGGGGCCGAGCTCAGCTACTCCTGGGCCCTGGCCACCTGGCCCAGCGAGTCCGACCTCGACGCCGGCGGCATCTTCAACGCCGACGGCTCCGTGGCCACGCTGATCCCGGACGTGTCCGGCACCTACCTGGCCAGCCTGGTGGTCTCCGACGGCGAACAGTGGTCCGAGCCGGTCTACTGCACCGTAGACGCCTCCAGCGAGAACCAGGCACCCATCGCCGACGCCGGACAGGGCGGCAACAAGCCGCCGTGCACCGACAACGACCTCACGCTCAACGGCTTTGGCAGCTACGACCCGGAAGGCGCCTCGCTGGCCTACGAGTGGTCGGTGATCACCGTACCCGCCGGATCCCACGCCGACGGCTCCCTCGACTCGGGCGACACGGGCCCGGCCGGCGCCCCGGCGTTCGACGACCCAACCCTGGCGAACCCCACCTTCACCTGGGACATCCACGGTTCCTACACCTTCCAGCTCAACGTCTTCGACGGCGAGTTCTGGTCAGCTCCCGACGTGGTCACCTACACAATCATCGACCGGGCCGACAACCAGGCGCCGACGGCCAACGCCGGCGAGGACCAGGCGTTCAGCGGCGAGTCCGAGTGCGAGATGGTCTCCTACGGCGTGCACGACTGCGAGGGCTGCCCGGCAGAGGACCTGGAGCTGGACGGCTCGGCCTCCGAGGATCTCGATGGCGACGAGCTCAGCTACTACTGGTCCGAGGCCACGGGCGAGCTCGCGATCCACACGCCCTACGCCAACTTCACCCAGGTCACCACCGCCGTCGTCCCGGCCACCGTGGGTTCCTCCAGCACAACCGTCTACACGGTGGAATTCGAGGTCAGCGACTGCGAGAGCAGCGACAGCGACAGCCTGACCATCACCTACAGCTGCGACGCCGAGTACTAGCCCTCTGCAGGGAGCCCCAGCCATGCCCAGTCTGCCCCATTCCATGCTCGCCAGCCTGCTGCTGGTCACGGCCTGCGACTCCGGCGACAAGACCGACAGCGCTCCGGAGGAGGTCGAGAACAGCCCGCCCGTGGCCAACGCGGGTTCCGACATCTCGCAACCCGCGGACCAGACCGTGGATCTCGACGGCCACAGCTCCTACGATCCCGACGGCGACCCGCTGACCTACCACTGGTCCTTCGAGCACCTGCCCGACGACTCCACGCTGCTCGAGATGGAGGCCCCCCTGACGCGCAACGACAGCGCCGATGCCGTCTCCACCAGCTTCAACCCCGACGTGGTGGGCACCTACGTGCTGGCCCTGATGGTGAAGGACGGCCAGGCCGACAGCGCCCTGGACTATATGGTGGTGGTGGCCGAGGATCCCGAGGCCTACCCCGTGGCGGACGCCGGCGACGACCAGGTGCTCGTGATCGGCACCACGGTCAGCCTCGATGGCTCCGGCTCCTACGACCCCCATGGCCGCTCCCTGACCTACAGCTGGTCGCTGGTGGACACGCCCGAAGCCTCCTCCCTCAGCGCGGCCTCCATCAGCGGCGCCGACACCTCCACCGCCAGCTTCGTGCCCGACACCAAGGGCGCGTACATCGCCAACCTGGTCGTCAACAACGGCCTGATCGACTCCCTGCCCGACGCGGCGGTGGTCACCGTGACCGACGAAAACGGGGCACCCACGGCCTTCGCCGGCGAGGACATCGAGACCGAGGACTGCACCGCCATCCCGCTGGACGCCACCGGATCGGTGGATCCCGATGGCGACGCGCTCAGCTACTTCTGGGAGCTGCAGCAGAAGCCCAAGGAATCGGTCGCCAACAACGACAGCTTCGAGGATCGCAACGCCGGCAGCACCACGCTGTGGGCCGACGTGGCCGGCTACTACGAGGTCAGCGTCTCGGTCAGCGACGGCGAGGAATGGTCGGTCCCCGATGTAGTGAACATCACAGTCGAGGAACGTTCCTTCAACAGCAACCCCAGCGTGGATGCCGGCAGCGACGTCAGCTACGACGGCGGCGAGGTCGACTGCGTGCTGGACGGCTACACCTACGAATGCGACGCCTGCAGCGACGTCTCCCTCGACCTGGGCGACACGGCCACCGTCTCCGATCCTGACGGCGATCCCGTCACCTATGCCTGGACGGTCACCGAGGGCAGCGCCACCATCTCCGACTCCTCCAGCCTGGTCACCACGGTGGTGCTCTCCGACATCATCACCGAGAGCCTGAAGTGCGAAGAGAACGTCTATATCTTCGAGCTCTCCGTCACCGACTGCGTCGGCGCCACGGTCACCGACAGCATCGAGTTCGTGGCCACCTGCTGCGGCACCAAGGACAAGACGAAGAAGAAGGGCGAGTAGCAGCGCAGGGGCGGACTCGGGGGGATGCGACGGCTGCTGAGCGGCGCCGCTCTGCTGGCGGCCTGCTCCGTGCCCGAAGCGGACGCGCCGCCGGCGCCCCGCGCCGCCGAGACGGCCCATATCGCGGCCAGCACGCTGCACCCCGGGTGGGGAGAACTGGTGCGGCTGTGGCTCTCCCGTAGCGATAACGACGCGCCACGCTGGCACGGCGTAGACGAGTTCGACGGTCTCTCGGCCCGGGTGGTCGCCCTGCCCCCATGGCCCCTGCAGGTGGAGGCGGACGGCGTGCAGCTCACGCTGCAGCTGGAACCAGCGTTCAACGACGACCGGCTCCAGCTGGGAACTCCCTCGCTGCGGCAGCCCCTGCCCCAGCTGAAGCGGCGCTGCCGCGATCGCCGCTACCCGCGCCTGGCCGGGGCCTGGGCCGTGGGCTGCGGCAGCGAGGGGCTGATCTCGCTGGCCCTGGATCTGCGCGATGGCGGCCTGCTGCAGCTGGAGCAGGCCGCAGAGACCCCTGCCACGGGCGACGGCGTGCTCTTCGCGCCCGGACGCCACCAGGGCCTGTGGCGCCTGCCCAGCACCCAGCCCAGCGGCGGCCGCAGCACAGCCACTCGCCAGCCCATCGCTCCGGCGGCCGTGGACGGCGAGCACGCCGCCTTGCTCCTGGAAGGGCGCGTGACGGCCTTCAAGGTGGGCGACAAGGGCATCAAGCTGCTGCAGGCCCAACCCCTGCCCTGGCAAACGCCCGCCCTGAGCTGGCCCGTCATGGCCTGGGTGGACGGGAGTCAGCGCGAGCGCACGGGCAGCGACATCCGGACCTGGAACCTGGAGCGGGACACGCGCAGCCGCCCCCTGACCCAGGCCCCGGGCCACCAGCGTCACGTGGCGGCCAGCGGCCACTGGGTGGGCTGGCAGGACGACGAAGGCGTCTGGGTCGAGGACCTGCGCGACGGGCGGCGCAGCTTCACCAAGGCCGACACCGGATTTCGGGCCGGCCTCAGCCTCTGGGGCCCCGTGGCCTGCTGGGAGGAGCGCGCGGACGGAGACATCGACATCGCTTGCAGCGACGGCCTGCGCGTGGACGGCCCGGGGGACCAGGGCTGGCCCAGTCGCTGGGGTCCCTGGCTGCTCTACCGCCAGGACGACATCCCCCACCTGGCCACGGCGCAGTGGATCCTGCTGGACGACGACGACCCGCGCGCCACCTGGGAGGGCCGCCGCGAGAGGGGGGGCTTTCGCGGCGCCCACATCGAGGGAGAGCTCAGCTACCAGCTGGCCTGGCCCGCGGAGGGCTGGTGCGTAGAGGTCTGGCAGGATGGCTCCTGGCAGCTCCAGGGCCCCATGTCGGCCGGACCGGCCGTGCGGCTCTCGGCCCCGGGTGACGCCCTGCGCCTGCGCCCGGCCTCCCCGCCGGACGGTGGCTGCGCTAGAGTTGAACCATGAGAGCTCCCGCATCGAGCGCAGCCAGGCTCGGCCTGGCCCTGTCAGCAGCCTGGATGGCGGTGGTGGCCCTGGCCTTCTTGGGCCTGGAGCCCTCCCACACCCTGCAGGCGGCGCCCCTGCTGCGGGGGCTATGGGGTTTCCTGGCCGCGGCCGCGGGCCTCTTGGCCTGCACAGGGATTGGCGGCGCCCTGCTGCAACGCAGCGCGCCCCGCGCCCTGGACGACGAGCTGGGTTGGCTGCGCGCCCTGGCGGTGGGCTTGACCGCCTGGGGCCTGCTCTCCCTGCCCTTGGCGGCCATCTTCGGCGTGCGACCTGCGCTGGGCGCTGCCCTGACCCTGGCCTTGGCCACTGGCTGGTTGATGCGCCCGCCCGTCTCCCTGCCACGCCTCTCGTGGCCCGAGGGCGCGGTGGGTTTCCTCTTCCTGCTGCCGGGCCTGCTGGCGCTGCTGAGTCCGGCCACGGACACCGACGAGCTCTACTACCACCTGGCCCTGCCCGCCCGCCTGCTGGAGCAAGGGACGCTGCTGGGCGGCCCCTGGATGGCCAACGGCAGCCGTCCCCTGGCCTTGCACCTTCCCTGGACCTGGCTGCTGGGCATGGGCGGCGAGTGCGCGCCGCGCGCCTGCCACTGGCTGCTGACAGCTGGCCTGGTGCTGGCCGTACGGCGCCGCGCCAGCGCCTGGTGGGGACCTGCGGCGGGGCTGTTGGCGCCCCTGCTCCTGCTGGGCAGCACCAGCTTCCTGGCCAAGGCCGGCCTGGCCTACGCCGATCTGCCCAGCGCCCTGCTGGTCTTCGTGGCCTTCGACGCGGCCCTCGCTGGATATTGCAGGGGGGGGGGGCACCCCCCCCCCCCCCCCCACCCCCCCCCCCCCCCCCCCCCCCCCCCCCCCCCCCC